>NZ_JOMR01000001.1:1200000-1502738 GCF_000711195.1 Thiomicrospira pelophila DSM 1534 | reverse complement strand
GCGTTGGCAAAGTTGTGCAAAGGCCCGGTCATGCGTGACCAGAACCAATGTAGTGTGTTGTTGCAAATCAAATAATAAATCTTGGACTTGTTTAGCTGTGGTTTCGTCTAGGTTGCCTGTGGGTTCATCTGCAAACAAAATGTCGGGTTCGGTGACAATCGCGCGCGCAATTGCGACGCGTTGTTGTTCACCACCGGATAAGGCACGCGGTGTGTGAGTTAAACGGTGGCTTAAGCCCACTTTCTCCAGTGCCGCTTCAGCGCGTTCACGTGCTTGGTCCACGCCAAATAATTCCAGCGGCATCATTACATTTTCCAGCGCGTTCATCCCTGGCATGAGTTGAAAATTCTGAAAGACAAATCCCACTTTTAAGGCGCGGACTTGGGCGCGTTGGTCTTCGCTTAATTGGTTCATTGAATGTCCGAGTAACTCAATTTCACCTGAAGTGGGGGTGTCTAATCCAGCCATTAAGGCCAATAGCGTGGATTTGCCTGAACCTGAACGCCCGACAATAGCTAAGCTTTGATTCGGCTCGACATCTAGGTTGCAGCCCTTTAAGATAGAGATATTTTCTTGCGCAGAGGACACCTGGTAGTGAACATCCTTCAACTGAAGTACCGAGCTTGTTTTCATATTAGCCTATTCGTTTTTTTAATCATAATGTTTGGGTTCAATACTAACCCCGTTCAAGCCCAGTCGCAAGACGTGATGCTGGTTATGGGCGACAGTTTAAGCGCGGCTTATGGTATGTCGACTGAGCAAGGTTGGGTGGCTTTATTACAACAAAAATTGAATAAACAAACTCAGGATAAATTGTTCAATATTAACGTGGTGAACGCGAGTTTGAGCGGAGAGACCACGTCGGGTGGTTTACAACGTTTACCGAATCTGATTAAACGTCATCAGCCAAGCTATGTCATTTTGGAACTGGGGGCAAATGATGCATTGCGTGGTCAAAATTTAAGCACGACAGAACATAACCTAGCAAGCATGATTGAGATCAGTCAGCAAGCCGGTGCTAAAGTGCTGTTGTTAGGTATTCGGTTGCCAACTAATTATGGGCCGGCTTACGATGCGCGTTTAGCGCAAACCTATCTGAGTTTGGCCGAAACCTATCAGTTAGATTTGGACCCGTTTTTTCTAGAAGATGTGGCGTTAGATCCAGACTTAATGCAAAACGATGCTTTGCACCCTAACCCCAAAGCTCAGCCGATCATATTGCAACGATTGTGGCCAAAGTTGACCCGCTTAATTCTTTCGCAAGATTAAAACAGATTTAAGCGGATTTAAGACGCAGGCTGATTCGCTTGAAAACCTTGTTGATAGGCGGCCAATAGAGCTTGCTTCAGCATGGGGTGTTGATCTAAGTCCTCAATGTCTAACAGTTGTTTAGCTAAGCGTTGCAGGCTAGGCAGCGCGTTTTTCTGGTGCCAATCTTCAATAAAACCAGCCTCATCAAACACGCCATTCACCACAAAATCGGCTGCGCGACCTTGGGCACCTAAAATCTCAACTGGCTCCATTTGCATGGCTTCAAATAGATATGAATAGGTATCCACTTGGCTGGCGCGCGCGACCCAATCATGAAAGTCTGGTAATGCACCGTGTTTAGCTAAACGCGCATCTAAATCAATGGGTGCTTTAAAGTGGTGCACCTGACCTTGATAAGAAACTTGAATGCCGAGGGTTAAAGCGTTTGAACTCATGTTTTTATTCCGATAATTTTCGCGCCATTATAAAACAAAAAGGCCCGGTGATGCGGATCACCAGGCCTGGTGGTTGGCATAATGCGGAACCTGAAAGGTTTTAACTTAGTGTTAGCCTTGCCAATGACCGCCCAAGGCTTTGTAGAGTTCAATGCTAGCGTTCAGATAATTACGCTTGGTGGTGACCATCGCGACTTCAGCATCAAATAAAGTACGTTGAGCATCCAACACTTCTAGGTAGCTTGAATAGCCCGAATCAAAACGTTTTTGCGCCAAATCCAAGGTGCTGCGCAATGCGATCACTTGACGTTGTTGAACATCAAGCTGGCGTTCTGAACGTTTATGCATGTTTAAGGCATCTAACGCTTCAGCAAAGGCTTGGCGCAAAGTTTGTTGATACTGGTTCAACATGATCTGTTGTTCCGCTTCGCTGATTTGCACCTGAGCGCGTAAGGAACCGGCATTAAAAATCGGCGCGGTTAGACCGGCTTGGGCTTGCCAACGGGTTGAATTGCCATCAAACAAGGTATCTACCGAGTTACTATTAACTCCAATTAAGCCGTTTAAACTTAGTTTAGGGAATAGGGCGGCTCGTGCTACACCAATATTGGCATTGGCCGCAATAAGACGTTGCTCAGCGGCTTGAATGTCGGGACGACGCATTAATAACTCGGACGCTAAATCCGAATGCAAAGCCGGAATTTCGGTATCCGTAAACCCGCCGTTACCAGCTTCAGCTTGGCTAGCTTTGACCATTTGGGCGGGCGTGTCACCCACTAACAAACTTAGGGCATGGCGTTGGACATCACGTTGTTGTTCTAAATTAATTAACTCAATTTCAACACGCGTTAATTCCACTTCAGCTTGCTGCACGGCCAGTTGGGTTAAACGACCCAACTCATACTGGCGTTGGCGCAACTGTAAGTTTTCTTGGCGAGAACTGACCGTGTTGCGCGCAATAGACACCATTTGATCGAGTGCGCGCAAGTTGAAATAACTGGTGGCCACCGCAGAAGTTAAGCTCAAACGCAAAGCTTGGGTGTCGGCTTGCATGGCTTCATACTCGGCGCTTAAACGCAGTTGGTTTGAGCGCACGCGTCCCCATAAATCAACTTCATAACTGATTAGGCCGTCCAGGTTATAGCTTTCGAATTCTGCACCTGGAGCTTGTGGGGCATTGTCGCTGGTTTGTTGGCGGCCTAAACCACCTTGCACTTGCAAGCTGGGCCAGTGCTCGGCGCGACCTTGGGTTAAGGCGGCGCGAGCTTGGAATAAACGCTGTTGTGCGATATTAAAATCGGCATTACGTTCCAAGGCTTTGTCCAGCATGGCCTGTAAAGTGGCATCATCAAACTGCAACCACCAGGCCTGTTCAGTTTCAGGGATCACCAGGCCTGGTGCTTGTTGAATTTCGCCAATTGTTTGCGGTAAATCGGTTTGCGGCTTTTCGTAGTTAGGCATCTGCGAACAACCCGCTAAAACCAACATCAAACTGAGCGGTAAAATTTTACGCGTGGTACGAATCATGAGGTTTCTCCTGCGCGATTCTTCCGTTGACCTAACCATTCAGAGAAGGTCGCAACCCAACGGAAGAACATCGGAATAAATAATGGGGCGAGGAAGGTGGCTAGAATCATACCACCTACCACGCCGGTGCCAACCGCATTACGTGCCGCCGCACCGGCACCTTCACTTAACATCAACGGAATGGCCGCCATGGTAAAGGCTAACGAAGTCATTACAATTGGGCGGAAACGCATACGCGCGGCTTCTTGTGAGGCATCCAACAAACTCATGCCTTGGGCGCGTTTTTGCATCGCAAATTCGACGATCAATATCGCGTTCTTAGCCGACAAACCAATCAGGGTTAATAGTCCAAGTTCAAAGTAAATGTCGTTATCCAGCCCCGCCAATTTAGTCGCCAGGGCGGCCCCAAGTACGGCGAAAGGCACCGCGAGTACCACCGCAAGTGGTAAGGTCCAACGCTCATATTGCGCGGCTAGAATTAAGAATACGATCAGTAGACCAAATAAGAAGGCTTGGCTACCGGCGCCAGCTGACAATTCCTCTTGATAAGCTGAACCAACCCAGCCTAGAGTAAAGCCTTGTGGGGCGAGTTCATCCACCACTTCTTGCAGGGCTTTCATCGCATCGCCTGAGCTATAACCTGGTTTGGGTTCAGCGGTGATTTTGGCCGCCGGAAAGAGGTTAAAGCGATCCACTACATCGGCACCGGTGATGCGTTTGAAGTCAATCAGGTTCGCTAGCGAAACCATTTCACCGGTCGCAGAACGTACAAACACGTCTTTTAAATTGTCGGCCGTTTCACGGTATTTGGATTCCGCCTGCATATTGACGCGGAAGGTGCGCCCAAACAAGTTGAAGTCATTCACATACAAGCTACCAAAAGTGGATTGCATCGCTGCGAAAGCTTCATTTATCGAAACCTGCATCGCCAAGGCTTTTTCACGATCTAAAATCGCCTCGTACTGCGGTGTTTTGGTAGAGAAAGTGGTGCGGACACTTTGTAATTCTGGGCGGGCATTCGCCGCGCCGACAATTTTGTCCATCAGCTCACTTAAATCCGAGGTACTGGCACCCATCCGGTTTTGAATATAACCTTCAACCCCACCAGTCATGCTCATGCCCGTAATGGTTGGCATCGCAATTGGCATGGTAAAGGCTTCATCGTGCCCCATAAATTGACCAAACAATTGACCCACTACCGCGTCAATTTTCATATCATCCGACTGGCGCTCATCCCAAGGTTTTAGGCCGACAAAGCCCGCCGCCGAATCGGTTTTAAGCGCAAAGGTTTGGATATCAAAACCGGCAAATAGCGTCGCGTATTCAACGGCAGGGTGTGCCATTAACTGGTCGTTAATTTGATCACGCACTTCTTCAGTTCTTGACAGAGACGAGGCAGGCGGTAGATAGCTCACGACTAAAATGCTGCCTTTGTCTTCTTGTGGTACTAAACTTTTTGGCAAGCTTTGCAATTGTTGAACCGCTAAAGCCCCCAACACTACAAATAACAGCAGGCTTAATAAGCTATAACGCATAACCTTGGCGACACCGGTGCTGAATTTGTTGGTTAACCAATCAAAGCTTCGGTTAAACCAGCCAAACCAGCGGTGGGGTGTATGCTCTTCGTCTTTAAGTAAGGTGGCACATAAAGCTGGGGTTAAGGTTAAAGCCACCAGGCCTGATATCGCGACCGATACGACAATGGTAATAGCAAACTGCTTATACATCTCACCACTGAAGCCACCAATGAAGGCTACCGGTATAAATACCGCCGATAACACCAATACAATCGCAATCAGCGGGCTGGTGAGTTCTTTCATCGCTTTGATGGTGGCTTCTTTGGGGCGAAGTTTATCTTGGCGCATAATACGCTCGACGTTTTCGACCACGATAATCGCATCATCGACCACGATACCGATCGCCAAAATCATACCGAAAAGGGTGAGTTGGTTGATCGAAAAGCCCAGTAATTCAAACCCAATAAAGGTGCCGATAATCGAAAAGGTGCCGATAATCGAAACCGGAATCGCAATCAGCGGAATCAAGGTAGCGCGCGCATTCTGTAAGAACAAAAACACGATAAACGACACCAATACCAAGGCTTCAATGAAGGTGTAAATAACCTGCTCAATCGACACCTTTACAAACTTAGTGGTGTCATAAGGCACTTCGTAGTCAATGCCTTGTGGGAAACGTTCAGCGAGTTGTGCTAGTTTTTCATCCACCAATTTTGATACTTCAAGTGCATTCGCATCGGTTTGCAAGAAGATCCCAATCGGCACGGTCGGTTTACCATTAAAGGTGGCATCAAAGTTATAGCGTTCCGAACCTAAATCAACCCGTGCGATGTCTTTAATTTTCAACATCGAACCGTCTTGGTTGGCACGCAATACAATATTGCCAAAGGCTTCTGCAGTATTTAGGCGGCCTTCGGTAATGACGGTGTAGGTAAAATCTTGCTCGTTATAAAGCGGTTCTTGACCGATCTGACCGGCGGCAAATTGAGAGTTCTGATCACGAATCGCCACTGATACGTCGTTCGGGGTCACGCCATATTTGGCCATGCGGTTGGGATCTAACCAAATTCGCATCGAATAATCTTTCGAGCCAAATTGACGCACTTCGCCCACGCCTGGAATACGTTTGAGTTCGTCTACCACGTTAATTAAGCCGTAGTTAGCGACAAACACGGTATCTCGACTTTCATCACCGGAGTAGAGTGCAATCACCTTTAGAATGCTAGGCGAACGCTTATTAACCTGCACCCCAACGCGTTGAACCTCTTGGGGCAAACGGTTAATCGCCGCTTGCACCTTGTTGTTCACGTTCATTACGGCTTCGTTAATATTGGTGCCGACTTCAAAGGTTAAACTAACACTGACACTACCCGCCGAGGAGGCGACCGAGTTAATGTAAAGCATGTTTTCGATGCCGTTTAACTCTTGCTCCAGCGGCGCCGCAACCGTATCGGCAATGGTTTCTGCACTCGCACCCGCATACATGGTGCTCACGGTGACCTGCGGTGGGACAATTTCTGGATACTCGGCGACTGGCAAACCACGCATGGTTAGTAAGCCGACCAGCACAATCACGATCGACATGACGCTGGCAAAGACCGGGCGTTCGATAAAGAATTTAGAGAACATGCAGGGGCTCCTTATTGCGCCGCTTTTTCAGCGTCGTCAGATTGAATGGCCACGGGTGCGTTAGGGCGTAATTTAACCAGGTTATTGGTAATTAATTGATCTCCCGGCTCAAGTCCTTTCTTAATTAACCAGCTATTGCCGACTTGAGTTTGAAGGTCGACTGGTAGCATTGTGGCTTTATCGTCTTTGACGACATACACAAATGACTGTGTCCCGATTTGTAATACGGCTTTTTGTGGGATCTGAATCACATTTACCGCTTCAATTCCGGTTAAATCGACATGCACAAACGCACCCGGTAATAAGCTTTTGTTTGGGTTGTCAAAGCGGGCACGTAGCTTAACGCTGCCAGTAGCCGTTTCTACTTGGTGACCACGATAGTCGAGTTGCCCCTTAACAGTTTCTCCTAAATGGGTGACCGAAACAGTTGGGGATGCGCCATTTTGGTAACGAATTTGACCTTGCTGAATTTGCGTTTCGCGTTCAACAAACTCTTTTTCAACAATTGAAAAATGCACTTCAATTGGATCTAACTGTGTGATGTTGGTTAAATGGGTTGCGCCATAATCGCGCCCAACTAAATCACCCACGCTATGCATTCTTTGTCCAGTTAAACCTTGGGTTGGTGCAGTCACTTGGGTGTAATCCAAGTTAAGCTGAGCTTCTTGTAGCGCGGCTTGCGCACCCACCAGGCCTGCTTGAGCTAACTCGTAAGCCGAAATAGCTTGGTCGCGCTCTTGCTCACTCACCGCTTTTTCACGATACAAGCCTTCCACTCGTTTTTTCTCACGTTCAGCTTGGCGCAATTTAGCTTGCTCCATTAAAACTTGGGCTTTAGCACGGTTAACTGTCGCTTGATAAGGCTTGGGGTCAATTGTATAAAGCAGGTCGCCGGCTTTGACCTGCTCGCCATCCTGATAATGCTTTTCTAATAATAAGCCACTCACACGTGCATGAATTTCAATTTGACTGGCACTTTGGACTCTAGCTGGGTAGGTATAAGACAAAGGCACATTTGTTTTTTCTATGGTCAAAGTTTTGACAGGCAAGGGCGGCGGGGTCTGCGCAAAAACCGAGCTTGAGAACGCAAAAAGGCCTGAAATTAAAGAAGTTTTCAGGAGTGATTGAATAGAGTGTTTCATGGTTCAGCTCTTCCATGTTGATTAAAATTGTTAATAGTGTAGCATACATTACACTTTGGTCAAGCGCATAAACTATATGGTTATAGACTATAATGAATGTAATAAAAGGTTTAATGGAAAGTTTATGGAACAGTGTCAAACCCCCTTAACTAAACGTGGTTATGAACGTCACGAACGAATTTTAGAGGCGGCTGGTGAGGTGTTTGCCGAGCAGGGTTATGCTGGAGCTAGTATTAATGAAATTGTACGTCGATCCGGTGGTTCGCTGGGCACGGTATATAAGTTTTTCGGCAATAAACTGGGTTTGTTTGAGGCTTATTTTCGCAATTCCACGCCGATGAGTTTTGGACGGATAGTTTGCAAGATTCCTTAACTAAATTTGGCCGTGAGATGCAGGAGCTGATGTTTCAGCCGGATGCATTATTAATATATCGACTCGTATTGAACGATAACAGTGGCGATCAAGCTGAAGTTCAGCGCATTTTCCTCGAAAATGGTCCACATAAAATCACGCGGGTGTTATCGAATTATTTACGTAACCAATCGGCTAAGCACGCTTTGCAGATTGAGGATTATGACCTTGCGGCTTATCAATTTATTGAGATGATAAAGGGGCCGATGTATTTTAAAGCTTTGTTTGGCGATGCGGTTTGTAAACAGGAGCGTGAGCAAGCTTTAGCTCAAGCCACGCGTATTTTTTTGAAAGGCATTATGCCTTGTTAGGTTTTTCACTATTGAACGGACAAAACTAGATTTGAATCCAACGACTAAAACTACTCGACTCAATCGCTGGCTATATAAAGCCGAAGCTCGATTGGGTGCTTGGTTCGATCAGCTGGATCGGATTCAAGATCGCGAACACCATATTGTGATTACCGGCTTAAGCCGTAGTGGTAAGTCCATGCTGTTTACCGCCTTAATTGCGCAGCTCAATCAACGAGTCAGTAGTGCGCATGACCCGTTGCCCTTATTAAATGCCATACCACGTGATCGCATTGAAAAAGTGGATTTGCGCACTGAGTTTTCGGGCGTATCGACTTTTCCGTTTGCCGAAAATTTGATGAAACTGCAAAAGCGAGAGTGGCCTAAAGCGACCGATCAAGTGAGCGCATTTCGTTTAACCTTGTGGCTGAAGCAGTCAAATGCCATCAAGCAAAAACTGCTTGGCTCAAAGCGATTGAGTTTGTTTTTTTACGATTACCCGGGTGAATGGTTGATGGACTTGCCGTTGCAACAACTTAGTTACGCACAGTGGAGTGCCCAAGTCTTTGCCCAGTTAGCGAGCGATCCGCAGTCGGCCTTGTCGCAAGACTGGTTAGCTGAGCTGCGTAATTTTGATTTTGACCAAATGCCAAATGATATGGCGTTTGCTAGTTTGGTACAGGCTTATCAAACTTATCTAACCAAAGCTAAGGCAAAAGGTGTGTCGTTATTGCAGCCGGGTGCGTTAATTTTGCCACCACCTGGCCTTGATTGGATGAATCAAACATTTTGTCCTTTGCCCAACAAAGTATTAAGTGATCCATCCCATCCTTGGACGCAAAAAATGACGCAGAACTATACACGTTTTGTTGAAGGTTGGGTGAAACCCTTTCGCCAGGATTTCTTTAACCAAGCTGACAAACAAGTGGTCTTGGTGGACGTTCTGGAAGGCTTAAGCTTTGGGCGCGATTACCTAGAAGAAATGAAAGAGGCAATGAGTCATTTATCGAGCAGTTTTGTTTACGGAAAACGCAAATGGTACCAGCGTTTAGGTCGAAAAAATAAGATTACTCAGGTGGGCTTTGTCGCCACCAAGTCAGACTTGATTCCGGTGCAAGAACGCGCCAATTTATTGCGTTTACTGCAAGCTTTAACCCAAGGCATACGTACGCGTTTAAGCGATTTACCAGAAGTCAGTTTTGAACATTTTCTAATCGCATCGCTGATTTCAACCCAGCCGGAAGATCAAACCGTCATATATAAAGATGCCGAAGGTCAAACCCTGCGTCAGCACTTCGAACCTATCCCAGCTCAGCTACAAGATTTGCCATTAGGTGATTTTTATCCACGTATTCAAGCTTTGCCACCTAAGCTCGAATCGGTACAAGATTGGCAAAGCATGGGGTTAGATCAGTTAATGGATTATTTTCTAAAAGGTGCTTTAACATGACCCAGCGTTCACGTACTAAAACCGAGTCACTCAACCAAGATTTGGATGATTTGGTAACGCGGCCTGAGCCCACATCCGGCATGCCCGCACCGCTTAAAGACGAGACCGTCAATTCGAGAATCGGAATGGGCTTTTGGTTAATCAGTTTTGGTTTATTGGCTTTGCTCAGCTTTATGGCGTTTGATGTGTATTTGACTTTGCAGCAGGCCTGGTTGGTGCACCCGGTTTTATCAGCGGCGTTAGGGTTGGTTAGTTTGGTGTTTTTTGGCTTATTGCTGGGTTTAATAACACGCGAGGTGGCGGGTTACTGGCGCATGGGGCATATTCAGCAGATTGCGGAGAAGTGGCAACAAGCAATAGAACAAGACGATGTTAAACAAGCCAAAAGTCTATTGAATTATTTATTAAGTTTGCATGCCAAAAGCCCAACGGCTAATTCATTGGCGCAGGCCTACAAAAACACAATCAAACCGCACCACGATATCGAACAACAATGGTTTATTTACGACACCATGGTAGCCAAGCCATTATTAGCGCAAGCCAAAGCGATTATTAATAAAGAAGCCCTGCAAGCCGGTGGCGTGGGTTTATTAAGCCCGAATAACATGATCGAAACCTTGATGTTGATGTGGCGTAGCGCGCGCGTGGTCAAACGTATAGCCAACCTCTACGGTTATCGACCAGGCCTAGTGGGTAACATGAAACTACTGCGTATGAGTTTGGAAAACGTGATAATTCAACAAGCAACGGATATGTTGATTGAAGAGGGCGTTAGTGTACTGGGTAAAGGGTTGTTAAGTGGCTTAAGCCAGCAAGCCGGTAAAGCCGCCAGCACTGGAGTACTGGTTAAACGCATTGGTAAGTCAGCCTTACTGCTACTCAACCCCTTTAACGCACCGAAATAACCGCAAAAGAATTTTCACAAACTTAAGCCTGCTAGCTTGACAAGTTGGGGGCGCGTTCCTATAATGCGCTCACGTTTCAAAACATGCCAGTGTGGTGAAATTGGTAGACACGTCGGATTCAAAATCCGATGCCTAATAAGCGTGGCGGTTCGAGTCCGCCCACTGGTACCAAATTCTGCAAGTCCTACTATATACAACCGTAGCTCAGTTGGTTAGAGCACTACCTTGACATGGTAGGGGTCGGTGGTTCGAATCCACTCGGTTGTACCAATTATCTCTTACATCTTTTTTCTGTGACTATCTGTATTGATTTCTTAACGCCGTAAACCGGTCGAAGTTTTGAAGGAAAAGTTCACTCAAGACTGGATCAAACTGAACGCCTTTTTGTTGTTCGAAGAAATCACGAATTCTTGCATCTTCCCAGGCCGGTTTGTACACGCGCTCAAACGATAATGCATCAAATACATCTGCGATAGCGACAATGCGGCCATAAATATGAATTTGTTCACCGGATGTTTGATTCGGATACCCCTGACCATTCCACCATTCATGATGATCTCTCGCAATAGTGGCGGCGGCTTGGAGTAGTGGCTGTTTTGAGGTGCTAAGCAGGTCGTAACCTATTTGGGCATGTTGGCGCATAATCGAGTATTCATACTCGTTGTATTTTCCCGGTTTATTTAATATTGAATCTTCAATAGCCACCTTGCCAACATCGTGAAGTGGTGCGGCATCATGGATAATATCGATATCTTTTTCATCCAGTCCAGCGAGTTGAGCGAGATAACGACTATACTCAGATACTCTTTGCACGTGTTGGCCAGTTTCTTTTGAGCGCACTTCACAAATTTCGCCCAACCTCAGAACCACATCTCGCTGAGAAGCTTCTAGCTGGTCATTCAGTTTTGATATGGTGTTGGTAGCCTGTTCAACGCGGCTTTCCAGTTGTTTTTGAAAGCCGATTTGAGCTTGTTGTAGTTGAAGTTTAAAGCGGAAATTAAACCAGGCAATTAAGCTGATAAAACTGGTCGCAAAGATTAAGTTACTCACGATAAGAGGCGTGTACTCTATATGGTCAGGCGCGATGATGGTTAATCCCATTACGGCGACAAGTCCAAAGATGAAGCTTAGGTGCCAGCCTAGTAGTTGGCGTTGCTCTTCTAGAACAAAGGCCGCCATCGCAGGGAAGAGTGTTAGCCACAATACATCATAGGTTTGAGCGTCACCGACCCAGAAAAAACTGAAGAAGTACACCCACATTACGGCAAGATAGGTTTGTTGTATCTGCTCGATTTTAAACTTATAGGTGCTGATTAGGATCAGTGTAAGTGCGATAAACGCAATAGAGTGAGCTATTAGCAACGGCCAGCGCGCGAGAAAAAAATTAGCGAAAATGGCTAATAGCACGAACACCAAATTTACCCATAGCAACCGGGTCAGGGTATCACGCCACATAACAGGTTTTTGAAAGGTAGAGTAGGGCATAACTATCCGGCTTGTAAATCTTTTAAATCGTTCATGACTTGTTTTACATGCCTATCTAGATCGACATCCTTTAGTGGTGAAGTCAAACTTGGCTACCTAAATATAGATGTTAAATCTATATCATATCAAAGATGACAAAAACCAGACCGATATTTTCAGTTGAATTCAGACTCGAATCCGCTACAGCTTCTAGTGGGGCAGAGAACACTTAAAATACTAGCTGTTTTAGTTTCGCGGTGGCTCGCCTTCAAAATTTTGGTGATAGTGGCACTACAAAACTTTGCGCATTGTATTTATGAATCTGGTATCTTTCTTATAGGGTCAGTTGGCGCAATTATGTCATCTTTGGCGGTAGAGTGTTTTGTGAGGTAACGATCTTTGGGACATTGACCGCCAATTCTAAAATTTTCAAGTGTTGCATTATTTTCTGAATTCACGCAGTTAAAAAGCGAGCAAGTATGAACGAAAAGCAAGCTGATTTTTACATAGCTCTTATTAGTGTTCATGGTCTTATTCGAGGAAACAACCTGGAGTTAGGTCGAGATGCTGATACAGGCGGTCAAACTCTTTATGTCCTTGAGCTCGCTCAGGCATTATCAGAAAGGCCTGAAGTGGGGAAGGTCGAGCTTTTTACGCGCCTAGTTAAAGATAAGGCTTGTGATTCTGAGTATGCACAACCGATTGAAAAGCTAAACGATAAGCTCTCTATAATCAGAATAGAAGCAGGCCCAGAAGAGTATATTTTTAAAGAGCAGTTATGGGACTACCTTGATACTTTTGCTGATAATATGATGGGGTATTTCCGTCATCAAAACCATTACCCAGACATTATTCATAGCCATTATGCTGACGCAGGTTATGTGGGTAGTCAATTAGCGAATCAATTATCAATCCCCCTTATTCATACAGGTCATTCGTTAGGACGTATTAAGCGAGCACGACTCTTTGCAAACGGTGTTCCGTCAAAAGAGATTGAAGAACAGTACAACATGTCCAGACGGATTAACGCCGAAGAGCATGTTTTGGCCACAGCCGAAAGGGTGATTGCCAGTACACACCAAGAAATTGAAGAGCAGTATGAAATATATGATTTCTATCAGCCAGATCAAATGCGGGTTATTCCTCCTGGCACCAATTTAGATCAATTTCAGCCGCCGCGAGGTGATGAATTAAGTTCAGAGCTTTATCAGCAGTTAACCTATTCGCTCACCGACCCAGGCAAACCGATCGTTCTTGCGCTGTCCAGACCAGACCCACGTAAAAATATTGCCGCTTTGGTTGAAGCTTTTGGCCAATCACCTGAACTACAAGAAAAAGCCAACTTAGTGATTATCGCGGGTAACCGAGATGATGTGGATGACTTGGAATCTGGAGCACAACAAGTGTTTCATGAAATCTGGTTAATGATTGATCGCTATGACTTGTATGGAAAAGTGTCTTTGCCAAAACATCATTGTCGTAATGACGTGGCCTTTATCTATCGAATCGCGGCCGCATCGGGCGGCGTTTTTGTTAATCCAGCCTTAACAGAGCCGTTTGGTTTAACCTTAATTGAGGCATCTGCATCGGGCTTGCCAATTGTGGCAACCGAAGACGGTGGGCCAAATGATATTATTGCGAATTGTCAAAATGGAATTCTTATAGACCCATTAGAGCCACAAACCATTACCCAAGCCTTGCTTGATATGTTTAATCAGCCAAAGCAGAAAAATCAAATGATTAAGCATGGGTTAAGTGGTGTGAAGCAACACTATGCATGGAAAGCCCACGCAGAACGTTATTTAGATTTAATAACCCCAATTGTGAAAAACTCAGAACGATTGCCAAGAACACCTATTTCAAGACGCTCGGAACTGTATAGGGATAGAGCCTTGGTAACAAGCCTAGATCACAACTTAGTAGGCAATCCAGAAGCCTTAGCCGAGCTCATCGCATTGTTGAAAAAACACCGTAAATCGACTTTGTTTGTTATTGCGACTAATAGAAGGCTGGATTCAGCTCTGCGTATGCTCAAACATTACAAAATTCCAGAGCCAGACACCTTAATCACCAGTTCCGGTACTGAAATATACTATGCGCCCAAGCTTAATCAAGACCAGTATTGGGCAAAACACATCGATTTTCATTGGGTAAGACATAAAATCAAAGATATTATGGATGGTCACCCGGGCTTAAATATTCAACCAAAGGCTGAGCAAACGCCTTTTAAAATTAGTTATTATCTTAATAAGGATGTAACCGACCTTGATTATATTAACGCCATACTTCATCAAGAAGACCTGTCGGCAAATACACAGCTTTCATTTGATAATTACCTAGACATATTGCCTATGCGTGCATCCAAAGGGATGGCTTTGCGCTATGTGGCTGATCGTTGGCAAATACCAATAGAACATATTCTGGTTGCAGGTGGCTCTGGTGCCGATGAGGATATGATGCGGGGGAATACGCTCGCGGTCGTGGTTGCTAACCGTCATAAAGAGGATCTTTCTCAAATTCAAGAATTTAAGAGGATTTATTATGCAAAGCAAAGCTACGAAGCAGGCATTTTAGAGGCTATTGAACACTATGATTTTTTTGGTAAATGCCGTCCACCAGAAGTGCAAGCAGAAATAGACAGTAGTGACGCCATAGAAGGCAAGGATGTTTAGAGATGAAGTTAATGCTTTGTACAGATATGGATCGCACGGTTATACCGAATGGCATGCAAAAAGAAGCCAAAGATGCACGGAAAAAATTTACTGATTTTTGCCGTTTGCCAAACGTCAGTTTGGTTTACGTGACAGGTCGTCATTTGACATTGATGTGCCAAGCGATTGAAGAATACCAATTGCCTCAAGCCGACTATGCCATTACCGATGTTGGTACTCGTATTTATCATCACAAGCATAATCAATGGCATCCCATAGCCGCTTGGGAAAAAGAGATCGATCAAGATTGGCACAAGGTGGAACCAAAACAAATCCATGGCTTACTCGGTTCGATACTCGGTCTTTCATTGCAAGAAGTTGAAAAACAGAATCCACATAAAATTAGTTTTTATATCGATCTTCAACAACTGGATGAGCAGCAATGTTTAAGTGAAGTAAAAAAGCAACTAGCCCCTTTAAACATACCAACCAATTTGATTTGGAGTGTTGATGAAACCAGTAACACGGGTTTGCTCGATATTTTGCCATCTAGAGCCAATAAACGGCACGCTATTGAATTTCTACAACAATACTTAGGCTATCAAGCTGAAGAGATTATTTTTGCTGGAGACAGTGGGAATGATTTGGAAGTATTAATCAGTCCCATTCAATCCGTTTTGGTCGCTAATGCAACAACGGAGCTTAAAAAACAAGCGTTAGCATTCGCTGACCAACAAGGAACAAAGCAGCAGTTTTATCAAGCCACAAACACCAATCATGATAACGGAAATTACAGTGCAGGTGTATTACAAGGCGTTGTGCACTTTCTCCCAAAATTCAAGCCATACCTAAAGGATTAGAGTGACAAAATGAGTGAATCTCCTGAAACACAAATCACACTGTTTGGCGAAGTTCTGTTTGACTGTTTTAGTCATAAAGAGTTTGAGGAGCAAGTGCTTGGTGGCGCGCCGTTTAATATCTGTTTTCACCTTCAAGCATTGGGAGATAACCCTGTTTTTATATCACGAGTGGGTAGGGACGTTCTTGGCGAAAAAATCATTCAGCAGGCTAAGGACTGGGGCATTTCAACATCAAATATACAAATCGATGAAGAGCATCCAACGGGTAAGGTGCAAGTCACTTTTAAAGATGATGAGCCACACTATGATATAAAAACTGATTGTGCTTATGATTATATCAACACCTCCGAAACGAGGTTGCCTACTAACTCAAAAGGCATTCTTTATCATGGTTCTCTTGCGTTGAGAAGCCGTTATGCAAAAACACAGTTTAAAAAACTGGTTGATTCTAGAGATTGGGATATTTTTTTAGATGTTAATTTAAGAGCCCCTTGGTGGGATCAACAAAGCTTATTTCAATGGATTAAACAAGCAAAATGGGTCAAGCTGAATATTGATGAATTACGTGCGTTAGGATTTCAGCAATCCAATCTTAAAACGGCAATAAAAGCCTTTCAAGATGAATTTAGTTGTGAACAGGTGATCGTGACTCAAGGTGCCGATGGTGTTACTGTGCTGACCCCAGAAGGTTTTTTTAAAGAAATACCTGGCAAAATAAATCAATTTGTTGATTCAGTGGGGGCGGGTGATGCCTTTACTGCAGTTTATATACATGGTTTAATCAATAGCTGGTCGGTTCAAAAAACCCTCACAGCAGCTCAGTCGCTAGCCAGCAAGATTATTGGGATTCGTGGTGCCACGCCAAATAATAAAACCTTTTACCAGTCATTGCTTTCCTGATGATTCAATACAAAAATAGTTAAGAGCCTATGTACGAAGAAGTTTCCCATTCATTACTGAACGACATCCTCAATCAAATCAAACCCGATATCTACCAAAAAGATTTACGCCATTTTTATACTCGTCTTGGTGCTAATTTTTATGCGATTCATGGTTTATTTTCAAAACTCTATGGAAATAGACCTGATTTTGAGCAGCAGACTTTCAAATTGGTAGAGGTCATGGCTCGAAAATACATCAAACGTTCGGACGAGTTGAAGCAACAAGATATAGAGCGTGAGCGTGACTATAACTGGTTCCTCCACCAAAAGTGGGTGGGAATGGCGCTTTATTCAAATGGTTTTGCCAAAAACCTAAAAGATATGCAAGGACATTTGAGTTATCTGCAAGAACTAGGGGTCAACCTGGTGCATATTATGCCAATTATGAAATGCCCAGCAGGGCATAGTGATGGCGGTTATGCAGTCAGTGACTTTCGTGAAATTGATGATCGCGTTGGTTCACTTGAAGACTTAAATAATCTTTCGAAAGAGATGCGTGAGCGCGATATGCTGTTGGCATTAGATGTTGTTTTAAACCACACATCGGACGAACACGAATGGGCAGAAAAAGCACGCGAAGGTGATCCCGTATACCTTGATTACTACTACACGTTTGAGTCTCGTAATATCCCGGATATGTTTGAACAAGGTATGCTGGAGGTTTTTCCAGAAACCGCGCCCGGTAATTTCACTTGGGACGAAAAGATGCAACGCTGGGTAATGACCGTGTTCAATAATTATCAGTGGGATTTAAATTACAATAATCCGGATGTCTTCATTGAAATGCTTGACGTCATACTCTATTGGGCTAACCAAGGGGCTGATATCCTGCGCTTAGATGCGGTCGCATTTCTATGGAAAAAAATCGGTAGCACCTGTCAAAACGAACATGAAGCTCATTTGATACTACAGTTATTAAAAGACTGTTGTCAGGTGACTGCACCTGGGGTTCTGTTTATTGCTGAGGCGATTGTGGCTCCGTCAGAAGTGACTAAATATTTTGGTGAAGATGCCGTAGTTGCTAAAGAATGTGAAATTGCCTATAACGCGACATATATGGCGTTGATGTGGGATGCTGTCGCAACCAAAAATGCCAAATTATTAACCCAAGGGATTAAAAGTCTGCCTAGCAAACTAGAGCGTGCAACTTGGTTAAACTACATTCGCTGTCATGATGATATTGGCTTAGGGTTTGATGATAAAGATATTATCCAAGCAGGCTATGAACCACACTCACACCGCCGCTTTTTAATCAATTACCTGACAGGCCGTTATGAGGGATCTCATGCCCGTGGGCTCCCTTTTGCCGAGAACATTAAGACCGGAGATTCACGTATTTCTGGCTCGATGGCCTCATTGATTGGCTTGCAATACGCGGTTGATTCTGGCGATATTGAAGCCCAACAAAATGCAGTCAAACAGATTTTGCTTTTAAATAGTATGATTCTGTCATTTGGTGGGATTCCATTACTCTATTATGGAGATGAAATTGGGACCTTAAATGATGACTCCTACCTCGATGACCCGAGCAGAGTAGGTGATAATCGTTGGGTACATCGCCCATATATCGACTGGAAAAAGGCCGAAAAACGTCACTCTACAGGAACCATTGAGTATGAAATTTTTAATGGAATTAAAAAGATGATTTCGGTTCGTAAAGAAGTCGGTGTATTTGCTGATTTCAATAACCGTGAATTAATAGATGTGGGCAACCCAAATTTATTTGTCTTTAGTCGGTTTAACTCACAAAAGGCAAGTGATCGAGTTTTAGTCGTAGCAAATTTTAACACCCAACCCCAAAAGTTAGACCTAGAAGATGTCAACAGTTGGGGGAGTTATGATCAGGGCCAATTGTTTGACTTACAAAGCCGGCAAAAACCAGAAATTTATAATAATTCATTGGTCATTCCGGGTTTTGGTTTCTACTGGCTTAGAGAGATGTAAATAGGCTTAAAGCGATCGTTTAAAGTCTTTATTGCGAACTTTAAAGGCGCTAAGCGATTATTACGGATTGATTAGAATGCCTTTTCCATGGTTAATTAGCTTGCAGGGCTTTTAAGTCAGCCATCACCTCTCTAACATGGTTATCTGGGTTTACATCTCGGTAGATTTTTGCAATGCCGCCATCGGGCGCAATAATAAAACTATGGCGTTTAGCAAACTTAATCAATCCCAAGTTAAGCAGGGCGCCATAGTTAGCTGCTACCTCTGCTTTCGGATCGGACAATAAGCTAAAAGGTAAATTGTATTTTTCGGCAAAAGCTTTATGGCTTTCGGCATTATCCACACTGACCCCTAAGACCACGGCTTGCTGAGCAATCAACGCATTAATATTGTCTCGAAAGCTACAAGCTTCGGTGGTACATCCTGGGGTATCGTTTTTGGGGTAGAAATACAAAACTACCCACTGACCACGATAGTCGGACAGTGATATGGTTTCTTCATGTTGGTTGATGAGTTTAAAGTCTGGCGCTTTATCCCCGACTGCTAAATTATTTGCCTGAGCTAATAAGGGTAGAAAGCTGAGAATAGACCAAATAAAAAAGCGCACTTTAGATCTCCTTACACGAGTAGTGTAGAATTAATGTATAAATATTGTACATTAAGGTTAAGCAACATGTATCAAAAGTTGTGAGTTTGTCATTTAAGGTCTTAAGCGCATTATTTTGCCACTGTCGGTTGAGAGGTAGATATAGCCGTTTGTGTCCTGAGTTAATGCCCGAATCCGCTCATTTAAATCTTCCAATAATCGCTTCTCACCTATGACGTCACCTGCTTCATTCAATTCGATCAGATTTAAATGGCGCAACACCAAGGCACCAGCGAAAAGCTGACCTCGCCAGCTGGGAAAAGCATCGCCTTGATAAAGCATAAGGCTACTGGGTGCGATAGAAGGAATGTAGACTTTCACTGGATCAATCATGCCGGGTTTTTGGCGAACACCCACCGCAACCGGCCCCCAATATTCTTTGCCTTGAGACACTTCTGGCCAGCCATAGTTTTGACCTTTATGAACAATATTGAGTTCATCGCCGCCGCGAGGACCATGCTCTATTTCCCATAGGATGTCGCGTTTCGAATCGTAAACAAGGCCTTGTGGGTTTCGATGGCCCACGCTCCAAATTTCATCTAAGTAGTTTGGATTTCCAACGAATGGATTATCTTTGGACAGACTACCGTCAAGCTTTAAACGAATAATACTGGCGGCGTGATTAGTGAAGATTTGACCATTGTCGCGTTGGCCGCGATCACCGATGCCGAAAAATACATGGCCTTGATTATCAAACGCAATCCGGCTACCAAAATGTTGAGTTGACTGGCTGGCGGATTGAGTGATGAGCAGATCTTGCCAATCCGTTAGTTCTGATCCCTTAAATTTTGCACGCGCTAAAGTGGTCGAAGCTTCGTCAGCTTTATCTGCTAGAGGGCGCGAATAAGTAAAATATAACCAACTATCTTGGTCAAAGTTCGGGCCGGTTTGAACGTCTAGTAAACCGCCTTGACCTTGAGCATGTACCTTCGGTAATCCGCTCAACCATCGGATTTTTTTATTATTAAGGTTGAACACACCGGCGCGGCCAGATCGTTCGGTAAACACGAGTTCATTATTGCTAATAAATGTCATACCCCATACCACACCTAAACCTTCGGCCAGTGTATCGAGCTTAAAATCAGTTTGGGCATGGGCACTAGGTAATAAAATACAAAACACTAAACTTAAAGCTAGATTAAATCGGCGCATTCATAACTCCTAAATAAGGAAACGGGTAATTAATCATAGCATGATGAGTAAGTGACCCTAAAGTCGAATAAGTTACCCTGCAAAATAGTATCACCAGGCCTGGTGATATTGCTTATTTGATAGCCTTTTGTTAATGAAATGAATAAAAATATTCAATGAAACCGGCCTATAGTTCGGCTTGTGTTTCTATATAATAGAGCTTGCGGGATGGGGTGATGAGACCCTCGAGCCGATAAGTAAAACTTTGGGGCCAGACGCATTTAATGGTGAGCATCTCGCTTAATTGCCCGAGAAGCCTAAATTTCTTGCGAAGGCCGCCACCTGAACCCTCGGGTTCAGGGACCGTCGCTCCATTCCGTTCCTATTTCCAGCCTTTGTGAGCTTATTAGCTTACAGAGGCTTTTTTGTTTGGGCTGGTATTTTAGCGACGATCGCCTACAATCTTGGATATTGTTCACACTCAGATTAACAGGAATAACTGAATGACACAGGTTCATGTACTTGAGGTCTCTAAAAACCTAAACCAAACTCGGCGCGAATTGCGCGCAAGGCGTAAGGCGTTAAGTGTTTTTCAACAGCGCCATCACGAAAAAGCCGCCAGCCAAGCTTTGTTACGAAGTGCTTGGTTGCAACGCCCTAAACGTATTGCGGTGTTTCTAGACCAAGATGGCGAACTCGCCACTAAAACGTTAATCCAAGCATTGTGGCAACGACATCACCAGGTTTACTTACCCATTATTCAACCTAAGACCGGCCATTTAAGCTTTGGTGTCTATCAACCTGACACGCGACTTGAGCCCAATCGTTTTGGCATAAGTGAGCCGGTTGTTCAACGCGCATCGGATTTGGTAAAAGCACAACAGTTGGATTTAATTATCATGCCGTTGGTTGGTTTTGATTTAGAAGGCCGGCGTTTAGGTATGGGCGGTGGCTTTTACGATAAAACTCTGGAATTTAAACTTAAACAGCCAAAACGCAAACCGCGCTTAATTGGATGGGCGCATGCTTGTCAGCAGGTTAACGGCTTAACTCCTCAACCCTGGGATGTGCCGTTGAATGCATTGGTGACAGAAGCTAAGTTGCATCTGTTTTAGTTTACACATTTGATTCTTTTCTATATATCCCTTCTTTAAGTACGTGTTATTAATATGTTTTGTGTAAATATCAATTTTTTTAGTTGATCTAGGTCAATTATAGTTACAAAAATCTTAATTTTTGCACTATTCTGTTAAAAAAGGCTAAGTAGTTTGAATCTGCGAATACGGCCTTTTTCTTTTTTTAAATTAATAATATAAATATATTAATAATATAAAAAGAATGAGGATACGTATGACACAAAAAATTACACAAAAAGAGTACCAATTACCAGATGACATGATCATCCTATCTACAGCCGATTTAAAAGGGAATATTGTTGATTACAATACCGCTTTTAGAGAGGCGTCTGGCTATGCAGATTCCGAACTAATAGGCAAGCCGCACAACATCCTGCGTCATCCGGATATGCCTAAGCAAGCCTTTAAAGACTTTTGGGATACTATTCAACAAGGTCGTCCCTGGTTTGGCATTGTAAAAAATAAACGCAAAAATGGTGATCATTACTGGGTAGCGGCGAATGCCAGTCCAATAATAGAGCAGGGTAAAATAACCGGCTATTTATCAGTACGTTACCCGGCGAGTCGTAATCAAATTACTGTGGCTGAGACGCTATATGCCAATGTGATCGCGGGTCGAGCCAAGTTTCCCGTCACTAAACTCAAGTCCAGTTATGTTAAGCCCGCATTGGCTTTAGCCTCGTTGCTAGTGATTATTCCTCAGTTAGTGTGGCTTTTATGGGGGATGGGAAATCCCTGGTTTGCGTTTGCAAGTGCTTTATTTGGGGTGGGGATTTTAGGTTACCAGTCATGGTCAAATTCGAGCATTAGTTCAGTATTAAAGCGTGGCAGTGAGGCTATTTCCAACGGAGAGTTCCACGAAAAGATTAATGATGATTCAGAGTGGGGGTTCATGCTGAATATGATTCGCTCACGAGTCGGTGAATCGGCTGCACGCAGTTATGATGCCCTTCGGGCGGCACAAATCATGACCACCGCATTGGATACCGCCAGTACAAACATCATGATTGCGGACCAAAACTTTAACATTATTAGAACGAATCAAAGTCTCAAAAAGATGTTTGATAAAAACCAGGCCAAAATTCAAGAGGTTTTGCCAGACTTTGTTGCTAAGGATGTCGTGGGTTCAAATATGGATGTGTTTCATCGTGATCCAAGTCATCAACGCCAAATGGTGGCGGCTTTGCAAAATACACATCAAACCGAAATTAAGCTTGGTAAATTGGTCCTGCGCCTCACTGTGACGCCGATTGAATACAAGCATGAACGTTTAGGTTATGTCGTCGAATGGTTGGATCGTACGATTGAAGCGCATATCGTTGAAGATATAGGTTTGGTTGTAGAAGGTATGAAATCTGGTCTATTAAGTCACCGGGTTAAAGCTGAAGCAGAGGGAGCGTTCGAGCAAATTAAACATGACATAAACCAAGCAATGGATATTATGGAAGACTTTATGATGGATGTAAAAACCATCAGTTTAGCCCAGTCTGAAGGAGATTTAACTCCTCGTTTAACAGCCGATTATAAAGGCGTCTTTTTTGATGTGAAACAGGCTATAAATAATTCGTTAGAGAACCTAAATGAAACAGTAGCAATGGCCATGCTGTCAGCGGATACGGTGACCGCATCGGCACGAGAAGTTGCACAAGGTTCAGCGGATTTAAGTCAGCGTGTACAACAACAAGCCGCAGCGGTCGAACAAAGCTCTGCAACGATGGAAGAGCTCAGTGAAACGATAATGCATAATGCCGAGAATTCACAGGAAGAGTCGAAGGTTGAGCATGAGGTTGAGGCGAAAGCTAAGTTAGCCGCGGAGGTCATGCATAAAACCATTGAAGCGATGAGCCAGATTCAAGAATCGAGTCACAAAATCTCAGATATCGTCACCTTAATTGATAGCATTGCGTTTCAAACCAACTTGCTTGCTTTAAATGCGGCCGTCGAAGCGGCTAGAGCCGGTGATCATGGAAGGGGGTTTGCGGTCGTGGCCGGCGAAGTTCGTGCTTTGGCTCAAAAATCGGCCGAAGCTGCAAAAGATATTAAAGATTTAATTAATGAGAGTGTTACACGAATAGACCAGGGTACTAAGTTGGCTCAAGATTCGGGTGAATCAATCAGTGATATAACTAACTCAATTGAACAAGTGGCCAAAATGAGTGAAGAAATTTCACAGGCATCACAAGAGCAAGCGCAAGGGATTGGTCAACTTAAGGCCGCTTTGTCACAGATTGACAGTGTCACCCAGCAAAATGCGGCGTTAGTTGAGCAAACGTCCGCGGCGGCCGAAAGTTTAAATGACAACGCATTTGAGCTTAAACAAAAAATGGCCTTTTTTAAAACCCGTCAGCACTCAGTCAAACTCGATAAGCCTGCGTTGGCACTCATGGAAGATAGTGAGAAAAAAGTCTAAGTGCACCTAGCCGTGTGGGCTTATTCAGTTTCCTTTCGAAAGATTAAGTCCACCGAGCTACTACTGTCTCGACTATCGCTTTTTAGTAGCCAGTTGGGGGTCAGCTGGTAGAAAATCTGTACGGCATTATTTTGTTGGCCGGATAAATCACGTGCATAACGCACATATAAATCATCCGTTAAGGCTCGGCCTAATAACAAACTACTAACCTGTTGATCTTGCACGTCAAAATAAATATCTTCAATTCCCAATGTCCGCGTCAGTTGGTTTAAAACCGGTGTATTGTTTTGAATCCCCAGTTTATAGAAGGCCGACAAAATTTGCGATTCGTAATTAGGTTCGGTTTCCAAGTCGCCTGCGCGTCCAAATACCAGCAGATTAATAATGCGCGCTTGAGACAAGGACGGGGTGGAGTAGAACACAAAACCGGGTTGGCTGGTGCTACCAGTAATGTTTAGGCGTGCGGTAGTTTGGTCTACCGTACGAAATAGATTAACGTTTAAAGCTGGGTTGGCAATGACGCCGGTAAAGTTGAAGCTGGAACGGTCAATTTGAACTCGATTACGATGGTCCAAGTTGATATAACCTTCGCGCAACAAGACTTCGCCAAAGGCGCGCATATTTCGGTCTTGCTCAGTTTGCACTAAACGCAATTCACCGCCCAAGTATGCCTGAGCATCGAGTAGATTAATTTTGACTTGCTCCCCAAGCCCCACAGTTAAGTCTAAGTCTAAAGTCAGGTTAGACTCATCTTGTCCGATAGGCTGGTTTTGCTCATTTATGATGATTTCATCACTGTGTGGACGTGCTTGTTGATGTAATGGCATCGAATCCAGATTGAAATAACTGTCATGCAGCTTTACGCCACCGCTCAGCCGAGCCCGACCGTTTGTTAGGCTAAAAGCTATTCCGGCTTGTGTATTCAAATGGGCGAAATTGGTTTTAAGCAATTCAATAGAATCACTGGTTAGCTCAATCTCTATGCGCGGTACAGTTTGTAAACCCGTTAAGTTAAGGCTTAATTCGGCTTGGCGTTTATCCGGTTGTTGCCAGAGACCATGCGCGTTAATTGCTTGCTCGGCCACCTGTGCTTGTAAGTTAATAGATTGCTCCGCCAGGCCTAATATTGGTAAATCAAAATCCATTGCCATGCGCGCGCGCGTATCGTGTGCAATTTCATTAAGCTGCCCAAATAACGCGGTTTCTAAGTTTAGTTGAGTTTTATGTAACGTGATCAGTTCGGCTAAGCGTTCCCCAATTTGCCATTCATTAAGCTGCAAACGTAAATTGCCATCCAGTTCAGCTTGTGACCAGGCCTGCTGGTTGCGTAACGTGATTTTGGCACTAAAACCGCCGCTGTCATTTAAGCCCGCATGACTGGTTAAATCCGCTTGTTGATTGGAGAGATTAAACTCGGTTTGCCAATCGGTTACAGTCAGCGGCCACTCAAAACCTTGTTGCATAAGTCGCACATCTAGTTGTAGCACACTGAGGGTTTGATGTGCTCTGATATCGCTTTGCCAGTTGATTTGGCCTTGCCCATTTAAGCGGCCATCCACTTGTAAATCATTCGGCAACCAAGGCCTAACCCAATCAAAAATCGGTAAGGCATTAAATTGCCAGTTAGCCTCGGGCGCATCGACCTCAAAGCACAGTTGTGCGAGTGGGTCCTGATCTGAATGCAAGCAGGTTTGGGGTAAACGCACCAGATTTGGGGCTTGCCAGTTTAAGTCGGTTGTCTGGTTTAACTGCCAATTACCCGTCGCCTCGTTACTGATTTCTAACCAGTTTAAACGCAGCGTTTGCTCACGCCAGCTCGGGTTGGTTTCAAACCATTGTGCTTCTAGCATGAGTTGCGGATGTTGCCATTGTAAATCTGTGGTTAAACCGGCTTCGGATGGTTGACGTGTTAGATTGAGTTGCTCAATTAACAAGGTGCTGATTTCTGTCTCCGCACTATATTGATTCAGTTGATTTAATTGTAAATCCAGATCCGCCCACTGCGGCTTGTTTAATGGAACGCGCGCGTTGAGTTGTGCTTGATTCAACCTAAAATCTTCAAAACGTAGTTGGTTGAAATCCACTTTCAAATCCGCCCAGCCTTGGGTGAATGCCAGGGTTTCGCTTTGATTGTCGCGTTGTCCTTTTGATTGCAGAGTTAAATTGGCTTGACCACTTAACTCCTTGGCGAGTTGGTTAAGTTGGTTGAGTTGAGCACTTAGGGTTAAATCAAAGCTTTCAGCCCAGCGGCCATTTAGTTGGATTTGGTTATCGCCTAATTGAACCTGAGCGTGCTTGATCTTAATGTCGGATAAATCCGAAGTCGTATTGACGTTAGCGTTAACTCTTCCGCTGTGGGTGCCATAAGTTAAGTCGAGCTTCTGAATCGTGAACGCATAGTCGGTATCGTTAATCAGTTGGCTATCGATTTGGCCACTTATTTGCAGTCGCTCGGGTAAACCTGTTAAATCGAAGGACGTTACAGTCAATTGACTGTCGCGCTCAACCAAATCGTGCAATTGATAATGCAATTGCGTATTGAGCTGATAGTCTAGGTTTGGGCGTAACCAGTCGAGACGGAAATCTTGTGTCGTTAGCTTGATATCTGAGCTGGCGAGCGATAAAAGGGTGTGTCCATTGAGTCGAATTGATCCCATCTGTTCGGATTGGGCTAGCAGATCGAACTGAAGTTGTTGTGTTTTATCTAACTCGGCTTGCCAAGTCAGTTTTGTGCTGGGCAGGTCATTGAATGCCAAACCCAGGTTGGCTTGGCTGTCGAGTTGGTTGGATTCGAGTTGATAGTGAAGCTGGCTTTGACCGCTTAATTGATGCAGTTTCCATTCCGGTGTCAGTTGCGCATCCAACGATAACCAATCCGAGTTGAGGGTAAATTGATCCGAATTTCGCTGAAGGTGATGGTGTGATTCAAGCTGATAGGGGTGAGTGATATTCAAGTCCACACTTAAATCGTCTAATGAGCCTTGCCATTGCGCCTGCCAAACTAAAGTTGGATTGTCTGGATTGAGCTGATCCAAACCAGTCAGCCCTTGTAAGGCCAGATTCATTTCACCCGCAAACTCGCGAGCGGTTTTAAAGTTAATCAAAGCGTCACCCGATAGCTGGTGGGGCGCATAATCTATGTTTAGTTTGCTCAACTGAAGTTGACGATCACGCCATGCTAGCGCGGTCGAAAGATTCGGCAAATTTTGGCTAGGTTGTTGTTCTAACTGCAGGAATGCTTGATCTACACTCAGCTCGTCCACTTGCAGAGCGAAGCCCAAGGCATCAACAAACGCAAACGGCTCGGTGTTTGGCGTATCAAGTTTTGGTGGTTTAGTTGAGCTAACCTGCACTTGCGCCTGTCTAATCGCTAGTCGATTAACATGCAGCTTCGACTTTAATAAAGCCAAAAGCTGCCATTCAAATTCTAGCTGTTCTACTTGAACCTTAGCCTGTGGTGTTTGAATGCGCAGGCCTTGAATTTGCAGTCCATTTATCAGTCGACCCTGGCTGGATTCGACCTGGACTTGGCCATATGTTAGATCGTTGAGATAAGGCCAAATTTGATTGGGTGCTTGTGGCGAAACTATCAACCAACTCAATAAGCCCATTACAGTTAAAGTAGCCAGCCCCAATAGGCCTAATAAGCTGATTAGGCACCATTTGAGTAAGGCATAGCTTAGAGTTTTTAGTCGATTCATCATAAATCCAACCCAATTGAAAAGTGCAATCGCCAATCCGATTGGTCTTCTGAGATCGGCCAAGCGACATCCAGTTTAGCGGTACCAACCGGCGTAAATCCACGTAAGCCTAAGCCTGCGCCGACTTTGAATTCGTTCGGTTGATCGTCAAATACTTGGCCAGCATCACTAAACGCGCCCACCCCTAAGTATTTAGAGAAACGATAGTCAGTTTCAATGCTGCCTAACATCATATTTTTTGCACCCACCAGGCCTGTATCTGTTTCAATCCCGATGGTTTCAAAGCCATAGCCACGCAAATTTTCACCACCCAATAGATAACGATAGGTCGCCGGTAGTGTTTCGGGCGCATTGGTGGCGGTTATTACCGTTCTAACCCGAGCGTGGAATCGCCAAAAATCAATCGGTGAGACAACGCCACGTGCGCCAAGTTCGAGCTGCAAAAACTCCGTGTCCGATAAAACCTGTTTGCTAGCGATTCTAAGCCCACTGTCTAAGCGATAGCCTGAAGACGGGTAGGCTTCATCATTGACCCAGCGCTTTTGGATATTGACGCCTGATAGTAAAGTTTGGCTGGTTTCATCTGGTTGTTCTTGGTAACGATAGGTTTCCGTTTCCAGCGAAATAAACGGGTTGAGGCGCCAAAAACGGTCGATTTGATAAACATATTCGGGCATAAAGGCCGTACGGTATCGTTTCAAGTTGCTGGATTGGGTGGCTTCCCAACCCAGGCCGATGTTCCAACTTTGTTTGCTTGGGCGTTGCCCCGGAATTCGGTAGTTAATGTCAAAAGACTGGGCACGTTCGCCAATCACGCTTTCAATTTGGTAATTGTGCCCTTGTTGATTAACTCGCCGATTTTCAAACCCAAATAACAAACGCGCGCCGGTATCACTGCCAAAACCACCACCCATGTTATAGCGATGGCGCAAATTATCTTCCAGCTCGACTTGAATCGGAATCGCACCATCTTGTTCGTCCGCAAACTGCGGTTCAATTCGCACCAAACCAAAATAGCCGCTGTCAATTAAGCTTTTTTGCAGATCGGATAGAGCGTCACGCTGGTAGCTTTCTCCTGGCTGAAACTCAACAAATTTGGCGAGGAAATCATCATCAAGCGCTTGGTTACCTATAAAGTTGACTTCGCCAAATTGGTAGGGCATGTCAGTATTTAAATGAATTTGAATGTCGACCGCTTTTTCGTGCGGATAAACCCGAAATACGCGCTGCTCAAAATCGGCATCCATATAACCTTGGTCTAAGGCTAAATTGGTTAGATCTCGTAAGGTGGCTCTGTAGTCTTGATGTTTAAATACCTGGCCAACTTTCAAACGCAGATCAAATTGACGGTATTGTTGCCAGATTCTTAAATCACTTCCCGGGCCGAGGATCTGCAAATCAAGCTTACGAATTTTAACTGTGGAACCCAAGTCGATTTCAAACTTGGCTCGCGTCACTTCTTCTAAGCGCTCAAGTTCACTTTGAATTTGAGCTTGATAGTAGCCTTGGGTTTTTAATGTATTCAGCAACTCGGTTTCGCCACGCTCAAACAGAAAGTTGGTCTGAGCCGGATAGGCGTCATTTTTGAGATGCGAAATGGATAAGTTGGCACTCAATTCATTTAATAACTCGGTTTTATTGGAGGCGTTGTGTTTGATTTGCACTTCAATATTTGGCTGCGCGGAAACCGAACTAGCGCACAGAGTCAAGCTCACCCAGTAAACTGACAACCCAATTAATCGAGTGAATCGTCGTAATCGGCGGTTAGTAAGAATGAGAAGGGATAAAGTTAGGCGAAAAAGCCACATGTTAGTTCGTCGTAGACTCTTCGACTAAGCTTTGCATCAAGCCTTCAAGCTGTTTTTCCAAATGGTCGGAATACTGCATAGTATCGCGCTTCATTTGTACATAGTCGTAACATAGGTTGAGAGCAACCATTAGAATCTTGTTTTCGCCTTTTAAGTGCGTAACTTGATCTAGCTTATCTTCGAGCAAAGTAGCAGCTTCAACCAGCGCTTCACGTTCGCTATCCTCACAAGGGACTTCAAAGTGATGGTTCATCAGTGTGAGGTGTAGCATTTTGCGGGCTCCTTAAGAGTCGTGCTGTCATAAATCGCGGGCTAGTTTTGGCGCGGCCAGATAGGCTTTTGCTAAATGCCTATGATATGATTGCGCCTTAATTATTGTAGCAAAAGACTGTTTCAGATGAACACAAAGTTAAGTTTTAACGAATACGCGGACGCGTTTGCGCCTTATTCGCAATTAGAGTCGGCCTCATTTGTACAGGGGATGCTGGTGGGGCAGCTTTCTAGCACACCCAGTATGACCGAGGCGCAATGGATTAAACGTCTGGTTGATGAAGGTGGAATGGGGGCGATTAAAGAGTCTTTTTTGGTCGCATTACACCAGCTTTATATGGATACTTTGGCCGGCTTAAACAGCGCGGAATGTGATTTTGAGATGCTACTGCCAGCTGATGATGATCCTTTAGCTCAACGAGGAAGGCATTTGGCTGAGTGGTGTGAGGGATTCTTATATGGCATGGGCTTAGGCAGTTTAGGCGAGTTGTCGCGCGAAGTGAGTGAGTTGCTGAATGATTTTGGCGAAATATCCTTGTTAGAAGTGCCGGAAGAACCGGATGACAAAGCCGATGATAATTTAACTGAATTAGTTGAATTTGTGCGCATGGGGGCGATTATGGTGTATGACGAACTCAATCCGGTGCCACAACAACCTATTCCAATTCCAGACGAAGATAAAAAACCCACTTTGCATTAAACCGCAACGTCTATTCACGGAAATCGATTATGAACTTTGCTCAACGTCGTCAAGATTTGCTCGAAAAATTGCCTGCCGGTAGTGTCGCCTTAATCCATTCCGGCGAAGAGCAAATTCGTAATCGGGATGTGGAATACCCATTTCGAGCCGACAGTGATTTTATCTATCTCACCGGTTTTACCGAACCGGATTCAGTGTTGGTACTGGTTCGCACTGAAGTATTAGCCGATACGGATTATGAACAACCCCACCACCAGGCCTGGTTATTCTGTCGTCCTAAAGATCCTGAACAAGAAACCTGGCAGGGTAAACGCTTAGGTGTGGAAGATGCCCCGGCTCAGTTAAATATTGACCAGGCCTGGTCGATTGATGATTTGGATGAAATCGCGCCACAATTCTTAACCCATGCCAAGCAGGTTTATTTCAGTTTTGGCCATTTGGCGGAATGGAGTGGCCGCATGGCAGATTGGTTATCCGAGCTTAAAACCCAAGTGCGTAAAGGCGTGACGGTGCCGACTAGCTTGAATGATTTAGATACGGTGTTGCATGAACAACGTCTATTTAAGTCGCCGCAAGAAATTGAGGTTATGCGTCAAGCCGCGCAAATTTCTGTCGCCGGTCATTTAGCGGCGATGCGTGCCACCAGGCCTGGTGCTTACGAATATCAAATTCAAAGTGCGATTGAACACGAATTCCGCCTAGCCGGTTCGCCGCGTGTCGCGTTTAACACGATTGCGGCGGCGGGCGAAAACGCCTGTATTTTGCACTACACCGAAAATCAAACTCAATTACAAGATGGCGATTTGATTTTGCTGGATGCGGGCGCTGAATGGCAAGGCTATGCGGGCGATATCAGCCATACCTATCCGATCAACGGACGTTTTAGCGAACCACAAAAACACTTGTATAACCTGGTGCTTAAAGCCCAGCAAGCGGCGATCAACGCGGTGCAACCCGGGCAGCCTTATAATCTAATGCACCAGGCCAGCGCTGAGGTCATCACCATCGGTTTAATTGAGCTGGAGATTTTGCACGGCGAATTAGATGAATTGTTAGAAAAAGAAGCGTTTAAACGCTTTTTTATGCACGGCACTGGACATTGGTTAGGTTTGGATGTGCACGATGTTGGGCGTTATAAAATCAACGGCGAATGGCGTAGTTTTGAACCGGGTATGGTCGTGACGGTGGAGCCTGGCTTGTATATTCCAAAAGGCTTAAAAGATATTGAAACGCAATGGCAGGGTATCGGCATTCGAATTGAAGATGATGTACTGGTTACCGAAAACGGTCACGAGATATTAACCCAAGGCGCGCTGCGATTGCCGCGCACGGTGGAGGAGATAGAGCAGTGGATGCAAACCAACCGGATTTGAACGCATCATCTAACGCGCAATATGATTGTGACCTCGTGATTGCGGGCGGTGGCCCAGTGGGCTTAACGCTGGCATTAGGGATGGCGCAACGCGGCGCGCAGGTAGATTTAATTGAAGTTTTTGCACCCGACTCCGGTCAGCCCAATTCGTTTGATGGGCGTGTGTTGGCTTTATCTGAAGGTTCGCGCTTAATTTTACAAGACCTGAATGTTTGGGCAGATCTACAGCCTTATGTGACTGAAATTCACCATGTTCATGTGTCGCAACAAGGTTATTTGGGCTTGACCCTGATGCACTCGGATGAGTTAGATGTGCCGGCTTTAGGTTATAGCATTCGCGCCAGCGATTTAGGGCGTGTGTTGTGGCAAAAAGTTCAAGCCAACTCGGAGATTCGTTTGCATTGTCCTGCTAAGATTTTAAGTTTTAAAGAGTTGGCCGACGGCGTGGAAGTGAGTTTGCAGCAGGGTGAGCAAGTTATTGAACGTCGCGCTCGTTTAGTGGTGGGCGCGGATGGCACCGACTCTCAAGTTCGCCAAACTATGGGCTTAACCTTACAGCAGAAAAACTATGGCGCTTGGGCAATTTTAGCGCAGGTCGACACTGAAAAACCGCATCAAAACTGGGCATTTGAACGTTTTACCAATGAAGGGCCGGTGGCGTTATTGCCGCTTAATACGGCGACGCACAAGCTGGTATATGTGGCGTCAGATGCCAATTACCAATCGCTACTGAGTTTATCGGATGCTGAGTTCCTTCAAGCCTTCAGTCAAAAAATGGGTGAGCGTTTTGGCGCCTATCAAAACCTAAGTCCTAGAGTCGCCTACCCGCTGAAAGAAACCTATGTAAAGGGTGTGGTAAAAGGTCATGCGGTGCTGATGGGCAATGCATCACACACTCAGCATCCCGTCGCCGCGCAAGGTTTAAACTTGGGGCTGCGCGATGTCGATGATTTTTTACAAGGCTTGCAACCAGGCCTGGTGAATCTAACCGAGCCATCATTTTTAGCGCATTATGAGCAACAACGCCAAACCGATCATCAAAAGGTGATGGGCTTAACCGACAGCCTGATTCGGATTTTTGAACACTCGTCGCCCTTGGTGGGACATGCGCGTGGTTTAGCCATGATGACCTTGCAAGCCCTACCCAAGCTCAAACGACGCTTAGCCCGGTTTTCGATGCAAGGCGCAAAGCAGGGAGCTAAATAATGACTCAAAACACCGATGCACAAATGGCCCCGTTAAAGTTTGATGTCGTGATTGTGGGCGGCGGCATGGTGGGCGCGGCCACGGCGCTGGGGTTGGCACAAGGCGGTGTAAACGTAGCCTTGTTGGAGCGCAACGAACCCGATCTGAGCTGGTCGGATAACAAACCCTATCAAGCACGAGTGAGTGCGTTAACACGCGCGTCAGAAAATATTTTGCGCCACCTGAATGCTTGGCAAGGCATTGAGCGGCGCCGAGCGCATGCGTTTATTGCGATGCGCATTTGGGAGGACGCTACGGATGCTGAAATCAGTTTTGATGCCGCCTCGTTAAACGAACCGAATTTGGGTTATGTCGTCGAAAACCAAGTGATTCAAGCGGCCTTATGGGAGCAGTTGGAACCGGCCGGTGTGCAGGTGTTTTGCGGTCACAGTTTGCAAAATCTGCGGTTCGATAATCACCAGGCCTGGTTATCAGTGGAAGGCTTGGCCGAGATGCAAACGTCCTTATTAATCGGGGCGGACGGCGCCTTTTCGCAAGTTAGAAGCCTCGCCGGCATTGGGTTGGATCAACACGATTATGCACAATGTGCTGTGGTGGGTTGTGTGCGGACTCAAGCACCGCACCAAGATACCTGTTGGCAACGTTATCAAGCCGATGGCCCGTTTGCATATTTGGCAATGGATGACAATGTCAGCTCGATTGCTTGGTATCTGCCAGTCGAAAAAATGCAATGGGCGCTGGATTTATCTGAAGAAGATTATCGTGCTGAGTTGTTTAAAGCCTCAGATGGGCGTTTAGGCGAAATAACTCAAACCTGGACACGTGCCGCGTTTCCGCTCACGCGTCGTCATGCACAACAGTATGTTAAGCCGAATCTAGCCTTGGTGGGAGATGCAGCACACACGATTCATCCACAAGCCGGTCAAGGCGTGAATTTGGGCTTGTTGGATGCCGCAACCTTGGTAGATGTGCTGTTGCAGGCCAAGCGAGCGGGCGAGTACTTAGGTGACCAAGCTGTGCTACGTCGTTACGAACGTTGGCGCAAAGGAGATAACCTGATTGTACAACGCGCAATGGAAGGCTTTGATTGGTTGTTTAAATCGGATCACGGAATGAAAGATCAATTACGCCAACGTTTATTGCCTTTAGCCAATGTAGCGAAACCTTTAAAAAATTGGTTAATCCAACAGGCTTTATATGGCCGTGACCCATTACCAAACCTGGCTAAAAAGTCACATTAATAAGTTGGTTCAATTTAAGCGGTGGCATGGTGTCGCAAGTCTTGTATAAAGCGGGTGGTATAAAGAAGACACTGAGGCTTGGTAATAGCTAAAAACTAAGTTTACTTTGACATTTTTGTCATTAACGCCTATATTCCTACGATCAATATATTTTATGAAAAACCTATCTAATAGTAAGGGCAAACGCAATGGCCGATAGACGTCTCCAAGTGTTTCATACTGTAGCCAAAGTCATGAGTTTCACCAAAGCGGCAGAAACTTTGCACATGACTCAGCCTGCGGTCACTTTTCAGGTTAAACAACTCGAAGATTTCTTTAATACACGCTTATTTGACCGAACGCACAACAAAATTACGCTGACTGACGCTGGTCGCGTGGTGTACGAGTTTTCAGACAATATTTTAGAGCTGTGTGAAAAAATGAACTCGCAGGTGCGTGACCTAACCGGTGAGGTTTCAGGAAGTTTGGTAATTGGCGCGAGTACGACGATTGCGGAATACATGTTGCCTTGTTTATTGGGTGCGTTTAAAAAACAGTTTAAAGACGTCAATATTCGTCTACAGGTTGGTAACACCGATGCAATTGTATCGATGGTTGAAAACAATATGATTGACCTGGGATTGGTCGAAGCGCCAGTAAACAATAAAAACCTAGAAGTGGAAGTCTGCCGCATTGACGAAATGCAAGTCATTTGCCCAATGGATCACCCGTTGGCAAAACGCACCGAAGTGACAATTGAAGATGTACGTAAGTATCCCTTTATTAACCGTGAAGAAGGTTCGGGTTCGCGTTCTGTGATTGACAGTTACGTACGCGAACAAGGTTTGAGCATGAGCGACTTTAATATCGTGATGGAGTTAGGTGCACCTGAATCGGTCAAAATGGCGGTTGAAGCCGATGTTGGTCTGGCCATTGTGTCACGTACGACTTTGATGAAAGAGCTGAAGCTCGGCACCCTAAAAGCGTTGCCATTGAATCCACCATTACGCCGTCCGTTCTCACATGTGCGTCAGAAGCACAAGTTCCGTCACCGCGCCGTGGGTGAGTTGCTTGATTTCGCGGTGGCTTATTGTAAAGAAAAAGCGGTTGAACAAGGCTTTGAAGTGCCTGATAAGACAGAGCAAAAGCGCTACAGCACGCATTACGACTAAACGCGCGCTTTTTATATAGAGTTTAGCTATCATATTGTTTGAGCGGAAGTCATCTTTCCGTTCAAACTTTCATTTATTTTAGTCGTTCCTCCCTTCAAAAATTGATCGAGATCAATTAAATAGTAAACTATTTACCATCTCTTTTGAATTCATACCGACTTCGTACTTTTCATGAGTGCTGTTTTTTAGTTTGGCTAAGTCTTAGACTTTTAACGAGTTTTTAAGGCTAATCAATAATATAAGGAGCGGTAGGATGAAGAATAAACAAATCAGTAAGTTGTTATTGGGTTTAGCTGGTCTGGTGTTTTCGATCAGTGTTTGGGCGGCACCCGTTAATGTTAACCAAGCGGACGCGCAAAAAATTGCCAGTTCACTGAACGGTGTTGGCATGGTGAAAGCCCAAGCGATTGTTGAATACCGTGAACAACACGGTAATTTTGGAAGTCTAGAGGATCTTGGAAAAGTAAAAGGTATTGGTCCTAAGACGCTAGAAAAAAATGCTGATGATATAAAGCTGGAAGGAAATCTACCTTAGTAGACTGAGTTTGAATCATAAAAAAACCGTCCAAGTGACGGTTTTTTTATGAACTGAGTTTTAGAATTATTTAAGGTTTGCGTGAAATAATCTCACCTTTTCTGTTTAACTTTAAATCCCAGCGATTGTGAACCCATAAATACTGGGTTGGGTTGTTCTTAATAGCCTGCTCATAAATCGCGTGTAAACGTAAGGTATCTTGTTCGGCACTATCGGATGGAAAATTTTCCAGTGCTGGTAAAAACGTCACTATGTAGCGGTTATCTGTTGTGCGTTCGGTTAAGCAAGGCACAACTGCACAATTGGTTAGTTTGGCAATTTTTGAGGTGGCTGGGTTACTACGCGTCATGTGACCAAAAAACGGTACTTTTACATGACCTCGTGCTCGATAACGCTGGTCGGGCAGGATTACCATGCTTTCACCTTTGCGCAAAACCTTTAACATGCTACGAGTGTTGTGATTCGCAATTGGATGCGCGCAACGTCCATCAGCCAATGGGATTGAGCGGCCTTTAGCAATCAAATAGTCCATCAGTGGATTATCATGTGGCCGATAAATCGCGTTAAAGTGAGTTAGAAATGACACAAACAATCCTGTCATTTCGAGCGTGGTAAAGTGCGGGGCAAGGATCAGTACACCTTTGCCACGGGCTTGAGCTTTCTTAAGGTTCTCTATGCCTTCATAATGCACTAGGTTGCGCTCAAATCCCTTATTGGGATGCTTACGATAGTCCCCCCACCAAACAATCGCAGTTTCCATTAAGCTGATGCCTAAAGATGCAAAATGATCTTTTAGCAATTGTTCAGTCTGAGTATCGGAATGATTAGGAAACGCTAAGCGGATATTCTGCCGTGCTAGTTTGCGTCGTCCGCCGGATAGCCAATACATGACACGCCCTAAAGCCGGACCTAGGGAAAATTTAGTTTGGTAGGGCAGAAAACTCAGCAGGCGTAGCAAACCGACACCCAACCAAATTCCCCAATAACGAGGGCATAAAAATTGTTTCTTAAATTGAATGGCTTGAGACATGCGTTGTTTCCTCAAGTGCACCTTGTTGATATAAGCCGGCATACATTCCGTTAAGGGCTAACAGTTGTTGATGGCTTCCTAATTCTTTGAGTTCGCCGTGCTCCATTACTACGATCTGATCCGCATTTTCAATCGTGCTTAAACGGTGAGCGATGATGATCACGGTTCGATCACGACGTAATTTATCCATCGCAATCTGAATCATGGTTTCGCTTTGATTATCCAAGGCTGAGGTGGCCTCATCTAGAATTAGAATCGGCGCATTTTTCAAAAAGGCACGTGCAATCGCCAAACGCTGGCGTTGTCCACCGGATAAAAGCGCGCCATTATCCCCAATGGTTGTATCCAAACCTTGTGGTAGCTTTTCAATAAACTCCCAGGCATGCGCATCTTTAGCGGCCTGAATGATGGCTTGTTCATCATATTCAGTATGACCATAAGCAATATTGGCGCGCACCGAGTCATTAAACAACACTACGTTCTGGCTAACAAATGCAATTTGTTGGCGCAGATAGTTCAGATCAAACGCGTTTAAAGGCGTGTCATCTAATAAAATCTCACCATCGCTGGGTAAATAAAAGCGTGCGATCAAATTGACCAAGGTGGTTTTTCCGCTGCCAGATTGGCCGACTAAAGCGGTAGTTTTGTAGGGCGGAAAATCTAAACTGAAGTTTTTTAATGCCAAATTATCACTATTGAGATATTGAAAGTTGACATTTTTAAATTCAATTTTACCTTGAATAGCGGGGCGTAGTTGCCCTGGGTTGGCTTCTTCTGGCTGATCCAGCATCTCAAAAATACTTTCAGAAGCCGCCATACCTTTTTGTATCACAAGGTTCACATTGGTCAATCGACGAATTGGCTCAAAAGTTAACGCCATCGCGGTAATGTAGGACAAGAGTTCACCGGGCGTAAAAGCATCTTGCGCGGATAGTTGCATCGCGATGTAAATCACACCAGATAGGGCGAGGGCGGCTAAAACTTGTACCAAGGGCACATTTAACGCCGCTACTTTTGTAACCCGAAGGGTGTGTTTAAACAGTTCGTTGGCCGTGTAGTGGAAACGGGCTTGTTCATAACTTTCAGCGCCATACATTTTAATATCACGATGGCCAACTAGGCCTTCTTCTAGCTGGTGGGTGAGTTGACCCATGTTACTTTGCATGTGTTTACTTGACTGGCGCATCAACTTACTGGCTTTATTAATAATCCAGGCCACGACTGGGCCAACTAGCAGCATCAGTAAAGTCAACTCCCAAGAAATATAAAGCATGTAGCCGAATAGAGCTAACACAATCAAAGAATCACGAATAATCACAATCCAGGCCTCGGATAGGGCGTTACTGGTTTGGGCAACATCATAGGTAATCTTCGACATTAAGGTACCAGTCGAATACTGTTGAAAGATCGGTAATGGCAAAAACTGCATTTTGCGATGCATATCAGCTCGAATTTGCAGAATCGCTTTTTGCGCAATCCATTGGCTCGCCACTTTACTGAAGTATTCAGCGACACCCTTAACAATAAATACCCCAGCAAGCATTAACGGCAAAATTAAAAAACTATCTGGGTCTTTTTCAATCAAGCTTCGATCCACCAGGTCTTTTAAAATAGCGGCAGTCGCTGGTTCCATGGCTGCAATGGTTACCAACATAAATAATGTAAGCGCAATCATGCCTTTATAAGACTTGATGTAGCCTAATAACCGACGGTAGAGAGTGAGGGTGTGTTTATCAAACATATAAGTTGGAGCGTTGCCTTTTTAGTTTTAGGTGGATTTATTCACGCTTTAGAATTTTATTGACCACAATGTTGGCCCAGCCGGCACTTTTAAATTGTGCATTCAACCTGGGTTTATCATAGACCGTTTGTAGCCAAGTTAAAAAATCGATTTCAGGATGGATGGCTTGGTAGGCGAAAAAACTATCAAAGAAGAAATCTAGTTTGCCTGTGTCCGCCCAGCGAAAATGCCCGTATTTCATGCTCAATTGTTTTACCGCTAGCTCAAGTGGTTCTTTTTCAATAAAGTGTTTGTAAAAAACACTCAATAATCCGGCGCGGTCTGCGCCTGATTTACAATGGATTAAAATCGGGTATTGGGCGGTTTCTAAAATCTGTTTAGCCGCTAATACTTTATCTACGTCGGGTAAACTTCTTGATGACATAGGATGATTTATTAAGGTTATACCTAGTCGATCACAAGCCTCTTTCTCTAATAAATAGGGCCCAGATTGGTCGGCTCGACGTAAACTGATAATGGTTTTTAGGCCGTGTTTTTTTTGAAGCTTAGCGATAAAAGCGGCAGAGGGATGATTGCTACGAAAGGCTTGGTCAGATAAGGCGTAAAAGTTCCGATAAATCATGCGTAAAATTTCATGATCGACAAACCATGCGTCTAAATAAGCTTTTAGTCTTCCCCAGCGGGTGTTTAACCTGTCCATTCGAAAATATGACCCTACAAAATGACGCTATTTTACCTTTTTTAAAGGATAAGTTAGAGGAAATGTTAGAATGCTGTTTTTGACTCAGTGTATCAATAAATCTGTGGAACAATTTTATGTCTAAATTTCTTGCGTCACACTGGTGGGCGACCTTTTTTATATTGTTTTTTCCTTTAGCGGTTATGTACGGCTATGTCGACTTTATTCGAGAGTCGGAAGTTAATGCAAGGATCGGTTGGTTGCTTCTCATTGGTGGGATGGCGTATATATTTCGCCATACTATTTTGCAAAAGTTTTTTCTTGCCATATTAATTGCATTTGTTGTGTCCGGAGCGTTAGATGTTTTATATGCCGTGACCTTTGGTGGGGTTTTTCAAAGTGCTTCGTTAGAGGCGTTAATTTATACTGACTCATCAGAGAGTTGGGAGTTTCTCATGGCCTACATAAGCCTTGAAAACACATTGTTGTTTTTAGCTTATGTCATTCTCTCCTATGTCTCTTTACGCCAGGTCGTTTTTCAATCCGCTATCACGAAATATCAGAAATTCTTAGTTTTAATAGGCGTTGTCATGCTGGTATTCGCCGTCCAGCAAATAAATGATCGCGGCCGCTACTTTGACGTGATTCCCGGCTTTGTTGGCGTGGCACTGGATTACTCCGGTGGACGTGAATCCTTAGAGGAAGTGACTTTACTTAGAAAGAAGCTTTACGAGGAGAGCACGTTTGTTTCTGAAAAACGATCAGAAACCCCTCAAACCTATGTGGTGGTAATTGGTGAATCGCTGAACAGAAATCACATGTCGTTGTATGGTTATGAACGCAATACCACACCTAACTTAACCAGGCTGGCACCACAAAGCATTGTCTTTACGGATGCCGTATCTGCATTTGCACAAACGCGACCTTCATTAAGTGTCAGTTTGACTCAGGTAGCGAGTAATAAACTTGAGCAAACCCATTCGGCCATGAGTTTAATGGAGGTATTTAAACGAGCCGGTTTTGAAACCTGGTGGATTTCAAACCAACAGCCGTTGCGTTACCCAACCTCAGCCATTGCATCGCTTTCAGATCACGAGCACTTTATTAGTCATGATTTTTATGGTGTAGAAAACTATCGTTACGATGGTTATATGACACCCTATTATGAAAAGGCCTTAGCGTCTGATGCCAAGCACAAGGTGATATTTGTGCATATGATGGGCAGTCACCTTCATTATGAGAGTCGTTACCCCATAGAGGAACATGAAATTTTTAAAGATGAAAAAGGAATTAAAGCTTATACCGATGATCTGTCTGGCGGTCAGATAAGTGATATCAATAATTACGATAACTCTGTGCATTACACGGATAGCTTGCTAGGAAGTTGGGTCGATAAACTTGACCAACTTGAAGGTGTTTCGGGGTTATTGTTCTTTGCCGATCACGGTGAAGAGGTGTTTGATGTCAGGGACTTTAAGGGGCATGGGCCAGATGGGGTCACACATAATATGGTGGATATCCCATTGATTTTTTGGCGTAACCAAGCTTATCAAGCTGAGTTTCCACAGGTTGATCGTCATCTACAAAAAAGTACAGGTAGTCCGTTTATGCTTGATGAATTATTCCACTTAACCATTTGTCTAACCCAGGTAAATACGGAGCTTTATGATCCAGCTCGATCTTTATGCAGTTTAGACTACAAGCCTAAACAGCGTATAATTTACGGGCAGGCTTATGAGGATCTTATTCGATGAAGTCGCCCCACACTGGTTTAAAACGAATTGTTTATGCCGGCCTTTATTCATGGAAAGGTTTTGCAGCCACATGGCGTGAAGAAGCGGCGTTTCGTCAAGAAGTGATCCTGGTTTTGATTATGATGCCATTGGCACTCTGGCTTGGTGAAACGGCCTTTGAGCAAACAATTTTAATTAGCGTACTATTTATTGTATTGATAGTTGAGTTGTTAAATTCGAGTATAGAAACGGTGGTGGATCGGATCAGTGAAGATTATCATCCACTATCCGGTCGAGCAAAAGACCAAGCATCAGCGGCGGTTTTTTTAAGTTTTGCTGTCGCGATTATAGTTTGGTGTGGTTTTTTAATATCAAAGTTTGCGAGTTACTTAAATGCCTAAGAGTTTGGCAGAATAGAAAATTAATACTTAGTAAATAACAAGTTGGAGAAAGTTGTGATCGTCGTAACCGGTGGAGCAGGATTTATAGGCAGTAATATCGTCAAGGCCCTTAATGCACAAGGTCGCACCGACATTTTGGTGGTGGATAATTTAAAAAACGGTAAAAAGTTTATCAATATAGCCGATTGCGATATTGCAGACTATCTAGACAAAGAAGATTTTCAAGCGCGTATTTTTGCCGAAGAAGGCTTGCCGGATATTGATTGTGTGTTTCATGAAGGCGCGTGTTCGGCCACCACGGAGTGGGATGGCAAATATGTCATGGACAATAATTACGAATACTCCAAAGACCTACTGCATTTTTGTCTCAACAAGAATATTCCGTTTTTGTATGCCTCGTCGGCCGCCACTTATGGCGATGGCCCTGTGTTTATTGAAGAGCGCCAATACGAAAAGCCTTTAAACGTGTATGGTTACTCAAAGTTTCAGTTTGACCAATATGTTCGCAGCATTTTGCCGAAAGCCAAGAGTCAGGTTGTTGGGTTTCGTTATTTTAACGTCTATGGCCCACGCGAGCAGCATAAGGGCGATATGGCGAGTGTCGCGTTTAAGTTGCATAACCAAATCCTTCGTGGCGATAAACTCAAACTATTTGGTGCTTATGACGGTTATGAAGCCGGTATGCAAACGCGCGATTTTGTGTATATCGAAGACGTGGTTAAAGTCAATCTTTGGTTTATGCAGCATCCAGATAAGTCCGGTATTTTTAACCTAGGTCCCGCCGCGGCCGAACCGTTTAAACATATTGCCGAAGCCGTTATTAAATTTCATGCAAAAGGCGAGATTGAGTATATTCCGTTCCCGGATCATCTAAAAGGCGCCTATCAAAGCTTTACCCAAGCGGATAACAGTCGTTTACGCCAAGCGGGTTATGCTGAAAAGTTCCACACAGTAGCGCAAGGGGTTGAAAAGTATCTAAGCTGGTTGACAGAAAATAAACACTTTTTAGATTTTACTAAATAAAGCCCGTGCGAATTCTCATCATCAAAATGTCGTCAATGGGGGATGTGTTTCATACATTCCCAGCCTTAACCGATTTAATGCAGGCTAAACCAGGTCTGGTGGTCGATTGGGTGGTGGAAGAGGCGTTTGCTGAAATCCCGGCTTGGCATCCACTGGTGGAGCGAGTGTTGCCGATTGCTTTGCGACGTTGGCGTAAACAACCGTTTTCCCAGCAAACGCGCCAACAAAAAATTGATTTTTTTGCGCGGTTGAATGAACAAAAGTACGACATGGTATTAGATGCGCAAGGTTTGTTAAAAAGCGTTTGGGTAGCTCGACAAATTGACGCACCTAAGGTGGGGTTAGATTGGCCATCTGCCCGAGAAAAACTCGCCAGTTTATTTTATGACCGCAAAATTCACGTCGCTAAAGATCAGCATGCGATTAGTCGTCTGCGAGAATTATTCGCTAAAGCGTTAGACTATCCTGTTCCAAGTACACCGATAGACTATGGGCTAACTCACCAGGCCTGGTCATCACTTACAGAGCTGAAACAACAAGCTTATGTAGTGTGTTTGCATGCAACTACTTGGGAAACTAAATACTGGCCGGAAGAGCACTGGCAAGAGCTCATTAGTAAACTGAACCAACAAGGCCTGAAGGTTGTATTGCCCTGGGGCAATCTGGAAGAAAAAGCACGCTCAGAGCGATTAGCCGGCAACCGCCAGGCCTGGTGCCCGGATCAACAACTCAAACTGACGGATATGGCACGCTTACTTAAACACGCCCAAGCTGTCGTTTCGGTGGATACAGGCTTATCTCATGTGGCCGCCGCCTTAGATGTACCCATGGTGGTGTTGTATCGCGTTACAGACCCCAGATTGGTCGGTGCGCTTGGTCAAAAAGTAGTGCACTTATGCTCACCCTTGGCGCCCAATTACATTAAAAAATTTAAATCTGGTCAAGCTCAGCAATCCTTACAGGGTTTATCGGTAGACGATGTTTTGCAAACACTCACAGCGCAAGGCATTGACCATGGCTAAAGTTCTTTATATGCCCTCCACGCCACTCAATGTGCTGGTCTGCGCGGCGCTAGCAAATTCGCGACGCGAAACTGATCAAGCTGAGCTTTGGTTGATTGACCAAAAGCAGCTGGATGATAACCCTTATTTACAAGCTCTACAAAACTGGCCGCATAGTCCGTTTAAGAAAATAAAAGTTTTGCCAGGAAAAGCAAAAGGGCGGGGCAAGCTCTTAGAGCGTAAAGCTAACTTTGGCGTGATCCGCCAAGGTTTAAAGCTTTTCCAGCCCGATGTGATTGCAGTAGGCAGTGACCGACGAATCGAATTTCAATACGCTATGCACCAGTTAACAAGGCATCAATCAACTACTCAAGGTTGGTATTTAGATGACGGTCTGTACTCTTATGCGGGTCGTCCATACCATCCTATTAAAGATAGTATTAATCGTTGGTTGAAAAAGCTTACTTATGGTTTTTGGTGGGATGAACCGAAAACCGTGGGCGCTTCTCACTGGATTAACCAGGCCTGGTTGTTCCAGCCGGAGCAAGCTCACCCATTATTGAAAAATAAAACGATGGATAGATTGCAGTCTAAATGGATCTCAGGCTCAGTGACTCAAGAATTTAGTCGATTGGTTACGGATCAATTTGATTTTGATGGACAAGTTCTCGCTTCTGTTGATGTTGTAATTATTATCCCGCACCCGAATAATCAGCTAAAAATGAAGGATTACGCATCGCGCATCCATGCGTTTGTTGAGCAATTAACTGCGCAAGGCAAACGCATTGCGTTAAAATACCACCCGCGTCAACAAGGTGAAGACGCACTGGGCTTAGCGCAATCCGATTTGGTAAGTGTCATTCCAACGGCATTAGCATTTGAGTTTGTACTTCCGTTATTGCCTAACGGCGCCAAGGTGATTGGTGATGTAGGAACCGTGCTTCTGACTACGAAATGGTTGCGTGAAGACTTAAAACCTATAGCCGTATTGAATAAACAAGACGAGTTCCAGCAAAGATTTGTGCCGATGTTCGAAGAACATGGCATCACAGTTTTTGAGGGTTTTAATTTTGATCTATAACTTAGATAAGATTTAAGAGCTAAATAGCGGCCTAAAGCTACAATTCCAAAGGAATGGATGATGACATCAGCTTCAAAAAAGTCATTTTTAATTTTTGCATCGCTCGTTTCACTAGTGATGTTCATCATCGGGTATTACATAGCCCCAACCCATGATTATTTAGGTTATTTCAAACACTGGGATCTTGTTCTATCCGGTGGTGATCCTTGGGCACGAATTCATGGTGCCAACGCCTACGGCCCAGCCCATAATCTGTTCGCTTTTATTTATGCCATTAATATTCAAGGGCCTAAACTCATTTTTATCGCCAGCTGGCTGTTTATTGGTTGGTATACCCTATATAAGTTGATTGAAAAGTCGAATATGCAGCGGTTTGAAATAGGCTTGTTGTTTTTTATTTGGTTTCTAAACCCGCTATTCTTAGTCGGAATGCTTGCCTACGGCTTTAACGATGCATTTGTTGCGCTTTTGATGTTTTGGGGGTTGATATTGGCAACCCAAGCTCCGCAAAAGATGAAGCAGGGGGTTAGCTTATTGGCCATTGCCTTCGTCACCAAGCTTTATCCATTATTCTTATTGCCGTTTTTAACGCGAGAAAAGCGAACAATTAAAAACAATGTATTGTTATTTTTGGGTGTAGTGGTCTCTGTATATTTAGTCGCGTATCTGATTTGGGGGAGCTCAGTTTTTTACCCCTTTGGTAAAGCAAACGGCCGAGATCCTGCAATGTTCTCGTTGATGGCGTTTGTATTCAATAGCTATTTTCCTTTTGGTCAAGTTACTGCAGAGATCGTTATCTTATTAGGCAATTTATTTATTTTAGTTTCTATGGGATATGTCTTTTACCAGCTATTAAAAGGCCGGTTTGCTGTTCATACTGCGTTATTGTTAGGCTTTACTTTTTTGTTCATGTTTTACAAAGTCGGTAATTTCCAATTCTACATTTCCTATTTCGCGGTATTTCTTTTTTGGGTATTGTTAGAGTTTCAATCTGATACACCTAATCGTAAAGCGTTCTATGCTGTGGTTTTATTTGCCTTGTGGTTCGGAGTCATGGCCGGATTGGTTTATCCGCTGACGGGTAGAATGCAAGGCGAATATGAATGGTTGCGAGAAGTGATCGGTCTTCCGACCTTTGTATTCCAGTTAATTATCGTTGTTTTTTTGATTAAAAACAGTACGATAAAAGCGAAAATAGAGGCTTAAATGTTCAAGATTCTCGTAACTGGCGGTGCCGGTTTTATAGGCTCTGCAGTGGTGCGGCACATTATTAACGATACTGACGACTCAGTCGTCAATGTCGATAAACTCAGCTATGCGGGCAATCTTGAGTCACTTGTAAGCGTCAGTGATAACCCGCGCTATGCATTTGAACAAGTTGATATTTGCGATGCACCTGAACTCAAGCGGGTGTTTAACGAACACCAACCAGACCTAGTCATGCACCTTGCCGCAGAATCGCATGTGGATCGTTCGATTGACGGTCCGGGTGAGTTTATCCAAACCAACATAGTTGGTACATATACTTTATTGGAACAAGCTCGCGCCTACTGGGATCAGTTAGAAGGCGACAAAAAAACCAACTTCCGCTTTCATCATATTTCAACTGACGAAGTTTATGGCGATCTACCGCATCCTGATGAAACAACACTTGGTCATCCTGAACAAAGCGAAGGATCTCCAACAGATGCCCATAATTCAAAATTAAACATTCAAAATTTAATATTGCCTCTATTCACCGAAACTACGCCTTATGCACCCAGCTCCCCCTATAGTGCGTCTAAAGCGGCCTCTGATCACCTCGTGCGGGCTTGGCAAAGAACCTATGGGTTACCAACGTTAGTTACCAATTGCTCAAACAACTATGGTCCGTATCACTTTCCGGAAAAACTCATCCCGTTAATGATTCTTAATGCCCTAGAAGGCAAACCACTCCCTGTGTACGGAAAAGGTAATCAAATCCGTGATTGGTTGTATGTAGAAGATCACGCTAGAGCGCTCGTGTTAGTGGCAACAAACGGTAAGGTAGGTCAAACCTACAATATCGGCGGCCACAACGAAAAACAAAACATCGAAGTCGTGGATAAAATCTGTGAGATTCTCGATGAACTTGCCCCAATTGCGCAAAACGAAACCATTAAAAATTCAACATTAAAAATTAATCATTACAAAGACCTAAAGGTCTTTGTAACTGACCGCCCCGGACACGACATGCGCTACGCCATCGACGCGAGCAAAATCGAACATGAACTCGGTTGGACACCACAAGAAACCTTTGAATCGGGCATCCGTAAAACCGTACAGTGGTATCTCGACAACCAGGTCTGGTGCCAACATGTGCAAGACGGCAGTTACCAAAGAGAACGATTAGGAAGCAAACAATGAAAGGTATCATCCTCGCTGGCGGTTCCGGCACACGTTTATACCCGATAACACGCGGCGTATCCAAACAGTTGTTACCGGTTTACGACAAACCGATGATCTATTACCCGCTATCCGTGTTGATGCTCGCGGGCATACAAGACATAATGATCATCACCACGCCAGAAGACCAAGCCGGTTTTCAAAGAATGCTCGGCGATGGCAAAGATTTTGGCGTCAACCTAACCTATGCCATTCAACCCAGCCCAGACGGCCTTGCCCAAGCTTTTATCATTGGCGAAGAGTTTATTGGCAACGATAGCGTATGTTTAGTGCTAGGAGATAACATATTCTGGGGACAAGGCTTCTCACCGATTCTAAAGCGCGCCGCCGCCAGGCCTGCTGGAGCCACCGTATTCGGTTATCAAGTAAAAGACCCCGAACGTTTTGGTGTGGTCGAATTTGACCAAAACCAAAAAGCCATCAGCCTAGAAGAAAAACCAGAAAACCCAAAATCCAATTTTGCCGTCACCGGCCTATATTTCTACGACAATGATGTCATTGATATTGCCAAACAAGTTAAACCTAGCCACCGAGGTGAACTCGAAATCACCACCATCAACCAAATGTATATGGAGCGGGGCGACCTTAATGTCGAATTGCTAGGTCGAGGTTTTGCCTGGCTCGACACAGGCACCCACGAAAGCCTGTTAGAAGCGGCTATGTTTGTGGAAACTATCGAGAAACGCCAAGGCTATAAAATTGCCTGTTTAGAAGAAATCGCCTGGCGCAATGGGTGGTTAAGTAATGAACAAGTTATGCAAACCGCTAGAGCTTTATCCAAAAATACCTATGGGCAATATTTGAAAGAGATCGTTGAAGGTAAATGACAGTATTTTATTTAACTTATACATGTTTCAAATTTAATATAAGGCTATAAAGTGGGTAGTAAGATTTTACATATTGGTCACTTAGATAAGTTTATTTCAGATTTTATTAATGTTGTTGAGGATGATTTTGACATATCTCAGCATGAGTACCGTTTTTTTGGAAAAAAAGAAAAGTATTCTATAAAAACTAGGTCACGTGTTTATATTGAACATGATTTATCATGGTTTAATCTAGTCGTGATGTTCAATTTAGTTCGTGCAATGGTGAAGGCCGATAAAATTATTGTGCATGGTTTGGTTAGTAATGATTTAGTGAAATTGCTGTGGTTAATGCCCTGGATTTTAAAAAAAACTTATTGGGTAATACTTGGATTAGATTTATATCGATATCAAAAAAGGAATACAAACTTTTCCTCAAAGTTTAAAGAGTTTTTTCGTCGGCCTGTGATTAAAAATATGGGGCATTTGGTTACCTATATCAAAGGCGATTATGAGCTGGCCCAACAATGGTATGGTACAAAAGGGCAATACCATGAATGCTTTATGTATCCCAGTAACCTTTATAAAGAATATGATGTACCGAAAAAACAACACACAGGCATCAATATTTTGGTTGGTAACTCTGCCGACCCGAGCAATAACCATTTAGATGTGTTTGATAAACTTGAAGCCTTTAAAGCTCAAGATATAAAAATCTATGCGCCTTTGACTTACGGCAATCCAGATTATGCGAAAACGATTATTGAACAAGGAAAACAGCGCTTTGGTGATAAGTTCGATGCATTCATTGAACACATGCCGTTTAATCAATATCTTGATGTCCTTGGCAAAATTGATATAGCTATATTTAACCATAAACGACAACAGGCGATGGGTAATACTATTACGTTGTTGGGCTTGGGAAAGAAAGTGTTTATGCGCAGTGATGTTACTCAGTGGGAGTTTTTTAAAAGCCATGACATTGTCGTTTATGACATCGAATATTTTGAAATTAGCCAGTTTGATCAATCAATACTAGATAGAAATAAAGAAACCGTCAAACAATTTTTTTCATATGAAAATTATATTGTTCAATTACACGAATTATTTAACTAATGGCATATTTAACAGAATTACAATTGGCTGACCTGGGTTTTAAATCGCTGGGAAAAAATGTCAAAATCAGTGATCGGGCCAGCATTTATAATGCCGACCAAATAGAAATTGGTGACTATTCACGAATTGATGATTTTTGCGTTATTTCAGGCAATATAAAAATTGGACGAAATGTGCATATAACACCTCAATGTTTAGTTGCTGGTGGAGAGCTTGGTTTAGTTATAGAGGATTTTGTGGCGCTAGCTTATGGAGTTAAAATTTTTACTCAATCAGATGATTACTCTGGTGTGACGATGACAAACTCGACAATTCCAAAAGATTTTAAAAATGAAATTATGTTGCCGGTAAAAATTGGTAAACACTCCATCATTGGTGCCGGATCAATAATTATGCCGGGTGTTGAAGTTGGGGATGGTGGTTCAATTGGTGCAAATTCATTAGTTTTAAAATCAACAGAAGTTTGGTCAATTTATGTAGGTTCACCAGCTAAGAAAATTAAAGACCGTAAAAAAGATTTGCTTGAATTAGAGAAGAAGTATTTAGAGAGTGAACATGATTCCATTTAATAAGCCGCCTTTAACCGGTAATGAGCAGCAATATGTTTTACAGGCGATGCAGAGCAATAAAATTTCGGGAGATGGATTTTTTGGTAAAAAGTGTCAGGCCTGGTTTGAAGAAAAGTTGGGTTGCCCCAAAACCTTGCTTACCCCTTCTTGCACAGCGGCGTTGGAAATGGCAGCGATTTTGATTGATATTCAGCCGGGCGATGAAGTCATTATGCCCAGCTATACCTTTGTCAGTACTGCCAATGCATTTGTATTGCGTGGCGCAAAGATTACGTTTGTGGATATTCGCCCCGATACCCTGAATATCGATGAAACCAAAATTGAAGCCGCGATTACTAACAAAACCAAAGCGATTGTGCCTGTACATTATGCAGGTGTGGGGTGCGAAATGGATACAATTATGAGCATCGCTAATCGTCATGAGTTGTTTGTGGTGGAAGATGCTGCACAGGGCATGATGAGCCAATACAAAGGTAAGCCACTGGGAACGATTGGACATCTGGGGGTGTTTAGTTTTCACGAAACCAAAAACTACACCAGCGGCGGTGAGGGCGGGTTGTTATTAATTAACGATGAACGTTTTTTACAACGCTCCGAAGTGATTCGTGAAAAAGGTACTAACCGTAGCCAATTTTTTAGAGGGCAGGTAGACAAATATACCTGGGTGGACCTAGGAAGTAGTTATCTGCCTAGTGAGTTACAAGCCGCTTATCTTTGGGGGCAATTAGAAAAGGCCAATGAAATTAACCAAAATCGTTTGGCGACGTGGAATGCATACCACGAAGCTTTTAAGCCACTACAGCAAGCAAGCCTTGTGGATTTACCAATCATTGCAGAATATTGTCAGCATAATGCGCATATGTATTATCTAAAGTTAAAAGACCTGGAACAGCGCACAGCCTTTATCGACTACCTAAAAGCCAAGGATATAATGGCGGTATTCCACTACATTCCACTCCATTCGGCTCCTGCGGGTATAAAGTTTGGCCTATTTAATGGTCGAGACCGTTTTACAACTAATGACAGTGAGCGATTAGTTAGATTGCCGATGTATTTCGGGATGCAAGGTTTTGAGTCTGCAAGAGTTATAAGTAGTGTAATTCAATTTTTTAGTCAGGTTGAATAAATATGTTTTTTTCGATTGTAATCCCTGTTTATAACAAAGGGCCTCATATTGCTAGGGCGCTTAATTCCGTTTTTTCGCAGAAATTTGACGATTTTGAAGTCATCGTAGTTTGTGACCCCTCAACGGATAATAGCAATACTGAAGTTGAAAAGTTTCAAGACCCCCGCATTAAGGTGTTTTATCGAAATCAACCAGGGCCGGGAGGTTATGCGGCACGTAACTTAGGAATTGAAAAGGCTCAGGGTGAGTGGATTGCGTTTTTAGATGCAGATGATGAGTGGTTACCTTGTCATTTAGAAAAAATGCATGCGTTAAGTCAGAAATTTCCTGGTGCAATGATGTTGGGAGCGGGTTGGGAGTCGAGAAGTGCTAAAAAAAGCTCAATCGATAAATATAGCCGACAGCACCCAAATGCTGCTTCTCATTTGGTTACACTTTCGGAATATTTACAGAAAGGATTGCATGGTTCTCGGCCAATTCACACTAGTGTGGCATGTGTAAAAAGATCATCTCCATTGCTGAGTGAGCTGTTTATTATTCACCCAGAAGTAAAACGAGGTGGGGATTTATTTGCGTGGCTAAAGATGCTGTGTTTTCACAAGCAAATGGCGTGGAGTAACCACATTGGTAGTTTATACTATACCGATGCGTTAAATATGGTCACTAAATCAGCACCATCAACGGGTTATTTAATGAGTGAAGATGTTTTTAAATCTTTGGCATTATCGTTGAAAACAGATGAAAAATTATTGTTACAAAAGTATTTTAATCGTTGGCTGCGAAATGATTGGAAGTCGAATATTCATCGCGGTTGTCAAAATTTCAATTTAGCCGCTAAGCTATATTGGCGCGGTGATTTTCTATATGCACTTGTTTTGTATATAACAACTGTTTGGCCGCAGAACGTAAGAAAACTATTTGGTTTTAGTGGGCGGAAATATTAATGTCAGAGCATGAACCTATAAAAAAAGTAGAAACTATATCTATGCTTAAAGTATCGGTAATTATCCCAACCTATAAAGATTGGAATCGGGTTGCGGTATGCTTGGACGCCTTAAGTAGACAAACGTTTCCAGAAAACGATTTTGAAGTCATTGTCGTGAATAATAATCCAAAAGATAATAATCCAAAAATGGATTTATCACCAAATGTGATGGTTATAGAAGAAGCTCAACCTGGTTCTTACGCGGCTCGTAATACTGGTATAAGTCATGCAAGTGGTGATGTTTTGGTTTTTACCGATGCTGACTGTATACCCGATGTTAATTGGTTAACAGAGGGTTTACAGGTGATTGAAAAGGGAGCTGATAGGGTGGCAGGGCATATAATTTTGGAGCAGAGTCCTAAAAATAAGCAAACGGTAGCTGAAATTTACTCAAAGGCCTTTGTTTTTGACCAGTTTAAGCGAGTGAAGAAAGGCGTAGCGGTAACGGCTAATTTGTTTGTTAAGAAAGAATTATTTGAAAAAGTTGGATTGTTTAACGAACAATTAATGTCGGGTGGTGATTTTGAATGGAATGAGAGAGCAACCAAATTGGGTTGTAATATTGTTTATGCTCCAAGTGCAAAAGTTACACATCCTTCTTTAAAGACCATTCGTGAATTACTGAAAAAAGAACGACGGATTGCGGGCGGTGTAATTACACTTAAGAAAATGCGAGGTGAAGGGATTTCATTTTTCTCACTGATTCGAAACTTACTTCCGCCAGTTAAGGTTTTGTTTAGGTTATTAAAAAGAAAAGATTTAACAGCTTACGAAGCAGTCTTAGCATTTTCGATTCATTACTTTCTCAATGGTTATAAGCAATACAGTAAATTTTTGATATATAGCGGATTGCGTGGTGTGACGAGGTGCTAAAAATTATAAAGCACATGGAAAAAACTGTATGACTATTAACTCCCTAAAACCAATGCTAAGTGAGTTGACTAAAATATTTATTATTTCAGTTTCATTTTGGTCAATTTTTCTATCGAAGCTGATTTCATTCGAAGCCATTTTTACACTATTACTCGGTTTAGCTATTTTGGTCTATAGAAGACCTTTAAGAGAAGCGTTAATTTTGCCTTGGCAATGGTTATTTGTATTAGTGAGCTGTTTTATTTTCCTCGCCCTTGCTCCCATGGTTTGGTTTTTACCGTTAGGAGAGTCATCGTTAAATCTAGTCAATGCAAGATTTACTGCACTTTTAGTCTTTATTTATATTTGGGTTATGTTCTGGCAATTACGACCTTCGGAGGATGTGATTTGGTGGGGGATAATCGGTGGTTCGTTTGCTATCATTTTTGCGCTGGGTTATGAGCTTTATTTATTGGGTGATTTTGCAAAGTTATTTACACACCGATTTGGTTCGGCGGCGACTCCTCATGTATTGCGCTTTGGCATCTATAGCAATTTATTTTTAGTTGTGTTGTTAGGTGGTTTTATTTGGGCGATCAAAAAAGGCAGTTTAACGACCCTAATACTGATTTTTTCTATATTTGTGGCGCTTAGTGCTGTAATTCTTTCGAACACGCGTTCAGCTTGGGCAGGACTAATTGAGGCATTAATTGTCTGGGCCGTATTTTATTGGCTCCACTTTAAACAAAATAAGCCAAAAAATACAAAAAAAACCTTAATAATGATGTTATTTATTGCAGCTAGCTTAATGACTATTGTGACTCAATTTGGTGATCGATTTGAAAAACGATGGGATGCAATGGTTGTGGATTTTAACAATTACCTTAGTGGAAGTGGTACGGGCGGAAGCGTTGGGTTGAGATTGGTGATGTACGAAGTAGGTATAAAAGGCTTTTTAGAGAATCCGTTAACGGGTGTTGGGGTTGATAATGCTGAACAAAAACAGCAAGAACTCTCGGCCCCAATTATGCAAAGAATCTATGGTTCGCCAAGAGCCTTTTCAAAAACGCACTTACATAATCAGTTTATTCAGGAGGCCTATACCCGAGGGGTTCTTGGTTTGTTATCTTTTGTTATCACACTTGGTTTTCTGCTGGTGTTTTTTGGGAAAAATTTAAAACATCGCGTTAAACAAAATAGTAATTTAAATTCTCCTTGGGCATTAATTGGACTGCTGTTTGTTGTCAGTTCATCTATTTCAATGCTTACTGAGGCTTGGTTGCATTTACGCTCAGGCGTGGTGTTCTTTATATTTTTCGCGACCTTTTTTGTGTTTTTAGTTCAGCAAAAAAATGCAACGCGCTTGACTGCAGATTCATAGGGAGCTATTTAGTGCACTGGCTTAAGTACATAAAAAATTATAAAAAAGTCAAAAGCGGCAATGAGCGCTTATTTATGACTATATTGTGTCGCAATGAAGTGGATATTATTGGCGCAAATATTAAAACCCACGCGGCATTGGGTGTGGATACATTTATTGTGATGGACAACGGTTCAACCGATGGTACGCGTGAGTTGTTGAATCAGTTAGCTAAAGATTACCATGTTGTGATTATTGATCAGCCATCGCAAACCTATCAGCAAGCTTTGTGGATGAAGCAATTGGTTCATACAGCGCGGGACTTAGGTGCGGATTGGGTGATTAGTAATGATGCGGATGAATTTTGGATGCCGCAGGATTCAGCTAAAACATTAAAAGATTATTTAAATTATGCCGACTCGGTTGTAACCGTGCCAAAAAGTAATATGTTGCTTACGGAAGAATCATTGCGTGATGACTTTCATTTTTCTCAGTTAAAGTTGCGTATAAAATATCCCATGCGTTATCCGGTTGAGGCGAGAGTTGAAGAGCAAGATGTGTCTATTTTCTTTAACGAAACTCCGGCTAAAGTCATTGTTAATCCGAATGGTTTTATAAAAATTAGTGGCGGAAATCACCGTGCGAAGCATATTGGAAATCTAGCGACCGGAAGAGTTGAAAATGGTATTCGGGTTTACCATTATCCGGTTCGTTCATGGGCGCATTTTGAAGACTCGATCAAACATCGTCGTGAATTGTTAAAAAACCCGAATGCTAAAATGGGGCAACATTATCGTCGTTGGGTAAAGTTGTTGGATGAAGATTGTTTATATCAAGAGTATCAACGTTTTATTATTCCCTCTGATGATATTCCAGTGCTAAAAAAATATGGATTGGTGACAGAAGACCCTATCCCAAGTTTAAGAATGAAGGTGTAAATAATGAAAATCGCAGTAGCAGGAACAGGGTATGTAGGCTTGTCATTAGCCGTATTGTTGGCTCAACATCATGAGGTTGTGGCGCTCGACATTATTAAGGAAAAAATTGACCTACTTAATAATAAAAAGTCACCGATTGTGGACGCAGAAATTGAAGATTTTCTGGCTAATAAATCACTTAACCTGATGGCCACCTTAGATAAAAACCTAGCGTATAAAGACGCTGAGTTTATAGTCATAGCCACCCCGACGGACTACGATACTGAAACCAACACTTTCAATACAAAATCAGTCGAAGCGGTAATTAAAGATGTATTGGCGATTAATCCGAAAGCAATAATGATTATTAAATCAACGGTTCCGGTGGGTTATACCACATCGGTTAAAACTAAATTTAGTACCGATAATATCTTGTTCTCACCAGAGTTTCTACGCGAAGGCAAAGCGCTTTGGGATAACTTGCACCCATCGCGTATTGTCATGGGCGAGCAGTCAGAGCGAGCTAAAGGCTTTGCTGATTTGTTGATTGAAGGGGCTCAGAAACCAGCAAAAGACATTTCAGTATTGTTTACGGACTCAACTGAAGCGGAAGCGATAAAGCTTTTTTCCAACACATACTTAGCCCTTCGTGTCGCCTACTTTAACGAGCTTGACACCTATTGCGAAACCCATGGTTTAAGTAGCAAACAAGTCATTCAAGGGGTCGGTCTCGATCCGCGCATTGGTGATCACTACAATAATCCAAGTTTTGGTTACGGTGGTTATTGTCTGCCAAAAGACACAAAGCAACTGCTTGCTAACTATAGTGACGTCCCGCAGAACCTTATAAAAGCCATTGTTGACTCTAATACAACCCGTAAAGAGTTTATTGCCGACCAGGTAATTAAACGCAATCCCAAAGTTGTGGGTATTCATAGATTAATTATGAAGCAGGGCAGTGATAACTTCCGTGCTAGTGCCATCCAGGGTGTTATGAAGCGCATTAAGGCCAAAGGTATCGAGGTCGTTATTTATGAACCGGTACTGAGCGAACAAGGAGAGTCCGAGTTTTTCCGTTCTAAAATCATAACAGACCTACAAGAGTTCAAAAAAATGTCCGACGTAATAATAGCCAACCGCCTAACAGATGACATTATGGATGTTAAAGACAAAGTCTATACACGTGACTTATTTGGAAAAGACTAACCCAATTTTCAATGTTAAATTTTTAACTTTGAATGATAGTTGGTAGGTGCTGAGTTTGAAAACTGAAAACCTCATTTTGGATAAGTCCGTTACTTTTTCTATTCGCATTGTGAAGGTCTATCAGTTTGCATAATGAGTATGTGCTTTCAAAGCAATTGCTTAGAGCAGGTACTTCCATTGGAGCCAATATAAATGAAGCTCAAGCTGCTTAATCAGAAAAGGATTTTATTGCCAAGCTTAGTATTGCGAATAAAGAAGCGAGGGAGACCAATTATTGGTTACAACTTCTGACTGAAACGGGTTAACTAAACAACAAAGAACAGCATGTTGTTAGTTTATTAGAAGAAAGTATCGAACTGATTAAGTTGTTGACAAGCATTATCAAAACCACGCAATTAAAAAACAAGAAATAACTCAACTATGAAATTAAACATTCAAGATTCAAAACTAAAAATTTTAGTGACCGGCGCCGCAGGCTTTATCGGCTTCCACCTAATCCAAGCCCTAAAGCAATACAATCACAACATCGTCGGCATAGACAACCTAAACGATTACTACGACCCCCAACTAAAACTAGACCGCCTAAAAGCCCAAGGTTTCAAAAATGACGAAGTCGAAACAATGGCCGCAGGCCATAATTCAACATTAAAAATTAATAATTTAACATTCTATCGGCTTGACCTTGCTGATAGGGTGTCCATCGAAACCCTATTTCTACAAAACCAATTCGATATCGTCGTCAACCTGGGTGCCCAAGCCGGGGTGCGCTACTCCATTGACAACCCACATGCTTATGTCGATTCAAATTTAGTGGGGTTTGTAAATATCCTAGAAGGTTGCCGCCACAACAAAGTCAAACACCTTGTATATGCTAGCTCCAGCTCGGTTTATGGCATGAACATCAAACAACCCTTCAGTACCGAAGACCGTGTTGATTACCCAATCAGCCTATACGCTGCCACCAAAAAATCCAATGAATTGATGGCGCATACCTACAGTCATCTGTATGGTATTCCAACAACAGGACTCAGGTTTTTCACCGTATACGGCCCAATGGGTCGTCCAGACATGGCGTATTTCTCCTTCACAAAAAAAATCCTAAACGGCGAAATCATTGACGTCTTCAATAATGGTGAAATGCAAAGAGACTTCACCTACATAGACGACATAGTAGAAGGCATCACCCGTGTAATAGAACGTCCACCAACGCTTGAAGACGAATTAAAAATTAAAAATTCAAGATTAAACATTACGACGGCGAAGGCTCCCTATAAAGTTTACAACATCGGCAACAATCAACCCGTCACCCTGCGGCGCTTCATCACCGCCATTGAAACCGCCTGCGGTAAAAAAGCCAAAGAAAACTTGCTCCCCATGCAACCGGGGGATGTACCTGTAACATTTGCAGATGTTGATGAATTGATAGCCGTTACCGGCTTTAAACCGTCTACGACCATCGAAGAGGGTATCGCAAAATTTGTCGAATGGTATAGAAGTTATTATCAAAAATAGCCTTAAATAATGGCATTAAAAACATAAGTAATTTTTGGAGGAATACTAATGCAGAACCAACAACCGATGAATTACCAAGACGATGAAATAGACCTATTTGAGCTGTTTCAAACATTGTGGCAGCAAAAGTGGTTAATCTTGGCCACTACTCTAATTGCGCCGATATTGGCTTTTGTGTTTACGGTTAGCCAGCCTGTTAAACCTGATACGTTTCAAGGCAAAGCTTTAATCGAAATCGGCGCCTATGCATCACATGATGGCGTGATCCATACGATAGAACGTCCTGAGGATCTGTCACTAATCATCAGTAAACAATTTAATGCTGAAACTAATGTTCCTAGAACGTCGGTCAAAGTATTAGAGATCGAAACATCAAGCATAGATAAAGAGAGTTCGGCTGATAAACTGCAAGAGGCGATAGATTTTGTTTTGCAACGTCACGAAAAATTTACCTCTAGCAAGTTAAAAGAAAATGTAATTCAACCAACCCAGGTAGTCGGGCAGGCCAGCGTTGAACGGGTGTCGCCCAAAGATAAGTTAAAACTCATTTTGGCAGTAGCCTTTGTCTTAGGGTGTATGTTGGGTGTGTTTATAGCACTTATTCGCTCTGCTATTCGCAAACGTAAACTACAAACCGCTGCAATCTAAAGCATCCATACACACTCCCAGCTACCAGGCCTGGTGACTGGAAGTGTGTATAAAACATTTACAAAAAACAACCATGTTTTTCCTGGTTTCCTTATGTATAATCTCGTAAGGTTCAAAAAATGAACAGGATGACGGCCTTCTTGAATAGAAGAACTAGGTGCTTAATACATATCATCCTAAACGTAGTGAAGTATTTTTAATAAGTTTGTCATCCTGAGTGAAGCGAAGGATCTCTAACCCAAAAGACTAATAATTCAATATTAAAAACTCAATATTAAAAATTAAAGAAATGGATTCAGAAACCCGCCTAAAAACCTTGCGACACATAAGCACAGAGCCAAACCAACGTACGCTGGCACAAAAGCTAGGATTCAGTATCGGCAAAACCAACTATGTGCTCAAAGCGCTTATAGATAAAGGCCTAGTCAAAGCCGAACGCTTTGCACAAAACCCTAATAAACTTGGTTATCGTTATGTGCTCACGCCGCAAGGCATTCGTGAACGGATTGAACTCACCGAAAGCTTCATCCAACGCAAACGCGAAGAATACGAACTTTTGCAAAAAGAATTAGAGCAGATTGCAGGAACTGCGTATAAAAATGAATCGTAAAAAAATTCTCGTAACTGGCGGTGCCGGTTTTATAGGCTCTGCAGTGGTGCGGCACATTATTAACGATACTGACTACTCAGTCGTCAATGTCGATAAACTCAGCTACGCGGGCAATCTTGAATCACTTGTAAGCGTCAGTGATAACCCGCGCTATGCATTTGAACAAGTTGATATTTGCGATGCACCTGAACTCAAGCGGGTGTTTAACGAACACCAACCAGACCTAGTCATGCACCTTGCCGCAGAATCGCATGTGGATCGTTCGATTGACGGTCCGGGTGAGTTTATCCAAACCAACATAGTTGGTACATATACTTTATTGGAACAAGCTCGCGCCTACTGGGATCAGTTAGAAGGCGACAAAAAAACCAACTTCCGCTTTCATCATATTTCAACTGACGAAGTTTATGGCGATCTACCGCATCCTGATGAAACAACACTTGGTCATCCTGAGCGAAGCGAAGGATCTCTGGCAGGCCGACAAGATTCAGGCTTACGCGCTGACTTCGTTGTTTCGTCTGTGCCTCAAAATGACAAAAGTATATTGCCTCTATTCACCGAAACTACGCCTTATGCACCCAGCTCCCCTTATAGTGCGTCTAAAGCGGCCTCTGATCACATCGTGCGGGCTTGGCAAAGAACCTATGGGTTACCAACGTTAGTTACCAATTGCTCAAACAACTATGGTCCGTATCACTTTCCGGAAAAACTCATCCCGTTAATGATTCTTAATGCCCTAGAAGGCAAACCACTCCCTGTGTACGGAAAAGGTAATCAAATCCGTGATTGGTTGTATGTAGAAGATCACGCTAGAGCGCTCGTGTTAGTGGCAACAAACGGTAAGGTAGGTCAAACCTACAATATCGGCGGCCACAACGAAAAACAAAACATCGAAGTCGTGGATAAAATCTGTGAGATTCTCGATGAACTTGCCCCAATTGCGCAAAACGAAACCATTAAAAATTCAACATTAAAAATTAATCATTACAAAGACCTAAAGGTCTTTGTAACTGACCGCCCCGGACACGACATGCGCTACGCCATCGACGCGAGCAAAATCGAACATGAACTCGGTTGGACACCACAAGAAACCTTTGAATCGGGCATCCGTAAAACCGTACAGTGGTATCTCGACAACCAGGTCTGGTGCCAACATGTGCAAGACGGCAGTTACCAAAGAGAACGATTAGGAAGCAAACAATGAAAGGTATCATCCTCGCTGGCGGTTCCGGCACACGTTTATACCCGATAACACGCGGCGTATCCAAACAGTTGTTACCGGTTTACGACAAACCGATGATCTATTACCCGCTATCCGTGTTGATGCTCGCGGGCATACAAGACATAATGATCATCACCACGCCAGAAGACCAAGCCGGTTTTCAAAGAATGCTCGGCGATGGCAAAGATTTTGGCGTCAACCTAACCTATGCCATTCAACCCAGCCCAGACGGCCTTGCCCAAGCTTTTATCATTGGCGAAGAGTTTATTGGCAACGATAGCGTATGTTTAGTGCTAGGAGATAACATATTCTGGGGACAAGGCTTCTCACCGATTCTAAAGCGCGCCGCCGCCAGGCCTGCTGGAGCCACCGTATTCGGTTATCAAGTAAAAGACCCCGAACGTTTTGGTGTGGTCGAATTTGACCAAAACCAAAAAGCCATCAGCCTAGAAGAAAAACCAGAAAACCCAAAATCCAATTTTGCCGTCACCGGCCTATATTTCTACGACAATGATGTCATTGATATTGCCAAACAAGTTAAACCTAGCCACCGAGGTGAACTCGAAATCACCACCATCAACCAAATGTATATGGAGCGGGGCGACCTTAATGTCGAATTGCTAGGTCGAGGTTTTGCCTGGCTCGACACAGGCACCCACGAAAGCCTGTTAGAAGCGGCCATGTTTGTGGAAACTATCGAGAAACGCCAAGGCTATAAAATTGCCTGTTTAGAAGAAATCGCCTGGCGCAATGGCTGGCTAAGTGATGAACAAGTCATGCAAACGGCCAAAGCCCTATCTAAAAACAGCTATGGTCAGTATCTTGCTGACTTGTTGAAGTAAATAAATGAACTTTATACCTCAGTCCATACCTGAAATCATACTAATTGAGCCTCAAATACTTGGCGATCATCGTGGTTACTTTGTGGAAACCTTTCGACAAGACAAGTTTGAACAAGCCGTCGATTACAAAGTCAACTTCTGCCAAGACAATGAATCTAAATCCACCAAAGGCGTGTTGCGAGGTTTGCATTACCAATTACCACCCTATGAGCAAAGCAAATTGGTAAGGGTGATTGAGGGAGAAGTTTTGGATGTCACGGTAGATATTCGTCAGGGTAGTCCGACTTATCTTCAACACATTGCAGTAAAATTGGACTCGATCAAGAAACAGCAACTGTTTATACCACGCGGTTTTGCGCACGGCTTTGTCGTGTTAAGTGAGCAAGCCGTTTATACCTACAAAGTGGATAACTATTTTTCCAGTGAAAACATTCGCGGGATTGCCTTTGATTCAGACAAATTAAAAATTGACTGGATTCTGCCCCATGACCAATTAACTTTATCGGATAAAGATCGGAATCATCCCGATTTACCAGTGCAACACTAAGATAAACGAAGCTGACAGTATATGAAGAATAAACAATACGCCTTTTTAAAAAGCGCCCTAACAACCAAAGAAATTACAACGGTAGTCGATTGGGTCAAACACCAAAACGACATCGTCAATGTATCCATCAACAAAGTGCCGTTTAAAAATTTACAAAAATGGTATTTTGACGAAGAACTTGGCAACCTTAGACATGAAACCGGACGATTTTTTACCATCGACGGCATTCGGGTTGAAACCACTTGGGGAAGCCAGCCGACCTGGGATCAACCGATTATCAATCAACCCGAAATAGGTTTTCTAGGGTTTATCGTAAAAGAAATAAACGGTGTTTTGCATTTTTTGGTACAAGCCAAGATTGAACCGGGCAATGTCAACTTTGTTCAACTTTCGCCGACGCTTCAAGCGACACGAAGTAACTACCTGCAAACACACGGTGGCAAAAAACCCCTTTATCTTGAATACTTCCAAAACGCCAGCAAAGACCAAATACTCCTTGACCAACTCCAGTCCGAGCAGGGAGCAAGATTCCTAAGAAAACGCAATCGAAACATCATTATTAAAATAGACCAAGAAATAGAAGTTCATCCAAATTTTATCTGGCTAACGCTTGGTCAACTAAAAAAACTCATGCAAATCGATAATCTTGTAAACATGGATGCAAGAACCGTTGTATCCGGCATTGAATTTGGCGGCTACGACCAACAAACTGTTGAATTTTTTAGCTACCTTAATCAAAGAAAATCGATAGAGCAAAGCTTCCTACAATCTGCGCTAATCAATAACAAAGCACAGCACACGATTGAAGAAATTATTACCTTTATGACTCAAATCAAAAGCGTTAATGATCTAACCGTGAAACAAATCCCCTTATCGCAAATGCACGGCTGGCAAGTAACCGAAACCGAAATCACCAGGCCTGATAACAAATACTTCAAAATCATAGGGGTAGATGTAGAAATCGGAAACCGTGAAGTCGTCACCTGGTCACAACCCATGGTCGAGCCAGCACAAGAGGGATTGTGTGCCTTTATTTGCAAACCCATTGATGGAGTAATGCACTTTGCCGTTCAAGCCAAAGTCGAATGCGGCAACCACGATATTGTTGAATTTGCCCCTACAGTGCAAACCCTGACAGGGGATTACAAAGCCTCACCCCAAAACACCATTCCATTTTTAGACTACATCCTCAATGCAAAACCCGAGCAAATATATTTCGATACCCTGCAATCCGAGGAAGGCGGGCGCTTTTACAAAGAACAAAATCGCAACACCATTGTCATTGCAGACGAAACCTTCGGTGAACAATTACCCGATAACTTTATTTGGATGACACTCAATCAACTGCATACCTTTATAAAGTTTAATAACTATTTAAACATTCAAGCACGCAACCTAATAGCCACGATCAGTTACACGCGAGGCGAAAATGAACAAAATTAAAATCGGCATCCTAAGCTGTGCAAGCATTGCAAGACGCTTTGTTATTCCGGCTATTAAACAAACACCAAGCTTTGAATTATACGGAATAGCCAGTCGTAACCCGGAAAAAGCAAAACAAGCCGCAAGCGACTTTGAAACCAAGGTCTTTGAGAGTTATGACGAACTGATTAACGCGACATTAGACGCCGTTTATATCCCTCTGCCGAATAGCCTGCATTATGAATGGATAAAAAAATCACTCAATAACAACCTACATGTTCTAGTTGAAAAATCCATGACCTGTAGCCTAGAGCAAACACAAGAACTTAATACCTTGGCACAATCGAAAGGGCTTGTGTTGATTGAAAATTTCCAATTTCGTTTTCACACACAAATGGCGTACATCCAACAAGTATTAAAATCAGGCAAATTAGGCGAATTAAGAAATATACGTGCCAGCTTTGGCTTTCCACCGTTCCCAGATGCCGATAATATCCGATACCACAAACAACTCGGTGGTGGGGCGTTGCTAGATGCTGGCGCCTACCCAATAAAAATCAGCCAAATCTTTCTCGGCAACGATATTTATGTTGATAGTTCAAGCTTAGCCTTTCCCGCCGACAAACAAGTCGATATTTGGGGAAGCGCTTTTGTTAAACAAGAAAATGGCAAGCTAACTTCACAAATCGCGTTTGGCTTTGACCATTTTTACCAAAACAACCTGGAATTATGGGGCACAAAAGGCAAACTTACTGCTACAAGAATTTTTACAGCTGGCCCAGGCGTAAAGCCCGAGGTGATTATAGAAACCCAAGAAGGCAAAGAAAGCATTGTGTTACCAGAAGACAATCACTTTGTTAATATGCTCAACCACTTTGCAAACTGCATCAATACCAAACAAAATTTAAACGATGAATACCATCAAAACATTAACCAAGCCAGGCTGATAGGTGAATTAAGTGAACGCGCAAAATAATCAACCCATTTATGTAACACAACCTTCATTACCGCCACTCGAAGAATATGTGGATTATTTAAAAGGCGTATGGCAAAGCGGCATACTCACGCACAATGGGCCATTGGTGCAAGAGTTGGAAAAACAACTCTGTAATACATTAAATATTAAAAACTTCGTTACCGTCACCAATGGCACCATTGCCATTCAAATGGCGATCAAAGCCTTAGAGTTAAAAGGCGAAATCATCACCACGCCATTCAGTTGGGTAGCCACCATCAGCGCCATAAAATGGGAGGGCTGTACCCCTGCTTTTTGCGACATAGACCCGGAAACCTTAAATATCAACCCGGCTAAAATTGAAGCCTTAATTACCGATAAAACTGTGGCGATTATGCCGGTGCATGTATTCGGCAATCCATGTCATGTCGAACAAATCGAAGCCATAGCAAAAAAACACAACCTCAAAGTCATTTATGATGGCGCACACGCCATCGGCACCACGGTAAACGGCAAAAGCGTTTTAGAATGGGGTGATATTTCCGCAACCAGCTTACACGGCACCAAACTGCTTAACACCGCAGAAGGCGGCGGCTGTATAACCACCAACTTAGACCTGCACGAAAAACTAAAACGCATACGTTTTTTTGGACACGATCAAAACAAAGACATCGTTGAAGATGGCTTCAACGGCAAAATGACTGAAGTTCATGCTGCATTAGGTTTAGCGAATCTAAAGTATTTTGATGAAGTCTTAGCCGACAGAAAACACAAATACCTGCTTTATCGTGACGCACTGCAAGCCAACTCAAAGTTAAGCTTCCAAAAATTAAACGGAGATGGGTGCAATTATTCCTACTTTCCCGTTATTTTTGAAACCGAGCAAACATTATTGGAGGCAGAGAAAAAATTAAACAAGCAAAAAATCTTCCCTAGAAGATATTTTTATCCTTCATTAAACACACTAGGTCATATTGTCGAATATCAACCGATGCCTGAATCAGAAAGTATTGCAAAGCGAATACTGTGTTTACCGTTATATAAAAACCTACAGATTGACGATATCGAAAAAATAATAAGATTGATTGCATGATACTTTGGATCCCACAAATTCAAAACAATCAGGCCTGCTTAGTTTCAAGAGATATTGCCAGCCGGGTTTTATGTTTGCCGATTTATCCGGATTTGAATGATGAAGAACAGAAACAAGTTATAAATGCTTTAAAGGAAGGTTTATGAAGAAGCTAATTATCATCGGTGCTAGTGGTTTTGGAAAAGAGGTTTTGTGGTTGGCACAGCGACTTGGGCTTGTTGTTAAAGGGTTTTTAGATGACACACCAGAAAAGCAGGGCGCTATTATCATGGGTGTACCCGTTATTGGAAAAGTTTCAGATTATAAAAACTACCTTGAATGTGACTTTGTTATTGGGGTAGGTTCGCCAAATGGTCGCCGCACTATTTTTGAAAAGTTAGGCGGTAGTGTTGAATTTACAACCTTAATTGACCCTTCTGCAATTATTGATGCCAGTTTTGTTGGTACTGGTTCAATTATTTGTGCGGGTGTAATAGCGACAGTTGATGTTCAAATTGGTAAACATAGTATTGTTAATCTTAATACAACGCTTGGACATGATGTGAAAGTGGGTGATTTTGTGACAATTGCACCAAATTGTTCAATTTCAGGAAATATAACTATTGGTGATGGTGTCAATGTAGGTACCGGTGCAACTTTGGTAGAAAAAATAACCATTGGTGAAGACTCTATACTTGGAATGGGAAGTGTATTGAGTAAGGATTTGGAGTCCAACAAATTTGCGGTGGGAAACCCAGCTAGAGTTATCAAAACACTAGGAGAATAAAGTGGCAAAAGTTTCGTTTGATGACATAGAGGTTGGAATGATGCGAAGTTATAGCCAGACTATAACAGATGCCGATGTTAAAACCTTCGCAGGTTTATCTGGTGATAATAACCCCGTTCACATGAGTGATGAATATGCAGAGAAATCGCAGTTTAAGAAAAGAATCGCGCATGGAATGATTTCAAGCAGTTTTTTTTCAGCGTTGTTTGGCAAAGAGTTGCCAGGCGAAGGTTGTGTTTATGTTGGCCAAAACTTGAGGTTTTTAAGACCCGTTTATCTTAATGACACAGTGACGGCTGAAGTCACCGTAACCAAAAAAGATGAAATAAAAAGAAGAGTATTTTTTAAAACAGTTTGTTATGTGAGTGGAAAGATAGTGATTGTTGGTGATGCAGAATTGTATGTACCTGAACCTGCATGATGTGAATCAAAACCACCAGGCTTGGTAGTTTTGTATATGGATTGCTTGATAAAAAAAGTAGGTTTGCAGTGAATACTTTATATCGTTACACCCCGCACACAAATGAACATCGTGACGAAGTGATTTTGAATGCTCAGTTGTGGTTTACAAAACCTGAAAATTTCAACGATCCATTAGATTCAAGACTAGATTATCGACAAGAATACTCTCAGGCAGAGATTAAATATTTTTGGGGTGGTTTTTTGCAAAGCAAACCGGATCATCCGCAAACAATCGATGAAATAATGCAACGCTGGGGCAGCAATGAAAGGTTTGTTGACCAGCAGAATCTGATTTTCAATCAATTCAGAAGCCAAATGGGGGTGTGCTGTTTTTCAGTATCACCGTACAACATTTTGATGTGGTCGCATTACGCTAACAATCATAAAGGCATTGTTTACGAATTTGAACCGGATTTATTTTTAGGTTCAACCACCGCTAGTTTTAAAGGTCATCCATTAAAAGTCGATTATGCAGAAAATAACGAATATGAATTACTTTCTTATGCCTTGGTAGGTAAACCTAAACAAGAACAGTTTGTAACCGAGCAATTAACAAAAGCGACCGACTGGGCTTATGAGCAGGAATACCGTTTTATAGATCTGAACGGTAACGGTAATAAAACTTTTAAAAAAGAGTCGTTAAAAACGATTATTGTCGGTGCTAAAACGCCTGAATCTGAAATTGCAAGAATACAAAACCTGTGCAGGCAAAACGGTTTTGGTCATGTGGCATTTAAACAAGCTAAGTTTAAAACAGGCAAATTTGAGATAGAACTGGTGAATATTTAACAAAACCACCAGATCTGGTGGCTGAAAGGGATGGCTGTAAGATGAGTTGGGATTGGATAATTACTTTTGCTGTAAGTGCTGTTACTGGTGCGCTTAGTGGATTAGCAGTGCCAATGTTTATTGAACGATACCGCTCAAAACTTGTTATTAGACAAGAGGAAATCAAAAATCAGCTAAAGAAGTCAGAGTTTTTCTTTGAGCATCAATATTTGGCCGCTCAAGAGTTTAGTTCGTTTTTCTATGGGCTGTTACCCCAAAAGCATCATTTTGCTGATAAGTGGGATGATGTAATGAAGCATCTATCATCACAGTTACCGGATCACGGTGAGTTTTTGAGCTATTTTTTAGAAAAGTACGATGTGTTATTAAGCGAAGTAACAATTGCGCAAATAGCCAAGGCGAAAACTGTTGTTTATGCTTACATAGATGAAGAGACCGAAGAGGCAGAAATAGTACAAAATTACCCCATTTGGCTTGAGAAAAAAGCACTGGGCTTCGGTGACCAGTTTTACCAAGCTGTTGAGCAAGCACACAAAGCGTTGCGCAATGAATTAAGAAAGCAGATTAAATGAAAAAGATTTTACACATAACCACAGACAACAAATTTATAAGCCATGCCTTAACGACCTTCGAAAATGTGTATCCAGGCCAAAACACAGTTTGGATGTTTGCGAATGGGCATGATGGCCATGTATCTAAAAATCACCGCGATTTAGAGTTTACTTTTTTTGATACCTTGAAGCCGTCTTTTTTAAAAAAGTTGAAAGCCTTTGACTTGGTCGTGATTCATGGTTTTGACTTGTTTAAGTTCCCATTGGTGGCGTTGGCACCAGCAGGGGTTAAGTTTGCGTGGTTGGGTTGGGGGTATGATTATTACAGCTATATTTACAAAAACGAAGATGCGTTATTGTTATCCGAAACCTTGCCATTAAAAAAATCTTGCAGAAAAACATCATTCGCTGATTTTTTACATCCAGTCAAATTAGCAAAAAAGGTGGCGCGAAAGCTGACAGAACTCGCTTTTAAAAATAAAGCCTTAAAACGCATTGGTTCTTTTTCGCCTGTGTTATCTGAAGAACACAAACTGGTTGCAAACGCGGGGTTGATTACGCATTTGCCAGCTTTAATGCCTTGGAATTACGGTTCGCTGGAAGAAAGCCTAGTCAAAAACTTTATCGGTGAAAGGGTGAATGGCGATGCGATTTTATTGGGTAATAGCGCCTCGTTTACTAATAATCATCTTGAGGCGTTCGAGCTAATACAAGCTAATGAAGATGTAATTGGACTACATTCAAAAATTGTCGCACCGTTAAGTTATGGCGATGCGTGTTATAAAAAAGCGATGCTTGAACAAGGTGAGTTAAATTTTGGTGAACGTTTTCATCCGGTTGTCGATTTTATGGCGATTGATGACTATGTGGCGCTTTTAAAACAATGCGGATTTGCGATTATGAATCACAAACGCCAACAAGCCGTAGGGAACATCGTGATTATGCTTTACTTAGGCGCTAGAGTGTTTTTGCGTGAAGAGAATCCTACCTATCAAATGCTAAAAAACGATGGTGCTATTTTGAACACAATAATGGAATTAGAACAACAACCAGACCTGCTTAAAGCACCTTTAACAGAACAAGAGATACAAACGAATATCGCAATACTATATAAGCACTGGTCAAAACAAGCGATAGACCTGAAAACCAAGAACTTGGTGAGTTTTCACCTTGACCTTGGAGAGCATGCTTGAACCCCCGTAAAGTCTTAGCCTTTTCAGTTGGGCCGATTGGCGCGGCGGTATTGGGGTTGATCACCTTGCCGATTGTGGCGTGGTTGTTTTCGCCAGAAGATATTGGGCGTTTGACTATGCTGAATGTAACAATAAGTTTTGCGTTGCTATTATTTAGTTTGGGTTTGGATCAGGCCTATGTTCGCGAGTTCCACGAGGTGCAAGATAAACCTGGCCTGCTGAAAGCGGTCTTTATTCCAGGGTTTTTGATTCTACTGGTTGCGCTTGTTGCGGTGATTTTAAGTCCTTGGTCGATTTCTGAAGTGTTGTTTGGCATGGATTCGCTTTTATTAAGTGGCTTAATGGTGTTAGCGATTTTGCTCAGCTTCTTTTCGCGTTTTTTGAGTTTGATTTTGCGAATGCAGGAGCGTGGTTTGGCTTTTTCTATGAGTCAATTATTGCCAAAATTATTATTTTTGGTGATTGTGCTGGGCTATATGTGGCTTGGTGCCGCGGCTATTTTTGAAAACCTGATGCTTGCTAATGTGTTGGCTTTATCGTTGGTGTTTATGGTTTATGCGTGGAATACGCGTAAAGACTGGATACCCGCGCTCACGGCGACCATTGATAAAGCCAAGCAAAATCAAATGATCCGCTATGCCATTCCGTTGATTGGTAGCGGTGTGGCGTTTTGGGGTTTAACCACTATGGATAAGGTCTTTTTAAGAACCATTTCCTCGTTTGAAGAGTTGGGAATTTATTCCGTTGCTGTGAGTTTTGCAGGTGCGGCTTTAGTCTTTCAAGCTATTTTTTCGACGATTTGGGCGCCAGTAGTGTATAAATGGGCGTCTGAGGGCGTTGACCCAAAGAAAATTAAAAATGTGATGGATTTTGTCACTCTGGCGGTGATTTTGATTTGGTCTTTGGCAGGTATGTTTTCTTGGGTGGTTCCCTATATATTGCCACCTGAATATATAAGTGTTCAGTACATACTATTGGCGGCGATGGCCTATCCGTTGCTTTATACCTTGTCAGAATCGACCGGTGTGGGAATTGGTATTCAACGCAAGACGATGTTTTCTTTGCTTGCCGCAATGGTAGCATTAGTGTTCAACGCGATTGCAAACTGGTTTTTGATTCCGATATACGGGGCAGCAGGCGCTGCAATGGGTTCGGCTTTAGCTTTTTTTATCTTCTTCACCATTCGTACCGAAGCGAGCTCAAAGCTATGGGTGAATTTTGAACGCTGGCGGATGTATGGGTTTATTTTACTGTTGTTAGTTTTGAGTCTTCTGATTAATTTAATCGATGTGGGTTTGCTTCAAATCATCTTTTATTCAACCGTATTGTTGATAGGGCTGATTGCTTTCAAAACCCAAAGCACACAGGCGTATAGTTTTGTGGTAGAAAAAGTTATTAAGAGATTAAAGAATAAATCATGACCCCAACCCGCGCGATTCAATTATCCCTTTTGCCGGCTGATGCAAAACCGGTTGCGAATTCGCATAAGTTTTTGCAGCCTAGTTTGTTGGTGGATGTGAAGTTTTATCAAGATGCGAAAAACCGTGAGTATATCGGCTTTTTTGGTTGTATTTATTTTGCGCTGGTTGCGAATGGTGACGCGGGGCAAGCCTTAAATGATTACAAGGCCAAGCCGAGTTTGATATTCGATTTTTATCAAGCGGATAAAGATGCCGTACCAGAGGCGATCTCACAATCGTTGCGCGGTAGTAGCACGTTAGCCGTTTGTGAAGCGAATACCTTTGAAAGCACAACGGTAAAAGCAGTGTTTGCTGAAAAGGGTGCATGGATTTGGCCGAAGTTTGGCAAGCCGGATGTATTTGTACGCTATCAGTTACTGTACTTGCTGGCAAGAAGCTATAACTTATATGCTGAGATGCAATTGCAAAAAGTCGCACAGGCCTATGATTCCAAAGATTTAGAAAAAATGATTGATTACCGCGAGGCGATTTTAGCGTTTGACTTAAAAAACTACTACAGCAATCCAGTGTTAATTGATCGCCACGAACTCCGCCAGGCCTGGCCGATTCTGTCGAAACTATTTGAATTGCCGCAAGTGCATGATGAAATGAAAACCCAAGTGCAAGACTTGTCCGACCTAATCACTGCCAAACAGCACACAGCGCAAAACGCGCGCTATAAACGCATGGAAATCGCGTTTTGGATTATCGGCGCAGGCGTGGGCTTGGTGGCGCTGTTTTAGATAATCTGGGTCTTTGAAAACTGCGTATAAGTTAAGGATGAAGAGTGAGCAAATATAAATACCAACTTATTACAAATATGATGGGCCATCGCGGGCACAGGCATTCCGCGATGAATTAACACCCAATGAAGTTGAATATAACTTGGCGTGTTTTTTTGATGCAGTGGATCGGTACTATGAAGACGACACAGCGACTTTCACCAAGACTGCAGATGATTGTATTGAAATAACGACAATGCTTTCTGAGGCAGAATGCGATGAGCGCGTTAAAGGATGTCTAAATAGTTTGGATTTGTATGCTCGTAAAAAATAAACCAGGGAAGTGAAGTCGATAATGTCTGAACTACTTCAACAAATAGCGCAGGATGTGTTTGTTTCCTTTAAGCGTGCTTATCCGACGTCGGCTTTAACAGAAGTCGAGGTGTTGGATTATTTAGGTCGAGATCAGTTTGTTGAGGGTGGTCAGGCCTGGTTGACGAGTGAAGAATATCGCACTCGGACGGTGTTAATGCATGATGAAAAACCTAGCCCATTATTAGAGTTGGTTGATTTTTTAAGAAATGACCAGGTGGTTGTTGCTGGTTTGAAGATTTCCAATGATTCTGAGGATGAGATTTTTAACGCGCTAAAAAAATGTGCTTGGGTGGATTTTAAAAATTACACGATTGAAGTTGAAGATTTTCCAACTTTGCCTTTTTTCTATACCTTCATTGATTGCACCTTTACTAAAACCTATCGTCTCGGATTGCGTGCGCTGGAAGTTAATGATATAGCACGCAAGCACGCTAAAGATTCGCAGATTTTCAGAGATTGTACTTTTACTTCGTGTTTGGTGGTTGATCATAATTTGACCGATGAAAACCTGTTGAATCTGTTTGGCGGCCTGATTGTTGAATGTGAATTTAACAGTTTAGTTGTCCGCGGAATTCGGGTTAAAAACCAACTTATTATGGTAACAAGTGATAAAGATGATCCCGATAAGCGATCTAAAGCCGAAAACATTACCTTATCGGATGTCACATTTGAATCCGATTTTGAATTAAGCAGGATGGAAGTGGATAGCTTTTCGCTTTCCAATTGTGTTTTTCTTGCCAAGGTTGATTGCAAGTTTTTGCATTCTAAAATGTTTTTGATTTCTGATTGTCAGTGTGAATTTTCCTTTAACTTGGATGGTTTATATGCCGATAAGCTGATGATTTCACAAACCAGTTTTAATCATTTTTGTTCAATCAAAGGCGCAAACCTTGGCGTGCTAAATGTGTCGCAAGCGTCATTTCACTATTCGCTGGATGCGAGTGGTGTTGATATTCAGGAATGTTTAACCTTGCATGGTGCAGTTTTTAATCAACCCTCGAATTTTTTAGGCATCACCTTTACTGAATCGGCACTAAAACAGATCGACCGTGAAACCTTCCGCATTATCAAACATTCGTTCGACGCGGTTGGTAACCATATTGAAGCGAATCGTTTTTATGCCTATGAAATGGAAGCCTATCGGCGCGAGTTGAATCAGCCAGGGCAGGGCGTGTTTTGGGAAAAGTTGTTGTTAGGCTTTAATAAGGCAGTATCGGATCACGGGCAAAGCTACTGGAAACCTGTCGCTTGGATTCTAGGCGCGTTGGTGGTCTTAAAGACTTTGCACTTTGTACAACAAGAAAACTGGCTTTATCAAGTTTGTGAACCATGTAATCCGTGTTTTGAATGCTTGGACTATTTTTTTAATGGTTTCGTTAAAGAGATTCCTTTATTTAAACACCTCACCATTCCCGGTATCGAATTTTTAAGCCTACTCATTGGATTATTTATTTCAGCTTTTATCTGGCAAGCTCTGGTCGTCTTTAGAAGGCACGTAAAACGCTAATACCACCAGTCAGGTCCATGGGTATGTTGCGCAAAGGGTTGAGCATTAAAAAGGACAAGCAGTGAAGCAAACAAACCGCTGGTGGGAAGTCTATATCGTGCGTTATGCCGTAGGCACGGTGGTCGGCGCGTGTGGTACACAAAGCGCGAAAATGAGGTTGTTTTGATCCAGACAGCTATAAACACCTTAGAGAACACAGCAATTTTTTTATTGGTACTGCATAATGTCATGCTACTGGGTGTAATTTTGCCATAATGCACCGCTTTTGCTCGCTATCCTCTGGATACTTCCTGCCGCGGGCGTATATATACTCGGCCACAAGACAGAAGAACAAATGGTAAGCGACAGAATACATTGTAAACAAATTAAAAAACTAAAAACTTAAAATTAAGCAATAAGACCACTAGGCCAAGTGCCCGATAGATATAGTGGTTGAGGAAATAAAAACAAGATGTCAGAAAAACTTAAAATTAGCGTGATTATTCCAACTTATCACGATTGGCCAAGATTGCAGCTCTGCCTGAATGCATTAGAAGCGCAAACAATAAGACAACAAGACTTTGAAATTCTTGTTGTAAATAACGATCCACAAGATACACCACCAATAGAATTAAAATTGCCAACAAACTGTCAATTATTAAGTGAACAAAAACCTGGTTCTTATGCGGCACGGAATGCGGCATTAGGCATTGCAAAAGGTGAGGTTATTGCATTTACCGATTCTGATTGTATTCCTGAAGAGAATTGGTTAATCAATGCGGTTGAAAGGTTGCAAAAAGGAGCAGAGCGTATTGCAGGAAGAGTAGAGTTGTTCTTTAAGTCAGATAAACTAACCTTAGCTGAAATTTATGAAAAAGCCTTTGCGTTTGATCAGGAATCGAATGCCAAAGCCGGTGGATCTGTAACGGCAAATATGATCACTTGGCGCAAGCATTTTGATACGGTGGGGTGGTTTAATGATTCGCTCATGTCAGGCGGCGACAACGAATGGGGCTGGCGAGCAAAAGACTTGGGGATTCCAATACAATATGCACCTGACGTGGTTGTTAAGCACCCTGCTAGAGATAGTTTAAAAGAAATTTTTCAAAAACAAAAACGTGTTTCAGGTGGTGCCGCTGCACGAAGTCGAAGCAAGTTCTACGGATTGACGAGGAGTATTATTATGGGTTTTTTGCCCCCCCGTGCTATTTTGCTTCAATGGCGTGCACATAGATTAACAGTGAGTGAAAAGCTGACGTTAACCATTTTGGTTTATATTGTGAAAATTTATGGAACTATTTTTACTATTGGGGTTTTATTTAATTTAGTAAAAATTGCTCGTTCTTAAATCAAGAATAAATTTTAAAGGGCTTTTTTCTTCATGTACTTATCAGTTTTTTTTTACACGGCCAGTGTTGTGCTAGTACTCTTTTCTGCATGGATTTTCAGGAATAGATATTTTTCCTTTATCCCAATTGCTATAATAATTTTTATTTTTGGATTAAGGGTAGATGTCGGAACCGATTATCAAAACTATGTTGATATATATCAACGTATTTATTTAGGCGATACATATTTTCTTCAGGAAAAGTTGGAGCCAATTTTTTATTATTTTACTTTGATTTTCACAAAGTTAGGTACGGGTTCAGAAGTTTATATATTATTTACAGTTCTATTTACATATGTCATGTTATGGTTAACATCAAAAAAAATTAACTTAAACTATTTTATATTTATTTATAGTTTTATCATTTTTGGATTTTTATTTAGTTTTAATAATATTGTTAAGCAGGGTATTTCAATTGTTTTAGTTTTATATGCTTTTATATCATTTTCAAATGATAAAATAATAATAAAATATTTACTTATTTTAGCTGTTGCGTCGTTTATTCATTATTCCGCCTTGATAGGGGTCTTCCTGATATTTTTTTACTTTTATCCAGTTTTATCTTTTTTAGCTTTGGCTGCTTCATTATTTTCCTTTAGTTTTTTTATAGATATAGTTTTTGCTAGTGGTTATGTGCCAAATAATCTACATGGTTATTTTATGAATATAGAAAAAAACGTTCAAGGTGGTCTTGGAATGAGGCCTGTATTTGAAGTTTTAATATTTTTAATTTTATTTATTTATTTGTTTTTAATAAGGGGTTTTTATAAACATAAAGAGGTATTGTTGTATTTTTCTGTAACATTCTCGGGTGTTTTGTTGAATTGTATGCTTATAGATTATGGTTACTTTATAAGGTTGGCTAACTATTTTTATATATTTATAATAATTTTTTTTTCAATAGTTGTTTTTTATTTATCTGCCTATGAAAAATTTTTTTTATATGCTTTTTTACTACTCTATGGTTCTATGCTTTTTTATAGAAACATTACATCTGAACAGTATTTACCATATTCAAATGTTTTTTTGGGTGTGTTTTGAAGAAAGGGTTTAAACGATGAAGATATTAGTCATTACTGGATACTATAAGCCTGCATACAAGGCTGGTGGTCCAGTAAAAAGCATAAGTAATCTAGTTGAGAATTTAGAAGATTTTAAGTTCAATGTTGTTACGAGTGATCGTGATTTAGCTGATGTTTTACCTTTTGAACACGTAATTCCGGGTTCTTGGCAAAATTATGGGGGTGCTAGTGTTATGTACTTGTCGCCAAAGCAACTTTCTTTCAATGCAATAGCAAAGCTCATAAATGAAACCTCTTTTGATGTTCTCTATTTAAATAGTTTTTTTGACTCAATTTTTTCAATAAAACCCTTGTTGGCAATGAGAATTGGGAAGGTCAAGCCGTGTCCAGTAGTCTTAGCGCCACGCGGTGAATTTTCTAAAGGCGCTATGGAAATAAAACCTTTTAAAAAAAGATTATTTATAAGGGTTTCTTCCTGGATCGGTTTATATCAGGGTGTTTTATGGCAGGCTTCTAGCGAGTTTGAGCGTCAAGATATTATTGATGCTTTATCTGTTAAGCCAGATAGCGTTCTTGTAGCTAAAAACTTGTCTTCTAGGTTAACGAACTCTGACCTTAAATTTAACTATCGACCGTCTAAGGTTTTTAAGATTGTTTTTCTTTCACGTCTTTCACCAAAGAAAAACTTAGATTACGCACTAAAATGCTTGGCATTTGTTACAAATGAAGCTGTGTTTGATATTTATGGTCCAAAAGAAGATGAAGCTTACTGGAAAATTTGTTTAAAACTAATTGAGGCATTGCCAACTAATATTACGGTTAATTATTATGGTTCCGTTAAATCTGATCAAGTCGCTGAGATTTTTTCAAGATATGATTTATTCTTTTTTCCAACGCGTGGTGAAAACTATGGCCATGTAATTGCTGAGTCCTTATCCGTTGGTACACCAGTTTTAATTAGCAATCAAACTCCTTGGCGAGATCTTGCAGATGATAATATTGGTTGGGATTTACCTCTTAATTCAATGAAAGAGTTTGTAAAAAAAATTGAGATTTTTGCAAATTTAAGTTCAGAAGAAAGAGCGTCTAGTCGTCAGATAATTTTTGAAAATGGATTAAAGCGTGTCAATTCTAATGCTGATTTAGAGGCTAATAGAAGATTGTTTGAGTTTGCAGTCGAACGATTTAACCTAGATAAGGTTTAAGTATGTTTAAAAATAAAGTATTAATGATCACCGGCGGCACAGGTTCGTTTGGTAACGTGGTGTTAAAGCGGTTTTTGGAATCGGATTTGAAAGAAATTCGTATTTTCTCGCGTGATGAGAAAAAGCAGGATGATATCCGCAAGAAGTATGCGCATCCAAAATTGAAGTTTTATATTGGTGATGTGCGGGATTTCCGTTCTGTGTTGAATGCGACGCGTGGGGTGGATTTTATTTTCCATGCGGCTGCTTTAAAGCAAGTGCCTTCGTGTGAGTTTCACCCGATGGAGGCGGTGAATACGAATGTTTTGGGTACGGAAAATGTTCTTGAGGCGGCGATCCAAAATGAAGTGAAGCGTGTTGTTTGCTTGAGTACCGATAAAGCGGTTTACCCAATTAATGCCATGGGTATTTCTAAGGCAATGATGGAAAAGGTGATGGTCGCCAAGTCACGCAATGTGGATGATGAAAAAACCGTTATTTGTGGTACAAGATATGGCAATGTAATGGCATCGCGTGGTTCGGTAATTCCGTTGTTTATTGAACAGATGCGAGCAGGTACGCCTTTGTCGATTACTGATCCGAATATGACACGCTTTATGATGACCTTGGCAGATGCAGTGGATTTGGTGTTGTATGCATTTGAGCATGGTAACAATGGCGATATTTTTGTGCAGAAAGCTCCCGCCGCCACAGTTGAAACCTTGGCAATCGCCTTGCGCGAAATGATTGGTTTGCCAGATCATCCGATTAATATTATTGGGACACGTCACGGTGAGAAATTGTTTGAAGCCTTGTTAAGTCGTGAAGAAATGGCTTGTGCCGTGGATATGGGCGATTATTATCGTGTGCCACCAGATTTGCGTGATTTGAATTATGCTAAATTTGTGGAAGAGGGCGATAAAAAAGTCTCGGAATTGGAAGATTACAATTCGCACAATACACAACGTTTGGATGTGGAAGGCATGAAGCAGCTATTGCTTAAACTTGAATTTATGCAAAAAATTGCAAACGGTGAACACGCCACACCGGAGGAGTAATAATGAAAGTTTTAGTGACCGGTGCGGATGGCTTTATTGGTAAGAACTTATGCGTTACTTTGCAGCGCCGTGCTGACATTGAGATTGTTAAATTTACACGAGAATCGAATCCTGCCGACTTACCAGGCCTGGTGGTTGGGGTCGATTTTGTTTTTCATTTGGCGGGGGTTAATCGGCCAAAAGAAGAAAAAGAGTTTTTTGAAGGCAATGCAGATTTAACTAAATTGCTATGTGATGCGATTCGCGCTAGTGGCAAAAAAATACCGGTCATTTTATCGTCTTCAATTCAAGCCGAACGCATGAATCCCTACGGACGCAGTAAGTTGCAGGCCGAAATGCATTTGTTGAATTTGTATATTGAAACTGAAAACCCAGTTTATATCTACCGTTTGCCAAATGTGTTTGGTAAGTGGTGTAAGCCTAACTACAATTCAGCGGTAGCGACATTTTGCCATAACATTAGCCATGGTTTGCCCATTCAAATTAACGACCCAGATGCACCGCTAAATTTGGTACATATTGGCGATGTAGTGTCCTCTTTTATGCACGTGATGACGGAACTACCCAAAGAGACTTTGCACATTGATGTAGAACCTGTTTATCAAACCACAGTAGGTGAGTTGGCGGATCAGTTGATTCAGTTTAAAGAGAGCCGCGAAACTTTGATCACTGAGGCAGTTGGTGATGGCTTTATGCGTGTACTTTATGCCACTTATATCAGCTATATTTCGCCTAATCAGTTTAATTATCCGTTGAAAAAGAATGAAGATCCGCGCGGCGTGTTTGTTGAAATGCTTAAAACCAAAAACTCCGGTCAGTTTTCGTTTTTTACCGCGCACCCAGGGATTACTCGTGGCGGGCATTATCATCACGTGAAAACTGAGAAGTTTTTGGTTATTAAGGGTAAAGCACGTTTTGGTTTTCGGCATATCGTGACTGATGAAACCGTTGAAATTTATACCACCGGTGAGCAGCCTGAAATCGTTGAAACTGTGCCTGGTTGGTCACACGACATTACTAATGTGGGTGATGATGAAATGGTGGTGATGTTGTGGGCGAATGAAAATTTTAACCCGGCTAAACCTGATACGGTTGCTTATAAAGTTTAAGAGATGTTTTAAATGAAAAAATTAAAAGTGGTTACGGTTGTTGGCACGCGTCCAGAAATAATCCGTTTGTCTTGCGTGATGAAAAAACTGGATGCGCATTGTGAGCATATTCTGGTGCATACCGGCCAAAACTATGACTATGAACTCAATGAGATTTTTTTTAATGATCTAGGTATTCGTAAACCGGATTATTTTTTAGGCGCGGCGGGTGCTTCGGGTGCTGAAACCATTGGTAATGTCATTATTGCTGTCGATAAGGTTTTAGCCGAAGTTCAGCCAGAAGCTTTATTGGTCTTGGGCGATACTAATAGCTGTATGTCGGTGCTACCAGCCAAGCGCAGAAAGATTCCGACTTTCCACATGGAAGCGGGCAATCGTTGTTTTGATCAGCGTGTGCCAGAAGAAATTAACCGCCGAATAGTGGATCACATGGCGGATATAAACTTAACCTATAGCACAATTGCACGTGATTATTTGTTACGCGAAGGTTTACCAGCGGATATGGTGATTAAAACCGGCAGCCCGATGTTTGAGGTATTGAATACGTATCGTGAAGGCATTGAGGCGTCTGATGTTTTAGAGTGTCTGAAGCTGAAAAGGCATCAGTTTTTTGTAGTTAGTGCGCACCGTGAAGAAAATGTCGATTCGGATAAAAACTTTTTAAATCTGGCAGAGTCTTTAAATACGATTGCGGAAACCTATCACATGCCCGTAATTGTCTCAACGCATCCGAGAACGCAAAAGCGAGTCGATGCGATGGGGATTAAGTTTAATCCTTTGGTACAGTTATTAAAACCGCTGGGTTTTAAAGATTACAACAAGCTACAGTTGTGTGCCAAGGCCGTACTATCTGATAGCGGCACGATTAACGAAGAATCCTCGATTATGAATTTCCCGGCATTAAACTTGCGCGAAGCCCACGAACGCCCTGAAGGCATGGAAGAAGCGGCGGTGATTATGACCGGTTTGCAAAAAGATCGTATTATGCAAAGCTTGGCGATTATTGACAGTCAACCACGCGATGATAAACGTTTGATTCGTCAAGTTTATGATTACTCCATGCCTAACGTGTCTGACAAAATGGTGCGCATTATTCATAGTTATACCGATTATGTTAATCGTGTGGTTTGGAAAAAGTATTGATGACTAAACGTTGCGATTTCGCCATTATTAACCGTAGTTTTTGGCCAAAGAGCAAAATTATTGGTGAAGCATTATTGCAGTTGGCTGAAAAGTCAGCTGAAAATCACAAGGTTTCTGTAATTACCCAGTCGGATGTGGATTTGAAGGCAGAGCTGGCTAATGCTGGGCGCGGTGAGTGCGTGGTGCTTAGAGCGTGTAAAGCCCGTTCAAATTCAGCTACTCATTTAGTTTGGCGCATAGTGGATGCATTAATTTTTATGTTGTGGACGTTTTGGTCGTTGGTTTTAACTCGTCCCAAAAAAGTTTATATTTCGACAGACCCACCTGTTTTAGTGCCGTTTATCGTGTTTGTTTATGCCAAGTTGTTCCGTGCAAGTTATGTTTATCATTTACAGGACATTCACCCTGAAGCCGCCAATATTATTATCCCTTTAAATAAGTGGGTCTATAAGGTTTTGCGAAGGATGGATGCGATGGTGATGCGCAATGCTGAAGCTATAGTGACACTGACCTATATTATGCGTGAGGTGATTATCGAACGCTCTAAAACCAACGCACCGATTTATCTAGTTGATAATCCAGCGACGTTTGGTGAAGGTTCCAATGATTCGATTGAGAAACAACCAGGCCTGGTATTTACGGGTAATGCGGGCAGATTGCAACGTATTCCGTTATTGTTGGATTCAATTAGGGCTTATTATCAGCAAGGCGGAAGTTTACCGTTTGTGTTTGCAGGCGGCGGCGTGTTTAGTGGTGAAATCGCCAAACTGTCGGACGAGTTTGAGCAGGTTAGTTATTTGGGTGTTATCTCTCCCAATGAGGCTCAAGCGTTAAATTCGTGTTATGAATGGGCTTTATTGCCAATTAATGATGAGGTGACAAAATTTGCCTTTCCAAGTAAGACTTCGGCCTATTTGACTTCAGGGGTAAGTATTTTGTCTATATGCTCAAGCGATACCAGTGTCGGGAAATGGGTTAAAGAAAACGGCTATGGCTTTAATGTTGCCCCAAATCCGACTGAGTTAGTGAAGGCGTTATTTGCCATAGAAGGAAGAGAAATTGAGCCAGCCAAGTTTGACAACACAGAATTAATACAAAAGCTCAGTATTGATAGCTTTGTTGAATCGTTAAACCGCATAGTTTTTGAGAAGTAGAGAAAAATGAAACGTGTATTTGATGTGTCTTTGATTTTATTAAGCCTGCCGGTGTTACTGCCGGTTTTGGTGGTGGTGGGGTTGTTGGTGCGGGTTAAGCTGGGTTCGCCGGTGTTGTTTAAGCAGGTGCGACCAGGCCTGGCGGCTAAGCCGTTTACTTTGATGAAGTTTCGTTCGATGACGGATGCGCGCGATGCGCAGGGTATTTTGTTACCGGATGCGGTTCGATTGACCAAGTTTGGGCGGTTTTTGCGCTCGACCAGTTTGGATGAATTGCCAGGGCTGTGGAGTGTGTTAAAAGGCGATATGAGTTTGGTGGGGCCGCGTCCGTTGTTGATGGATTATTTGCCGTTATATTCTGCCGAACAAGCCCGCCGCCATGAAACCAAGCCTGGTATTACCGGCTGGGCGCAGGTAAATGGTCGCAATGCGATTAGCTGGGAACAAAAGTTTGAATATGATGTCTGGTATGTCGATAATCAATCGCTGTGGTTGGATATCAAGATTATCTTTTTAACGCTAAAAAAAGTGTTTGTTCGCGATGGGATTTCTGCACAAGGCGAAGCAACAATGCCAGCATTTAGGGGGACTCAAAAATGAGTAAAAGTATTTATGCGGTTTATGGTGCAAGTGGTTTTGGGCGTGAGGTTATGCCCTTAGTGCGTGAAACATTTTCTAATGGACTAGCGGCAGAATTTGTTTTTATTGACGATGGTGTGACTGACGAATTTGTAAATGGTGTAAAGGTTTGTACGTTCGATGCTTTTTTGAAGCTTGAGGCGGATGCAAAATATGCAACGCTCGCTATTGCTAACAGCAAAACCAGAGAGGTGTTGTTTGAGAAGTTAGAAAAAAATAGAATCAACCATCTTTCAATAATTGCTAAGAATGCGGTAGTTTTAGATGAGGTTGATACTGGTGAAAATTTAATCCTTACATCATTTACAACATTAACGTCTAATGTTCAAATCGGTAAGGCATTTCACGCCAACATTTATAGTTACGTAGCACATGATTGCGTTATTGGCGATTTCGTTACTTTTGGACCTGGTGTGAAGTGTAATGGTAATGTTCATATTCGGAGTCATGCTTACATCGGTACAGGTGCAATTATTAAGCAGGGTAAGCCTAATAAGCCTTTAGTTATAGGTGAAGGGGCTATTGTTGCAGCCGGTGCTGTTGTTACTAAAAATATTTCTGCGGGTATTACAGTATTCGGGAATCCAGCTGTACCTTTAACTAAAGAAAACATGAGAAAAATGCGATGACTGACAATTTTAAAGAGTTTGATATACATGAAATTGAAGTGGGCATGAAAGAGTCTTCATCTCATACTATTACGGATAATGATGTTGTTGCCTATGCTGAGATATCAGGTGATAAAAATCCTGCCCATCTTGATGAGGAATTTGCGGCTTCTACTCGTTTTAAAAAAAGAATTGCTCATGGTTTGATGTCGGCGTCATATTTTTCTGCTTTATTTGGTACTAAATTACCTGGGCGCGGTTGCGTGTATGTTAGTCAAAACTTAAATTTTAAACGCCCTGTTTATATAGGTGACGAAGTAATTGCGACTATTGAAGTTGTAGGAATTGATGTTGTAAAACGTAGAGTCTTTTTTAGCACGACCTGTAAGGTAAAGAACAAAGTTGTTATTGATGGTGAAGCTGAAATGTATATACCTCCAAAGGGTTAATAAAGTCAGGTGCGACCTAACTCAAACTAATTGTGGCGGAATTTGCCGCTGCGTCTTCGTAATTGCTGGCGGTGTTTGGGCAGCAGGCCTGGTTGTACAGAATGAGCAATGAATTTTGAATTTGGGGTTTTAGATGTTGAATACTAAGTTTTCGCCTTGGCCGTCGTTTACTGTTGAGGAAGCGGATGCGGTGCGAGATGTGCTGTTGTCGAATAGAGTGAATTATTGGACGGGGCAAGAATGCCGTAAATTTGAGAAAGAGTTTGCGGGTTGGTGCGGCTCCGAGTATGCGGTGGCGTTGGCGAATGGTACCTTGGCATTGGATGTTGCGTTAAAAGCCTTGGGGATCGGCGTCGGCGATGAGGTGATTGTGACTTCGCGCACCTTTCTGGCGTCTGTATCGAGTATTGTGAACGCGGGCGCGACGCCGGTGTTTGCGGATGTGTCGAGTGATTCGCAGAATATTACACCGGAATCGGTGCGGGCGGTGTTGTCGCCGAGGACTAAGGCGATACTGTGTGTTCATTTGGCGGGTTGGCCTTGTGAGATGGACGGCATGATGGCGCTGGCAGATGAGTTTGGGCTTTATGTAATTGAGGATTGTGCGCAGGCGCATGGTGCGAAGTATAAGGGCAAGCCGGTGGGTTCGATTGGGCATATTGGTGCGTGGAGCTTTTGCCAAGATAAGATTATGACCACTGGTGGTGAAGGCGGGATGGTGACGACCAATGACCGTGAGTTGTGGTCGAAAATGTGGTCGTATAAGGATCATGGTAAGTCTTGGGAAGCAGTGTATGAGCGCGAGCATCCGCCGGGGTTTCGTTGGCTGCATGATTCGTTTGGTACGAATTGGCGCATGATGGAAATGCAGGCGTTAATTGGCCACATTCAGTTAAAACGCATGGCGGATTGGACGGCCAAGCGCGTGGCGAATGCGCAGCGGATTTGGGATGTGTGTCGCCAACATCCAAGCCTGCGTGTACCGGATGTGCCAGACTATATCGACCACGCGGCCTATAAGTGTTATGTGTTTGTTGAGCCAGCAAAGCTTAAGTCTGGCTGGGATCGTGATCGGATTATGGCGGAAATTAATGCGTTAGGCGTGCCGTGTTTTTCGGGTTCTTGTTCTGAGGTGTATTTGGAAAAGGCATTTGACGATACAGGTTTTAGGCCTGCTGAGCGTTTAACCGTGGCAAAAGAGTTGGGTGAAACATCGTTGATGTTTTTAGTGCATCCGACTTTGACCGAAGCAGAGATCGATTTGACTTGTAAGGTGATAGAACAAGTAATGGCAAAGGCTCAGATTTAGCACCAGGCCTGGTGGTATAATTGCTTGCGATTCATTTTGAATACAAGAAGCATTAGAGAAAAGAATTTATGAGGATTGTTCGTCAATTGGTTGATTTGCCGCGTTGGGCTAAGCGCACGGTTTCTGTTTCGTTGGATGTCGTGGGGCTTTTATTTGTCGCGGTGTTGGCGATTTGGTTGCGGTTGGGTGATACGGTTTTTCCGTTAACGACTTACGCGCCAGCTATTTTATTGCTGCCATTGCTTGCCGTGCCGGTATTTATTAATCAAGGTTTGTACCGTGCCGTGATTCGTTATATTGGGTCGCGATTTGCTTTTACGGTGTTTGTGTCGGTTTCAGTCGTGTTTGCGGTTTGGGCGGCGGCGATCTTTATGTTGGATCTTAAATATCCACGTTCGTCGATTGTGATTAGCTGGTTGTTGGCCTTGTTGTTTATTGCGGTGACGCGGATGAGTATGCGCTGGCTGTTAACCCAGGGTGTAAAAAGCTCGTTTGGTCGCAAACGAGTGGTGATTTTTGGTGCGGGCTCGTCTGGCCAACAGTTGTTAAACGCGATTGTGCGCATTCCGGGTTTAAAGGTGATAGGTTTTATCGATGATGATAAGGCCTTAAAAAAACATGTTATTGGCTCGGTTAAGGTTTATGGCCGCGCGGATTTGCAGCGTTTGATTAATGACTATGATGTGTCGGAAGTGTTTTTGGCGATTCCGTCTTTACGTGCTTCACGTCGTAAGGCCATTTTGGAATGGTTGGAACCGTATGCGGTGAAGGTGTCTACCTTGCCAGGCATGGACGAGATAGTCGCAGGCAAGGTCAGTTTTTCGGATATTCGCGAAGTTGAAATTGAAGATTTGTTGGGGCGCGATTGTGTGCAGCCGGTTCAAGCCTTGTTAGATCGTTGTATTAAAGACCAAGTGGTGATGGTGACGGGTGCGGGCGGTTCGATTGGCTCGGAGTTATGTCGTCAGATTTTAAAGCAACAGCCGAAAGAGTTGATCTTGTTTGAGGTCAGCGAAATTGCGCTTTATAACATTGAACATGAATTACGTTGTTATCCTGAGTGGCGAGATAGTTATCTAACACCGATTTTAGGCAGTGTGTTGGATGAACGTAAGTTGACGCGAGTGTTTGTGACGCGTGGGGTCGATACGGTGTATCACGCCGCGGCTTATAAGCATGTGCCGATTGTGGAGCACAATATTCAAGAAGGCATTTATAACAATGCGTTTGGTACCCATGTTTGCGCGAAAGCCGCGGCGGAAAATGGGGTGCGTAATTTTGTGTTGATTTCGACTGATAAGGCCGTACGCCCGACTAATTTTATGGGCGCAAGCAAGCGTTTAGCGGAGCTGGCGTTGCAAGCTTTACAGGTTGAATATGCTAAAACCCGTTTTTTAATGGTGCGGTTTGGCAATGTGTTGGGCTCTTCTGGGTCGGTGATTCCCTTGTTCAGAAAGCAGATTGCTGAAGGGGGGCCAGTAACTGTTACCCATAAAGATATAACTCGTTATTTTATGACGATCCCCGAGGCGGCATCTTTGGTGATTCAGGCGGGCTCTATGGGCGTAGGTGGTGATGTGTTTGTGTTGGATATGGGTGATCCAGTTAAAATCGACCAGTTAGCACGCCGCGTGATTAAGTTGTCTGGTTTGGACGTAATAGATGAGCAGGGTAACGGCGATATTGAGATTCAATATACCGGCCTGCGCCCAGGCGAAAAATTGTATGAAGAATTGCTAATTGGTGAAAACGTCGATGGCACCGACCATCCACGCATTATGAAAGCCCACGACGACTTTATCCCTTATACGCAATTAACCGAAGCCTATATTGAGCTGGAAGCCAAATTGGAAAGCTATGATTATGATGCGGTGTTAGTGTTGTTAAAACAGCTAGTACACGGCTTTAACCATACATCGGGTATTGTAGATTACTTGTATGCACAAGAAAAATCTGGCACTGAATCTTTAATAAAGCTGGTTAAATAAAAACGAGTTCAGGACGAGGTTTTATGCAGTTTGTTGAGCAAGCCATAAAAGGCCTTTTTTTGATTAAGCCGCGCTTGTTTAAAGACGAGCGCGGTTTTTTTATGGAAACGTTTCGGGAAGAGGCCCTGAATAAGGCCTTGGGTTATGACGTGCATTTTGTGCAGGAAAACGAATCGGGGTCCGATTTTGGTGTGTTGCGGGGTTTGCACTATCAGCAAGGCGCGTTTGCGCAGGCGAAGCTGATTCGGGTGTTGCAAGGTCGAGTTTTAGATGTGGCGGTGGATTTGCGCCAGGGTGGTAAAACGTTTGGGCAACATTTAGCGATTGAATTGACAGCCGAGGCCGGTGAGCAGATGTTTATACCGAAGGGTTTTGCACATGGCTTTGTGGTGTTAAGTGAGTTTGCGCGGGTGAGTTATAAAGTGGATGCTTATTATGCGCCAGAACGTGAAGCAGGCGTGCGCTTTGATGACCCCGATTTGTCAATTGATTGGCGTTTACCAGTGGAGCAACTGATTGTGTCCAAGCGAGATTTAGACTTTCCCGTTTTATCAGACTTGGATCGGTCTGAATGAAAATCTTGATTTTAGGAGCGAATGGCCAGCTGGGGCAATGTTTTAAGCAGGTGTCGGTTGGTTTTCCTGAATTCGAGATTCAAGCTTTTGGCCGAGAACTGGATATTACACAACCAGGCCTGGTGGCGGAAGTGTTGCTCGCTTCGTCGTATGATGTCGTGATTAATTGTGCGGCTTGTAATCAGGTGGATTTAGCCGAAGTCGAGGCGGATAAAGCAGAAGCCGTTAACCATATAGCGGTTGAACTCTTAGCTAAACTAGTAAAGCAACAGGGCGGGTTTCTGGTGCATTTTTCGAGCGATTATGTGTTCAATGGTTTGAACCCGCGGCCTTATATTGAAACTGATCTAACTTTCCCTCTAAATGTTTATGGACAAACTAAATTAGCGGGTGAGCAAGCGTTGTTTGCCGTTAATCCACCAGGCCTGGTGATTAGAACATCTTGGTTATTTTCGCCTTATGGCTCCAACTTTTTAACTCGCATGCGCCAGCTCGGTGCCATGCGCTCGTCTATACAAGTCGTAAACGATCAAATCGGCTCACCGACTTCGGCATTAGATTTAGCCCAAGCGGTATTTGAAATTCTGCAGTTTCGCCAAACAGCACTAGATAAAAACTCAAACAACCAGGCCTGGTGGTCGACACAAATTCGCCACTTTGCCAACCAAGGCCAAGCCAGTTGGGCGGAATTGGCGACGGAGATTATGAGGTTAAGTGGGTTGGATTGTGAAGTACTTCCGGTTTCAAGTGCTGACTATGGCGCGAAAGCATTGCGCCCTGCGTATTCGGTTTTGGATGCCACACAAATCCAGGCCTGGTTGCCTGCACCAATTCGACCTTGGAGGGAAGCTTTGGTGGATTCCGTAGGAGCGTCGTCTGCAGGAGTGTCTTCAATTCGGTTATGATAGATAAAAATTTCAATTGGATAATGTTATGAGCGCGCAACAGCAAGAACCGATTTGGACACAGAAGTACACGGAGTTTTTAAATGATTCGCCTGCTCGCCCAGCGCGGATTGTGTATCAGCGAGATCGGGCGCGGGTGATTCACTCGGCGTCATTCCGCCGTTTGCAGTCTAAAACCCAGATTTTCGGGTTACATGAGTCGGATTTTTATCGCACGCGTTTGACTCATTCGATGGAAGTGGCGCAAATTGGTTCGGGTATTGTCGAGCAGTTAATTACCGATGGTGAAGGTCAGGCGTATATGGATTGGTTGCCGTCGTTTTATTTGATTGAAGCGATTTGTTTGGCGCATGATTTAGGTCATCCGCCGTTTGGACATGGTGGAGAAGTGGCGTTGAATTATATGATGCGTCATCACGGTGGCTTCGAGGGCAATGCGCAAACCTTGCGTATCTTAGCGAAGTTGGGTGAATATACGCCCGCGAATGGGGTAGATTTATCGCGTCGCGCGACCTTGGGTGTATTGAAGTATCCGGCGATTTATGAGGATGTGGTGAGTGTTAATGCGGCTTATCAGCAGCTTTTATCTGAGCCGGAAGTGACTGATTTTAAGACGTGGAATATGCGTGCTTGGCATCCGCCAAAAAGCTTATATCAGGAAGAAGAAGCGGTGTTTAATTGGGTGTTAAGCCCGTTCAGTTTGGCCGATCGTCAGCGTTTCACTCAGTTGACTCCAAGCGAGACTGGGCATGCGAGAACACAATATAAATCCTTAGATACCACGATTATGGAGCTGGCGGATGACATTGCTTATGGCATTCATGATTTGGAAGATGCGGTGGCGATGAAAATGGTATCGCGTGAACTTTGGCAAGCTGAGGTCATGGAAAACCCAGCCTTTACCGAAAATGCGTTGTGGGATGATGTGATGACCGAACGTTTATTCAGTGGCAGCTCAAAGTCGCGTAAGCATGCCGTCAGTAAGATGGTCGGGATTATGGTGGAACATGTGTATATTGCTGAACAAGACGAGTTTGAGCATCCTTTATTGCGCTACCAGGCCTGCTTGCCGGAAGCTCAGGCTCGTGTATTGGATCTGTTAAAACGTTTTGTATTTAAAAACGTCATTACCATCCCAGAAGTGAAAGGCATGGAATACAAAGGTCAATTGATTGTGATGGATTTGTTTAAAGCGTTAGAAGCCAATGGGGACCGCTTATTGCCAAGTAATACGGTACGCAAGGTCAATGAAGCTAAAACAGAACGTGAACGTAAGCGTGTGATTTCCGATTATATTTCTGGCATGACCAACACTTATGCGTCGCGCATGTATGAGAAGTTCTTTATGCCGATGAGTGGTTCTATTTTTGATCGTTTGTGATAGATTTGCCTGAACGGCCTTTCCGTTAAAAGCCCGATTTGTTTCGGGCTTTTTTATAGATCTTTTAACAGGGTAGTGAGTGATCTAAATTGCCCAAAGAGCCTTCTTTTAGATTTAAAACTATTAGCTTGGGTGAGTTATGAGTCTTCTATGTATTCACTAGAGTCTATGGAATCTATCCCATTTTTCAATTTTACATGCCTAGACACATGCCCTAGTATTCTAGTCGGGATTTGTTTGGTGGATTTGTGTGCCAGCATTTATTGTCTTCCGACAGATTGACTTAGGAGAAAAGTATGAGCGTACAGACGATTGCTGTACTCATGGCGAGCTTGGTTCCGGTGAGTTTTTTCTTGGCGGCTTTAGCCAATGAAAAACAAGCACGCTGGAAACTGGCTGAGCGTTTGAGTTTAATGGGCCTGCTGGTTGCGGTAGTGTTAAGCATTGGCGTGGTATCGGGTTGGTTTAGTATTAGCGAGTATCACCATTGGATTGGTACGTCGCTCGCCAGCTTGGTGATGTTGGGCTTAGTCAGTTTAATTGCCTTTATCAATATTCGTTTTTCCAGTGCTTATATGGCGGGTAATGTTGAGGAAGAGAAACGTTATCTGCGCTGGTTATTGATTACACTTGGCAGTGTTGCGACCGTTGTGATTAGTAATCACATGATTATTTTTATGCTGGCGTGGGTTGCGATTAGTTTAAGTTTGCATCGTCTGTTGTTGTTTTTTCCACATCGCCAACGTGCCGTGCTAGCGGCTTATAAAAAAGCGATTTTTGCGCGCGCGGCGGAAGTATTCTTATTTGCCGCCATGTTGTTGCTGTTTCTACAGCACGACACTTGGTTTATCAGTGAAATTTATCAAAACATATCCCAAGCCAATGAGCTCAGCACACTAGATCAGGTAGCCGCGGTCTTTATTGCGTTGGCGGCCTTAATTAAATGTGCGCAGTTGCCTTTGCATGGCTGGTTGATTCAGGTGGTTGAAGCCCCGACACCGGTTTCGGCTTTGTTGCACGCCGGTATTATCAATTTAGGCGGTTATTTGCTGATTGCTTTTGCGCCACTCATTATGTTGTCGGATGCCGCGCAGTGGTTGTTGCTGGTGGTTGGTGGTCTCACAACCGTATTGGCGGCCTTAGTGATGATGACGCGTGCGACGGTTAAAGTTCGGTTGGCGTGGTCAACCATGTCGCAAATGGGTTTAATGATGGTGGAGTGCGCTCTCGGATTATTTGAATTGGCTTTATTGCATCTTGTGGCTCACTCTTTCTACAAAGCATACGCGTTTTTAAACTCAGGGTCTGAGGTTGAAACAAGCATGAAACGTCGTATGGCGCCTTCGAAATCTCCAACGCTTATTGATTGGACATTGGCCACCGTGTTTTCAGCCGGCTTGGTGTTCGGGTTAGTTTGGTTGGCGGATATCGAAGGGCCTTATAGTCCGTGGTTGTTGTTTGCGCTGGCGCTGATTCTGTTGATCGCTGAACGTCATGGGCGTTTAAGCGCGAGCTCCTTGTTATCCATGGTGGGATTAGGTGCGGTATTGCTAGCGGTTTATACGTTACAAAAGGCCGGAGCGGGTTTTATTGTGCCTGGCATGCCAGCCAGCGTAGGTTGGCTGGGAGATGCTTGGATCGCTTTGTTGTTTGGCCTGTTTATGCTGGTTTATATTTTGTTGCGTTATCACACAGAACGCCCGGCTTTACAAAAGATTCGCCGTGCTTTCTATGCCGGGTTTTATTTAGATGAACTGGTTACACGTTTAAATCTGCGTATTTATCCGACACGTTTACCGGTTCGCCAGAAGCCTAAAAAACTTCAAGTCGCGAAAGAGGAGTTTTTACAATGACCACCCAATTTTCTCCAAATCAGAACTCAACGGATTCGGTTTTGGCTTTAACTTCCGCGCAACAAGAAGCCTTACGTGATGCTTGTGGGCGTATTGCCCCGACCTGGCCGTTAGATGAGTTGATTGCGGTTAACCCTTGGTGGGAAATGCGTGACCAGCCTATTGAGGCGGTTTCAGCAAAGTTGAGCGCGCTGAGCCAGGTGCATTGTGTGATGCCAAAATCATACTTTCAAGAAGTTTGGATGGAAAGCCTGAAGCCTGAGCATTTAGAGCGAGCGATTGCCGAAAGTGGACAGGACTGTTCGGTTGAGTTATTAGTGAAATACTTGCTTGAAGACGATGAATATACACATTGGCACAATGTGAGTGACTTTGTCGATAGTGGGCCAAATCGCAAGTACAAAATGGCATGGCGCGACGAAATTACCCATCAAATCAGTCAGTTTTGTGCGGACTTTTTCCGCCATAAAGATTACAAAGATTCCTATGCTAATACTTATAGCGGTTTGTATAGCGAATGGTTGGCGACCACGCGCCAGGATAAAGGCATTGAGATTTTAATGGTGGAGGACGGGTTAACCGAAAAGTTTTTAGACTTGCCCGAAACCAGCGAAGCTTTGTTAGCTCAAGCTTTTAGCGAGTTGCATGTAAAGGAGTCCAACTTAGCCGATTACGCTCATGCTTTATTGTTGGATGTGAACGGTTGGGCTTCATGGGTGGCGTATTTAAATTGGCAAGACGGGCTTGATGGCAAAGAAAATCGTTTAATGTTGGATTTCTTAGCGATTCGTGTGGCTTGGGAATGGGTGTTATGGCGTCATCAAAAAGATAATGATCGCGGTGTGTTTAATGAGCTCAAAGTGCTGTGGGCGCATCAAATGAATATCTTACCCAGATTGATTGAAACCCATCAGGCCGCACAAGCCAAAGCCTGGCTTTGGCAAAGAGCGGCTGAAATGGCTTATCAAGAAAGTTTGTTTCAACAGTTAGCCAGTGTAGAACAAGCGCAGCGTTCGGCTGATCAACCTCGTTTACAAGCGGCGTTTTGCATTGATGTGCGTTCAGAAGTAATGCGTCGTGCGCTTGAAGCCCAAAGTTCAGATATCGAAACCTTTGGCTTTGCCGGTTTTTTTGGGTTGCCGATTGAGTATCACCCAGTGGGTGCAGACTTGAGTCGTCCTCAACTACCAGGCCTGCTTAAAGCGTCGATTAAAGTTCGCCCAATGGTTGATGACCTGAAGGTTAAATCGATCCAAGATAAGCTTAATTTTAAAGCGCGTTGGAGTGAATGGAGTTATGCGCCACCCGCGGCTTTCAGCATGGTGGAATCAACCGGCTTGCTTTATGCTTTTAAAATGTTACGAAACTCGCTGTTTCCAGCTGATCATCAGCATCCGGTGAATAATTTACCTGCGACGGATGCTTATGAGATGACCGAGTCAGGCGAGGCCTTAACACTCGAGCAGAAGGTGAATTTAGCCGCCGGCATTTTGCATGCGATGGGGCTGGATAAAAATCTAGCACAAACCGTTTTGCTAGTTGGGCATGGCAGTAGTAGTTGTAATAACCCACACGCGGCCGGATTGGATTGTGGTGCTTGTGGTGGCCAAACCGGTGAAATAAATGTGCGCGTACTGTCTTACTTGTTAAATCAGCCAGAAGTTCGAGCAGGCCTGGTGGATAAAGGTATTCGAATCCCTGATAACACGCAGTTTGTCGCGGCTATGCATAATACGACAACGGATGAGTTTACTTGTTGGGGGTTGGTGGATGCGGAAAACACGATTCAACACTGGTTGTCACGTGCGGGTGAATTAGCGCGTCAGGAGCGTGCTGTACGTTTAGGTGTGGATAGTGCGGATAAACGTTTAATGCATCAAACAATCAAACGTCGTGCTAAAGACTGGTCTCAAGTTCGTCCAGAATGGGGCTTGTCCAATAACGCGTCTTTTATTGTCGCGCCACGTTATCGTACAAAAGGTTTGGACCTTAATGGGCGAGCCTTTTTGCATGATTATGATTGGCAAGAAGATGAAGATCGTTCCTTGCTAACTTTGATTATGACCGCGCCTATGGTCGTAACCAATTGGATTAACCTGCAATATTATGCCTCGGTATGTGATAACTATATCTATGGCAGTGGCAATAAAGTTCTTCACAATGTGGTGGATGGGTGCATCGGTGTGTTTGAAGGCAACGGCGGCGATTTGCGGATTGGTTTGCCCATGCAGTCTTTACATAATGGCAATCAATGGATGCATGAACCCTTGCGTTTGAGTGTATTTATTGATGCGCCGCGAGAAGCGATTGAACAGGTGTCACAGCAACATGAAGTGGTGCGTCAACTGATTGATAATCAATGGTTATATTGCTTCCGGTGGGATCGAAATGGCGATATTGAGCGTTACTCTAATAATCAATGGGTCAAAGCGAGTGGTGGTGAATAACCGCGATTGATTTGACACCAGTTTCAGTTTTGCTTAATAGTCACTAAACAAGTTTTAGTTGGCTATTGAGTCATATTGAACCGATGTTTAGATATAAAAAAACCGCTTGTTAGCGGTTTTTTTATTGGTTTGGTGGAGCTGGGCGGGGTCGAACCGCCGTCCGGAAAGCCTCCATCCAAGAGTCTACATGCTTATTCAGTCTATTAATTTAATCTTAACGTTTCCCGACTGTCAGGGAGCACGCAAGACGAGTTTGTCCTGTTTAGTATTTACCTACCCAAACACGCGGTAAATACGATTCCGTGTAAGTCGATACGGCGTCAGGCGCCACGAACAACTGCCCTGAGCCGCACCAGCGGGATTAAGCCGCTAGAGCGTAGTTATCGTCGTTTGCAACTATAACAATTTGAACTAAGATTTACGTGCATCATTCAGGCACGACATGCATCTTAAACTTCGATCTCCCCGTCGAAACCAATGCAGCCCCGATATTCGGTGAGTTTGTCTATTATAGAGATAAAGTTTTTATTTTAAAGGGGAAGCGGGATTTAATTTTTAAAGTTGTATTCTGGTTGGGAGATCTTTCGCTACGCTCAAGATGACAGAAGAGCGGGATGGGTTGAGAAACAGGGTTTAGGATTGCAATACACCCGTGTCATCCTGAGCAAAGCGAAGGATCTCTTGAGGTTTTGCACAGTCGGTAGGAGATCCTTCGCTATGCTCAGGATGACAGGATAGGGTTTAGGGTGACCGTGTGGAACTAACGATTGGTTTTTAGAATGCGATGTTTATCGCGGTTCCAATCGCGTTCTTTTTGGGTCGCGCGTTTATCGTGCAATTTTTTACCCTTAGCTAAACCAATTTCGGCTTTGACTTTGCCTTTGCTCCAATGCAGGTTTAGCACCACTACGGTGTAACCTTTTTGATCGACTTGGCCCATTAAACGATCAATTTCTCGGCGATGTAATAGTAACTTACGGGTGCGCATGGGATCGTGTTGGTCGTGGGTAGAGGCTGTGACTAAAGGCTGAATATGCGCGCCAAATAGCCAAGCTTCGTTGTCTTTGAGTAAAACATAGCTTTCATTGATACGACCTTTACCAGCGCGCAGGCTTTTAATTTCCCAGCCTTCAAGTGCCAGGCCTGCTTCGATTGTTTGTTCAATAAAATAGTCGAAGTTCGCTTTGCGGTTATCGGCGATACGGTTGCTGTGGTTTTGTTTTTTGGGTTTTTTTGCCATAATGTCGCGCATTATAACGGAATGAGTGGCATAACGGAATGCACTTGGGCAACTCGATTAATTAAAGGGAACTCTTTAACATGAAAAAAATTAGCCGCACGGCTTTGTTAAATTATTCAGCACGTCAGATGTATGATGTAGTGAATAATGTGTCGGCGTACCCTGAGTTTTTGCCTTGGTGTGGCGGTGTGCAGGTTTTGAGCCAGTCGGAGCACGATTTAGAAGCCAGTATCTTGATCGAAAAACTGGGCGTTCGCAAAGCTTTTAGTACACACAATCATATGGAGCCGGGTCAGCGCATTGAGATGCGTTTAAAGGACGGGCCGTTTTCACACTTAGAAGGTGAGTGGGAATTTAAGGCGTTGGATGAATCGGCTTGCAAGGTGGTGTTTGACATTGAGTTTGAGGTTAGCAGTGGTCTGGTAAATTTGGCACTGGGTAAACTCTTTGAGCAAATCGCTAATACGATGGTGGATAGTTTTATTAGTCGGGCGAATCAGTTATACGGTGAACAAACATGAGTGATGCAGAATTAATTAATGTTGAAGTGGCTTATGCCTTGCCGACCCAGCAATATTTATTTGCTTTGCAAGTACCAAAAGGTACCACGGCGGAACAAGCGATTGATTTGTCGCCTTTGTTAAAAGAGCAACCGGATGTGGTGATAGAGCAGGTTGGCATTTTCAGTCGGCCTGTGCCGAAAGACACGCTATTACGAGAAGGGGATCGAGTTGAGGTTTATCGCCCGTTAAAAGCGGACCCGCGCGAACGACGTCGTAAAGAGGTGGAAACGCAACGTGCACGATCAAACTAGGAACGTTATTCTTAGTTAAGTTGTTTCCACTCGGTTAGATAACCGTCTTGATCAAACGTAATGACAATATGCTTAACCGCATGAGCATGAAGTTGGTCGTCTGTACTATTGTAAATGTATTCCCAATGATTGGCTTTAAATGGGTTGGCACCATAGTTAGGGCCGAGCAGCTGGCGAACTTGGTCTTTATGCAGGCCTGGTTGCAAGTCTTCTAGCATTTGTTCGGTTATGACTACGCCTTGGGTTACCGGCGCTTTATAAGGTTTGACGCCGCCACAGCCTAACAGTAGCAAGCTGCTGATTAGAACAAGAATGGTGTGTTTAGCAAAGGATAAGGTCATAGTTTTATGTCTAAATTATTTGTGAGTGAAAGCGCTTTGGGCCATTTCTAATGAAATAAACGGTTCGCGTGTAACTTTTGGTCGCGCAGCGGCCAGATTTTCGTTTATTATAACGAGCAAAGCACACGAGTGTAATGGATTGTATAAGAAGAATAATGAAATGGAGTTTTTATGAGCGGCGTGGAGTTGAAAAAAGTCGGTTTGAAAGTAACCTTGCCACGATTGAAGATTTTAGAAATTTTAGAAAAAGCGGGCGACCAGCATCACTTAACAGCCGAAGATGTCTATAAAGTCTTGCTAGAGCAGGGTGAAGAAGTTGGGTTAGCCACGGTTTATCGCGTTTTGACGCAGTTCGAGCAAGCTGGAATTGTGCGCCGTTTAAACTTTGAAAACAATATTTCTATTTTTGAGCTAGATACCGGTGATAACCACGATCATTTGGTTTGTTTAAAAACAGGCCATGTTAAAGAATTTGTTGACCCGGTGATTGAAGAGCGTATTCGTGAAATCGCTAGAGAAAATGGTTATAACTTGTCTGGTCACAACTTGGTGATCTACGGTACGTTGAAAAAAGAAGAGTAAGGTAGCAGCTTTTTTAAAGGCTTATTAGAAAGGCGTGAGATAAATGATTTATCTCACGCCTTTTTTGTTTGTTTTAATATCGTGCGCGCGTTAAGTACGTTTCGATTGTGCACGTTCGAGCATTTCTTGGGCATGCTTGAGGGTTTGCTCAGTGATTTCCAAACCGCCCACCATGCGTGCGATTTCTTCAACCCGGGCTTGTGGGTCAAGCGGTGTCACTTGCGTTAGGGTTTTGCCTTTGGTGGTTTGTTTGCTGACATTTAAATGTTGGTTGCCATAAGCGGCTACCTGGCCTAAATGCGTGATGGATAAGACCTGACGGTGCTGGCCTAATTGTTGCATTTTTTGTCCGACTACTTCGGCAATGCCACCGCCAATCCCCACATCGACTTCGTCAAAGATCAAGGTCGGAATTTGCGCGACCTCTGCACTCGCGACTTGAATTGCTAAACTAATACGCGACAGCTCGCCACCGGAGGCCACTTTAGCTAGAGGTTTGGCGGGTTGGCCTGGGTTCGCGCTGACTAAAAATTCAATTTTATCTAGTCCTTGCGCACTAGGTTTGTCGAGTGGCGTAAGATCTATTTTGAATTCACCTTTTTCCATACCCAATGTTTGCATGCTGCTGCTCACGGTTTGGCTAAGTTTTTTGGCGCTGGTTTTACGTTGTTTGCTTAGAGCTTGCGCGGCTTTTTCATAGTCTAACCAGGCCTGGTCGATTTGAAGTTTTAACTCATCTAATGAGCCACCATCCATATTTAGGTTTTCAAATTCTTGTTGCAGCTGTTGGTGTTTGTTGGTTAGATCTTCCGGGCTCAGATGGTATTTTTTCGCGAGTGCATAGAGTGAACTTAGGCGTTCATCCAGTGAGTTTAAACGTTCTGGGTCCAGTTCGACCGATTCGGCAAAGTGGTGAATGTCGTTGGCGGCTTCTTGCAGATCAATTAGTGTGCTTTGCAGTTGTGACAGTTGTGCGTTTAAAGCTGGAGTATATTCACTTAGTTGTTCCAATTGCGCCATCGCTTCGCTTACCAAATGGGTGGCACCCACTTCTCCGTCTAAGGCTTCGTAGCTTAAAAGTCCGTTACGTTTTATTTCACTCGCATGCGCTAGCGTGCTTTGTTCATCAGACAGGGCTTCAAATTCACCGGTTTGAGGGCTGAGTTTGTTGAATTCATTAAGTTGAAATTCAATCAATTCAAGTTTGCTTTGGTGTTCGGCTTGGTTGGCTTGTAGATCATCATAGCGATGCTTAAGTTTTTGCCAGTGTTTAAAGGCTTGTTTAACTTGTTCGAGCTGGCTTTGGTGATGGCCATAGGTATCTACTAAGTTCTGTTGATTACTGTTGGTTAGGAGTGATTGGTGTTCATGTTGACCGTGAATGTCAACCAATAGGTCACCGAGTGATTTTAAGCTGCTGGCGGGTACCGGGCGCCCGTTTATGTAGGCCTTAGAGCGGCCATCGGCATTCACAATGCGGCGCAATAAACACAGATCCTCGTCATCCAAGGCTTGTTCTTGTAACCAGGCCTGCACTTGTGGCAATAACTCAATATCAAACTGTGCGCTGACTTCGGCACGTTCTTCGCCATGACGTACTAGGCTGGAATCAGCGCGTTCGCCCAATACCAAACCTAAACCATCTAATAAGATAGATTTACCCGCACCAGTTTCACCGGTCAGACTGGTAAAGCCTTGAGTAAGATTGAGTTGTAAACGTTCAATTAAAGCGAGGTTTTGAATATGGATTTCTTGTAGCATAATAAATTCAGTGGTATCCGTGTTTAAAGTTTTTCGCCCCAGTGGAGTTTGGCGCGTAACAATTGAAAGTAGTCGTGACCACAAGGGTGAATCAGTTTAATAAAGTGTGGGTGTCGAATCACGCGTGTGCGATGTTTTGCGTTGATCTCAAAGGTGATTTGACCATCACAAGTAATGCGCGCGACGCCGTTGCAGTTTTCGTGAGCGCGTAATTCAATTTCGCTGTCGCCATCGACCACAAAGGGGCGGTTGCTCATCGTGTGCGGGTTAATTGATACTAGACTGATGACATTCAGGCTCGGATCTACAATTGGACCACCAGCGGATAGAGCGTAAGCGGTGGAGCCGGTTGGGGTGGCGATAATCATACCGTCAGATCGCTGACTCTTTAAAAACCGACCGTTGATAAAGGTCTCAAATTCGATCATTTTCGGGGTGTCTGGCTTGTGAATCACCACGTCATTAAAGGCGAGGTGTTTAAACACTAAGTGATCATGTTCGTAGATTTCCACATGCAAAAGGTTGCGTTCTTCGCAGTCATACGTGCCGTTTAACACGTCTTCCATAGTAGCCAGCATGGTTTGAGGCGAAACATCCGCTAAGAAACCAAGCCGCCCTAAGTTGACACCTAGGATTGGAATTTGTTGGTCCACCACATAGCGTGCGACATCTAAAAATGTACCATCTCCGCCGACGACAATCGCAATGTCAATTTCGCCTTGCATACTTTCGCGGTTCATTAAGCTGACGCCATAGCGCTCGATCGGGAAATCTTTGCATGAGGTTTCATCTAGGTAAACAGTTAGGTGTTTATCTAGAAAAAATGTAATCAGCTTGTCAATGCTTTTCCATGATTGAAAACCGCTATATTTGCCGAAAATACCAATTCGTTTAAACATTTGCCTGCCTTTTTAACGGAGTATTCTTGGATTATACCTGAAAACTTTTGTAGCCGATTAGCCCAGCGGTCGGAATTATTTGTATGAAATATCCTAGTCAAGGGTTGAAAATAAAAACCGGGTCACTATGTTTAGCTAAACCCATTTAATTAGACGTATGTTGGAGACAGTATGAGCGAGCAGAAACAAGCGCAAGATCCGCTTAAAGATCAAGGGAATTTGGATGCCGCATCTGAAAGTGAAGAGCTTGAACAGGCTGAGCAGACGGTCGAAAAAGATTTAGAACAACTGTTGGCTGAGGCGCGCAGTCAAGCGGATGAGCATTGGGATTCGCTATTGCGTATGCAAGCCGATATGGAAAACTTACGTCGCCGCACACGTATTGATGTCGAAAATGCACATAAATACGGCATTGAAAAATTGATTAATGCGCTAGTGCCGGTAGCTGATAGTTTAGAGTTGGGTCTAGAAGCGGCAAATAAATCAGAGGCCTCTTTAGATTCAATTCGTGAAGGCGTGAATATGACCTTTAAGCAACTATTAGATGTGTTGGCGGACTTTAATGTCGAGCGCATTGATCCGGCGGGTGAAAAATTTAATCCGCAGTTGCATGAAGCTATGACGATGGTGCCATCACCTGCGCATGAACCAAACACGGTAATGGAAGTGTTTCAGAAAGGTTATGCGTTAAACGAGCGTTTGATTCGCCCAGCTCGCGTGATTGTGAGCAAAGAATCTTAAGGTTATAGATTGTTTTAAACAGAATTTAATAAAAAAACTTTTAGCAAGTCCTTGAAATGTAGTTGTCAGGACTTATATAGCAAGCAAGATTAATAAAATTGGAGATGCAAACATGGCGAAAATTATTGGTATCGATTTAGGGACAACAAACTCTTGTGTAGCCGTAATGGAAGGCAAAGAAGTGAAAGTTATTCCTAACGCAGAAGGTGCACGTACTACTCCTTCAATCGTCGCTTATGCGGCTGATGGTGAAGTGTTGGTCGGTGATTCGGCTAAGCGTCAAGCGGTTACTAACCCAAAAAATACACTATTCGCAATTAAGCGTTTGATCGGGCGTCGTTTTGAAGACAAAGAAGTGAAAAAAGACATCGGTATGGTGCCTTACAAAATTATTGCGGCGGACAATGGTGATGCATGGGTAGATGTGGATGACAAAAAAATGTCACCACAAGAAGTCTCAGCACGTACGCTACAGAAAATGAAAAAGACCGCTGAAGATTATCTAGGTCACGAAGTCACCGAAGCGGTTATTACCGTGCCGGCTTACTTTAATGATGCGCAGCGTCAAGCGACTAAAGATGCGGGTAAGATTGCTGGCTTAGAAGTTAAACGTATCATCAACGAGCCGACTGCGGCGGCGTTAGCTTATGGTATGGATAAAGCCAAGGGCGATAGCAAAATTGCGGTTTACGACTTAGGTGGCGGCACCTTCGATATCTCAATTATTGAAGTGGCTGATCTAGATGGTGAGAAGCAGGTTGAGGTATTGTCAACCAACGGTGACACCTTCTTAGGTGGTGAAGACTTCGATAAGAAGATTATGGACTACTTGGTTGACGAATTTAAGAAAGACCAAGGTGTGGATCTAATGAATGATCCGTTGGCGTTACAGCGTCTACGTGAAGCGGCAGAGAAAGCGAAAATTGAATTGTCATCGCGTGAGCAAACTGACATCAACCTGCCTTACATTACAGCGGATGCATCAGGTCCTAAGCACTTAAACATTAAAATGACGCGTGCTAAGTTCGAATCATTAGTAGAAGACTTGGTTGCACGTTCAATCGAACCTTGTAAGATCGCGTTGAAAGATGCCGGTTTATCAGCATCAGAAGTAGACGACGTTATCTTGGTGGGTGGTTCAACTCGTGTGCCAATGGTACAAGCACGTGTTAAAGAGTTCTTTGGTAAAGAGCCACGTCGTGACGTAAACCCAGATGAAGCGGTAGCTATGGGTGCGGCGATTCAGGGTGGTGTTTTGTCTGGTGATGTAAAAGACGTATTGTTGTTAGACGTTACGCCTTTGTCACTGGGTATTGAAACCATGGGTGGCGTGATGACCAAATTGATTGAGAAAAACACCACGATCCCGACTCGTAAGTCGCAGGTGTTCTCAACCGCGGAAGACAATCAGACGGCCGTAACGATTCATGTATTGCAGGGCGAGCGTGAAATCTCATCAGGTAACAAGTCGTTAGGTCAGTTTAACTTGGAAGACATTCCACCAGCTCAGCGTGGTATGCCACAGATTGAAGTAACCTTTGATATCGATGCGAACGGTATTTTGAACGTATCAGCCAAAGATAAAGCGACCAATAAAGAGCAAACCATTACGATCAAGGCATCTTCAGGTTTATCTGAGGAAGAAGTTGAGCGTATGGTAAAAGATGCCGAAGCGCACGCGGAAGAAGATCGTCAAATGAAGGAGTTGGTTGAAGCTCGTAACCAAGCCGATGCGATGGTTCACGCAACACGTAAAGCCATGACCGATGCTGGTGATGATGTGGATGCGTCTGAAAAAGAAGCGATTGAAGCTGCGATTTCTAAGGTTGAAGAAGCGATTAAGTCGGACGACAAAGCCGGTATTGATGAAGCGGTACAAGCTCTAGCCGCGGCGAGTCAATCTATGACTGAGAAGATGATGGCCAAGCAACAGCAAGGCGCAGACGCTCAGCCGCAAGCTCAGAATGAGAAGGCGGATGACATCGTTGACGCTGAGTTTGAAGAAGTTGACGACAACAAGAAGTAAGGTTTTGATTTTTTAAAGCCTATATAATGCAACGGCTCTCTTCTGAGCCGTTGTTTTTTCTATCACGCAAGTGGTTTAGCTGAAACTTATTAGACGACATGATTCAGTCGTATTAGTGGTTTGAGCTAATTCACTTTTTAAAATATGTTATGGATCTATGAGCAAAAGAGACTTTTACGAAATATTGTCGGTTTCACGCACGGCCTCAGAAGCAGAAATCAAAAAAGCCTATCGTAAGTTGGCGATGAAATTTCATCCAGACCGCAATCCTGATGATCCTGAAGCGGATCACAAGTTTAAAGAAGCCACTGAAGCTTATGAAGTTTTAACGGATGATCAAAAACGAGCGGCTTACGACCAGTTTGGTCATGCCGGTGTGGATGGCTCGCAAGGCGGCGGTGGATTCGGCGGCGGTTTTGGTGATGCGTTTGGCGATATTTTCGGCGATATTTTCGGCGGTGGCCGACGTGGCCCGCGTCCGGGTGACGATTTGCAGTATGAGCTCGATATTACTTTGGAAGAAGCAATTTCTGGCACCGAAGTCGATATTCGCATTCCGCGTCAGCAAGATTGTGACGCCTGCGATGGTTCAGGGGCTGAGCCAGGCACGAGCGCAAATACTTGTCCGACCTGTCATGGCGAAGGTCAGGTACGCATTCAACAAGGTTTCTTTGCGGTGCAGCGTGCTTGTCCGACTTGTCATGGTCGCGGTAAGATCATTAAGTCGCCATGTAAGAAATGTCACGGCGATGGTCATGTCACGGTACACAAAACCTTGTCGGTAAAAATTCCGGCCGGGGTCGACTCAGGGGATCGTATCCGTCTGCAAGGCGAAGGTGGCATGGGCGAAGCTGGTGCACCACGCGGCAATTTATATGTGCGTATTCGTGTGAAGCGTCATGCCATTTTTCAGCGTGATGGTGATACCCTGTTTTGTGAGTTACCTTTATCCTTTGCAACCGCTGCTTTAGGTGGTGAGATAGAGGTGCCGACCTTAAATGGCAAGGCGCGCTTAAAAATTCCGGCGGGTACCCAGTCCGGTCAACGCTTTAAATTGGGTGGTAAAGGGGTTAAGTCGGTGCGTTCATCTCGTGTAGGGGATTTAATTTGCGAGGTGAATATTGAAACGCCCGTTAAATTGACCGATGATCAGAAAGATCTGCTAAAAGCTTTTGATGAAAGTTTAAAAGGTAAACCTGGCAAACACAGTCCAAAAGCGCATTCGTTTTTTGATTCGGTGAAGTCGTTTTTCACCTCTGATGACGATAACAAATCGAATAATAAAGAGCCCTGGAACTCTTAATTCAAAGGATAACCTATGTTGGATACTCAAGAAATGATTCGGATCGGTGTAATGGGGGCTTCTGGGCGCATGGGTAAGCACCTGATTGAAGCCACTAATGCGACACCAGGCCTGGTACTGGGTGCGGCGATTGAGCGTCCGGGTTCGAGTTTAGCGGGTGCGGATGCAGGTGATTTAGCCGGTCTAGGTAGTTTAGGTGTGAAGGTGGCCGACAATTTGGCCGATGTGTTAGATGACTTTGATATTTTGATTGATTTCACACGTCCACAAGTGAGTCTTGAAGCGCTGGCTTTATGTGTGCAAGCCAATAAGCGCATCGTAATTGGCACTACCGGATTTGATGAGGCGGGTCTAGCGGCGATTGATGAGGCGGCGACTAAAATTCCAGTGGTGTTTGCACCTAACATGAGCGTAGGGGTAACTTTGAGTTTAACTTTGCTAAAAATGGCCGCTGAAGTTTTAAATGAAGGGTTTGATGTCGAAATTATAGAAGCCCATCATCGCCATAAAGTAGATGCGCCTTCGGGCACAGCTTTACGTATGGGTGAGGTGGTCGCAAAAGCGCTGGGTCGTGACTTAAAAGCCTGTGCGGTTTATGGGCGTGAGGGCGATACTGGCGAGCGTGACCCGCAAACGATCGGATTTGAAACTATTCGTGCTGGTGATATTGTGGGCGAGCATACGGTGATGTTTGCTGGTATTGGTGAGCGCATTGAAATTACTCATAAAGCCTCAAGTCGAATGACGTTTGCGAGTGGTGCGGTGCGCGCTTGTCAGTGGTTAGCCAACCAGTCAAATGGCTTATATGATATGCAAGACGTTCTAAATTTACGTTAATCAATTAGCCGTCCTGATAGGCTAGTAAATACCGTGAAATAATATAGACAATAGGTCTGAAATGCTTTAAAATCCGCCTAATTTAGAATTTTGATTTTATGATGCGAAATTTAAGGGTGGCATGAAGTCATTTAGCAAAAAAATAGAGACGGAGTAAGTTCTTGTTAAAAGAGAGCTGGCTCCGTTTTTTGTATGCGCATTTTAAGAAGTATTTAAGTATCTAGGCGGACGATTAAATGAATTACACAGCTTTGTTAGCGCTTGAAGATGGGACGCTTTTTTGGGGAACTTCAATTGGTGCTGAAGGCGAATGTGTCGGTGAGGTGGTATTTAATACCTCACTTACGGGTTACCAGGAGATTTTGACAGACCCTTCTTATTACAAGCAGATAGTTACCTTAACTTATCCGCATATCGGAAACGTTGGGGTGAACGCAGAAGATGCCGAATCATCAGGTATTATGGCGCAAGGCTTAGTGGTCAAAGACTGTTCTCGTTTGATGAGCAATTTCCGCGCTCAGCAAAGTTTACCGGACTACTTAAAAGATCAAAATGTGGTGGCGATTGCCGATATTGATACTCGCAAACTAACGCGTATTTTGCGTGAAAAAGGCGCGCAGAACGGTGTCATTGTTGCCGGTTCAGATATTGATGCCGAAAAAGCCGTGAACACCGCTAAAGGTTTTGCTGGCCTAAACGGTATGGACTTGGCCAAAGAAGTGACCACCAAAAAATCTTATAGCTGGACTGAAGGCAGTTGGCAGCTTGGTAAAGGACATATTGATTTTGCTGGGCAACAGCCTTATCACGTGGTGGCCTTTGATTACGGAATTAAAAACAACATTTTACGTATGTTGGCTGAACGCGGTTGTCGTTTGACAGTGGTGCCGGCTAAAACGACGGCGGCTGAAGTATTGGCTCTGAATCCAGATGGTGTGTTTTTATCTAATGGCCCAGGCGACCCCGCCCCTTGTGATTATGCCATTGAAGCGATCCAAGGTATTTTAGAAACGGATACACCAGTATTCGGTATTTGTTTAGGTCATCAATTATTGGCTTTAGCGAGTGGCGCTAAAACCGTGAAGATGAAATTTGGTCATCATGGTGCTAACCATCCAGTACAAGATACAGAAACCGGTCGTGTATTCATTACGGCGCAAAACCATGGTTTTGCGGTAGATGAATCTACTATGCCAGCGAATTTGAAGTCCACGCACAAGTCTTTGTTTGATGGTTCCTTACAAGGCATTTCGCGCACCGATAAATCGGCATTTAGTTTTCAGGGACATCCAGAAGCGAGTCCTGGCCCGCATGACGTCGCGCCTTTGTTCGACCAGTTTGTCGACAATATCAAACAATTTAAACAAGCTAACGCCAGCTAAGACCGCACAGAATTAAGGGAAGACTATGCCAAAGAGAACAGACATTAACAGTATCCTGATTATTGGTGCTGGCCCCATTATTATCGGACAAGCGTGTGAGTTTGATTACTCAGGCGCACAAGCCTGTAAAGCGTTAAAGGAAGAGGGGTATCGAGTTATTTTGGTGAACTCAAATCCGGCAACGATTATGACCGATCCAGAGTTGTCGGATGCGACTTACATCGAGCCCATTACTTGGCAGGTAGTCGAGCGCATCATCCAAAAAGAGCGTCCTGATGCCATTTTGCCAACCATGGGCGGCCAGACCGCATTGAACTGTGCGTTAGATTTGGCGCATAACGGTATTTTGGAAAAATATAATGTTGAGTTGATCGGCGCTAAGCAAGACGCGATTGATAAGGCTGAAAACCGAGACCGTTTCCGTCAAGCCATGACCAAAATTGGTTTAGATATGCCGACTTCAGCCGTCGCGCACAATATGACAGAGGCTTGGGAAATTCAAGCGCAAGTTGGCTTCCCAACCGTTATTCGTCCGTCCTTCACTTTAGGTGGTTCAGGTGGCGGCATTGCGTATAACCGTGAAGAATTTGAACAGATTTGTAAGTTTGGCTTGGAGTTATCACCCACCAACGAATTATTGATTGAAGAGTCGATTTTGGGTTGGAAAGAATACGAAATGGAAGTGGTGCGCGACACCAAGGATAACTGCATTATCGTATGTTCAATCGAAAACTTTGACCCGATGGGTGTGCATACGGGTGACTCGATTACGGTGGCTCCCGCGCAAACTCTAACCGATAAAGAATACCAAATTATGCGTAACGCTTCTATTGCAGTGTTACGTGAAATCGGCGTTGAAACTGGCGGCTCGAATGTGCAGTTTGCGGTCAATCCAGAAAACGGTCGCATGATCGTAATCGAAATGAACCCGCGTGTTTCGCGTTCATCAGCTTTAGCTTCTAAAGCGACTGGTTTCCCGATTGCTAAGGTGGCCGCTAAGTTGGCGGTAGGTTATACCTTGGATGAGTTGCAAAACGACATTACCAATGGTGCGACACCAGCATCGTTTGAACCGTCCATTGACTATGTGGTCACTAAAATTCCACGTTTTACGTTTGAGAAGTTCCCGCAAGCTCAACCACGTTTATCGACCCAAATGAAGTCGGTGGGTGAGGTGATGGCGATGGGCCGTAACTTCCAAGAGTCGATTCAAAAAGCTTTGCGTGGCTTAGAAACAGGTCATGATGGCTTTGATGAAATGATCGACTTGTCGAGCGTAGATGAAAAAGACGTGCGTGATATTTTACGTCGCGAATTGCGTGATCCTGGACCCGATCGTGTTTGGTATGTGGCGGATGCGTTTCGTGCGGGCTGGACATTGGAACAAGTGTTTGATGTATGTAAAATTGATCCTTGGTTCTTGTCGCAAATTGAAGAGCTGGTAGAACTGGAGGCTCAAATTGTGGCGAAAGGGTTGGATACTTTGGAAGAAGGCTTCTTACGCCAGTTAAAGCGTAAAGGCTTCTCTGATAACCGTATCGCGAAGTTGTTAAAAACCGACAGTGCGTTGGTGCGTAAATACCGTCATACGCTAGGCGTGCGTCCGGTTTATAAGCGTGTTGATACTTGTGCGGCCGAGTTTGCGACTTCAACTGCTTATATGTACTCAACCTATGAAGAAGAGTGTGAAGCCTATCCAACCGATCGTAACAAGATTATGGTGCTTGGAGGCGGGCCAAACCGTATTGGTCAAGGTATTGAGTTTGATTATTGTTGTGTGCATGCGGCGATGGCGTTAAGTGATGATGGTTATGAAACCATTATGGTTAACTGCAATCCGGAAACCGTTTCCACCGACTATGACACCTCTGATCGTCTGTATTTTGAGCCGTTAACGCTTGAAGATGTGTTGGAAATTGTTGAAGTTGAAAAACCCAAAGGGGTGATTGTGCAATATGGCGGTCAAACACCTTTGAAATTAGCGCGTGATTTGGAGGCGGCTGGTGTACCGATTATTGGAACCAGTCCCGATTCAATTGACTTGGCGGAAGACCGTGAGCGTTTCCAACAGCTATTGAATAAGTTAGGTTTACGCCAGCCACCAAATCGCACCGCACGCCGTGAAGATGAGGCGATTATTTTAGCTAAAGAAATTGGCTATCCGCTAGTGGTACGTCCGTCTTATGTATTAGGTGGGCGCGCGATGGAAATCGTCTATTCAGAAGAAGACTTGATCCGTTATATGAAATATGCGGTGCAAGTATCGAATGATTCGCCAGTATTGTTAGATCGCTTCTTAGATGACGCGGTGGAACTAGACGTGGATGCGATTTGTGATGGTGAGCAGGTGGTGATCGGTGGCTTGATGGAGCACATCGAGCAAGCCGGTATTCACTCAGGTGATTCAGCCTGTTCCTTGCCGCCATACAGTATTTCAGCGAAGATTCAGGATGAGATTCGCGACCAAGTCTCTAAAATGGCTAAAGCCTTAAATGTCATCGGTTTGATGAATACTCAGTTCGCTGTGAAGGGCGAAGACATTTATGTATTAGAGGTCAATCCACGTGCATCTAGAACCGTGCCATTTGTATCCAAGGCGATTGGTCGTCCATTGGCTAAAATTGCGGCGCGTTGCATGGTCGGCCAAAGCTTAAAGCAGCAGGGGTACGAAGTTGAAATTATGCCGAAGCATTGTTCGGTAAAAGAAGCGGTGTTCCCTTTCATTAAGTTCCTAGGAGTAGACCCAATTCTAGGCCCAGAAATGAAATCGACCGGTGAGGTGATGGGTGTCGGTGAAAACTTTGCGCAAGCTTATGCAAATGCACAGTTAGCGGCTAGCACGGTATTGCCTCGGGAGGGTAAAGCCTTCCTCAGCGTGCGAAAGGCTGACCGAGTTAAAGTCATCGACCTTGCGCAGAAATTGTTAGCAAAAGGGTTCACGATCGTGGCTACGCGTGGTACCGCCGCGTCCTTGATTGAGGCTGGCATTGAATGCGAGTTGGTTAACAAGGTGACCGAAGGGCGTCCGAACATTGTTGATGCAATCAAAAATGAAGAGATTGCTTTGATCGTCAACACCTCGGACGGCTCAGTGAGTATTAAAGATTCTTCCGGTATTCGTCGTGAAGCTTTGATGCATAAGATTTGTTATACGACGACTATGGCCGGTGCATTTGCTACGGTCGCCGCGATGGACTACTTGGATAATCAACCAGTGCATCGTTTACAAGATTTACATAACGCTTAAACCTTGATATGTTTAAGTAACTAGAATATAAATTCGTTAGTTGCATAAAAGAAGCTGGTACGTTGACGTGCTGGCTTCTTTTCTTTTATGGAGTAAGACATTATGCAAAAACATCCTATGACAAAAGATGGAGCCGATAAATTACAAGTCGAGCTTCAACGTTTAAAAAAAGAAGAACGCCCAAGAATTACGCAGGCGATTGCCGATGCGCGTGAACACGGCGATTTAAAAGAAAATGCCGAATACCATGCGGCGCGTGAGCAACAAGGCTTTATAGAAGCACGCATTAAACATTTAGAAGGTGTTTTAAGTCATGCCCAGATTATTGATGTGGCGAGCTTAAATGCCAACGGTAAAATTGTATTTGGTGCGACAGTGAAGCTGTTGAACTTGGATACCGATGGTGAAGTGATTTATCGCATTGTCGGGAATGAAGAATCGGATTTAAAACAGAATAAAATTTCGATTAACTCACCGATTGCACGAGCGTTAATTGGTAAGGAAGAGGGTGAAGAGGTCGTGGTACAAGCTCCAAGCGGCGAAATCGACTATGAAATCCTTGAAGTCAGTTATGTCTAGAGCAATCTGGCTCTAAACATTAAGCACCAGGCCTGGTGCTTATTACAGACAATAAAAAAACCCGCAAAAGCGGGTTTTTTTATTAGCTTCAAAGTTAAATCTCAAAACACACGGTTGTATTTGCAGGTGCGTATTCGTTTGGTGCAGAGGTTAAGTCATCAATAACAAGTCGTGCGCGACCAGTTTGATAGGCTGTTGGCGTTGTTATAAAATCAGAGCCTGCACCATCGATTGCACGAATTAATGCTTGGACATTATCTTCAGTTGTTATATCTCTATAACAAACTGCCCAGCTAAATGATTGCGGGGCAACTGTAGTGTTAGCGGCTGTAGCAAGCCCGATAACTGTACCTGTCGTATCGCCATTTTTAGCCAATTCGACTGCACCACCTAAAGCATGTTGGTTTTTTTGTGAAATTAAACCACGATCCGCTAACTCTTTTAGCATGTCATTGCTATCAGGCTCCGTTCCATCTGTGACAGGTACTGTGTAGTTTGCTTTATTGAATAAATCACCAAAACGATCTTGATAGCTAACTAGTGCCACTGAGTAAGCGTTTACATCACTTGCAGCGGCTTTAGTTTTCGCACTTTTAATTAATTCTTGACCTTTTAGAACGCCGCCAAGTAGCAAGCCGATAATGACCAGTACAATGGCGATTTCGATGAGGGTAAAGCCTTTTTGTTTGTTTTGGTGTTGCATGAGCTATCCTTTATAAAATTCTAAATTGATCGTTTAGGTCAAATTGTTCCAAATGATTTTATCAAACAAATTGTTCTAATACCTTGTCTTTTTAACCATTTTTTATTAGTCGTTTTTCCATTTTAACCAGTTAAGCACCAGGCCTGGTAGTTATCTCGTCGTTATTTATTGAATTAACAATAAGTTAGTTGATTATAGTGCTTCAGATGCAAATTCAGCAAGACGAGAACGTTCGCCTTGTTTCAGTGTAATGTGTGCACCGTGTTCCCAGTTTTTAAAGCGATCAACCACATAGGTTAAGCCGGTGGTGGTTTCGGTTAAATAAGGCGTATCAATTTGGCCGATGTTACCTAGGCAAATCACCTTTGTTCCTGCGCCGGAGCGGGTAACTAAGGTTTTCATTTGTTTAGGGGTCAGGTTTTGGGCTTCGTCGATAATGATGTACTTTTTCATAAAGGTACGGCCGCGCATAAAGTTCAGCGATTTAATTTTTATGCGTTTGTTTAGTAGCTCTTGGGTGGATTGTTTTTCCCAATCGGCACCGTGTTCATCTGACATGGTGAGCACTTCTAAGTTATCCATAAGCGCGCCCATCCAGGGCGTCATTTTTTCTTCTTCAGTGCCGGGCAAAAAGCCGATGTCTTCACCAACTGGAATGGTGGCGCGGGTCATAATGATTTCGTTATAAATACCTTGATCCAGCGTTTGTTCAAGGCCACAAGCCAGCGCTAACAAAGTTTTACCGGTGCCGGCGATACCCAGTAGGGAAACAAAGTCAATATCTGGGTCCATCAAAAAGTTCATCACCATGTTCTGTTCACTATTGCGTGCATTTATGCCCCAAACGCTGTGTTTGCCAATAGTGTAATCGCGCATGGTTTCGAGGGTGATTTTATGCTCTTCCACTTTGCGCACAATCGCGCTAAAGCCTGAGTCGTTGGCGCTAATTAAACATTGATTAGGGTAGTAGTAATGCTGTTGATCACTGTCAATGTTTAGCTCATAAAAGCTGCGCGCCTCCACTTGCCAGGCTTTCATGTCTTTGCCGTGGGTTTCAAAAAAGTCATCGGGCAAAATTTCGTAACCGGTATAAAGTAGGTCAGCGTCTTCGAGTACACGGTCGTTATAATAGTCTTCTGAATGTAAGCCAACGGCTGAGGCCTTGATGCGCATATTAATGTCTTTGGTAACTAGGGTGACATTGCGCTCAGGGAATTTAGCTTTCAGAGCTAAGCCGGTTTGTAGGATTTGGTTGTCGGCTTTATGGCTGGGAATACTGGTAGGTAACTCCGCTTTCAGGATTTCGGTTTCAAAAAATAGCTTACCAAGATGCAAAGATGTGTTTTCGTCATTTTTACGAGGGTGAATGTTTTCTAGCGCTAAACCTTTTCGAATGGTTTCAAAATCCGCACCGTCGATAATTTTGTCCATTAATCGGTTGGTTTCACGCACGTTGCGTGCGACTTCTGATACCCCTTTTTTACCGGCATCAAGTTCTTCCAATACGGTCATAGGGATAAATAAGTCATGCTCATCAAAGTTAAATAAGGCCATCGGATCGTGCATCAATACGTTGGTGTCTAAGATGAAGAGGCGTTTGGTATTATCTGACATAGCCGTTCCTTGTGGTGGTTTCGATTAATGATTTTTAAGGGTGTCTAAAACATCTTGCGCGTGGCCGGTCACTTTCACTTTGCGCCACTCTTTAATCAGATTTAGGTTGGGATCGAGTAAAAAGGTACTGCGTTCGATGCCCATATACTCTTTGCCAAAGTTCTTTTTAAGTTTGATGACATTAAACATTTTGCACAAAACTTCATCAGGGTCGCTTATCAGTTCAAACGGGAATTGGTATTTTTCTTTGAAGTTTTGATGTTTTTGTAAGCTATCTTTGGATACACCGTAAATTTCGGCATCTAGTTTTTTGAAAGACTCGTACAGGTCACGAAAATCTTGGCCTTCTTGCGCGCATCCAGGCGTATTATCTTTAGGATAAAAATATAAGATCGTGTAATGACCCTTTAAGTCATTGAGTTGAATTGTTTGGTCTGCCGTGGCGCTGAGTTCAAAATCGTTGATTTGTGACGCGAAGTTTGATGACATTATGGCCTCCATTTTCTTGGTTTTGGTTCTAGTATCACCATAAATCTAATCGTGCGCAACCGCTTTTGGGGTTGGATTGCAATAATCAATCGCAAGCGCAATAACAAGTTGAACAACCAGGCCTGAAACGGTAAGATTACGCCTTTACGGCTTGCTCATTATTTTGGCGTGAGATACGTTGCGGTTTGATGACAGGTCGGCAAATTATTATTGTGGAGAATGGGCCGTGTTTAGAGGCAGTATGGTGGCATTGGTAACCCCAATGAACGAGGACGAAAGCGTTGATTATGCCGCGTTGGAACGTTTGCTCGAATGGCATATCCAATCCGGTACACAAGCAATTGTAGCGGTCGGCACGACCGGCGAGTCAGCCACGCTTGATATGAAAGAGCACTGTGATGTGATTCGTTTTGTAGTTGAGCGTGTCAATAAACGCATTCCGGTGATCGCTGGTACTGGTGCCAACTCAACCACCGAAGCCATTCAACTTACCCAGTGTGCTAAACAAGTGGGTGCTGATGCGTGTTTGCTGGTCACCCCTTATTACAATAAGCCGACTCAAGAAGGCTTGTATCTTCACCATAAAAAGATCGCAGAAGCGGTCGATATTCCTCAAATTCTCTACAATGTTCCTGGGCGTACCGCATGTGATATGCAGCCAGAAACCATTGGTCGATTAGCCAAGGTTGCGAATATTGTGGGCGTGAAAGAGGCAACTGGAGATTTGTCACGCGTGAGTAAAATCCTTGAATTGGTTGATGCTGATTTTGATTTATATACGGGTGATGATGCGACGGCTGTTGAGTTTATATTGTTAGGTGGACATGGCGGAATTTCCGTTACGGCTAATGTCGCACCAGACTTGGTGGCTCAGGCTTATAATGCGGCGTTGGCTGGCGATGCGGATAAAACGCGCCAGTTGGACTCGCCTTTAATGGAATTGCACCAGAAGTTGTTTGTTGAAGCGAACCCGATTCCCGTTAAGTGGGCCATGGCGGAAATGGGATTGATTAAACCTGCAATTCGTTTGCCTTTAACGCCGTTATCTGAGCCATATCATGACATAGTGCGTGGCGCGCTGATTCACGCAGGAGTGTTGTCATAGTGGCATTATTAAAGTTAGTGGGGTTTGGTGTCCTGTATTTAACCCTGGCAAGTTGCTCAAGTTTGTCGAACATCTATAATGGCGAAGATGATCACCGTATTCATGAAGCTGAGTTGGCCAAAAAACTCGAAATGCCACCTAACTTTATCGAACCTAAGGATACAAATTCATTATTAACCCAATCACTTAGCAGTGTCGATCTGTCAGAGGTTGACACGATTCCAAGCTATCAAGTTGAACAGATTCAAGTTAAATCGAACCTAGTTGAGCGCTGGATAGAGTTTGAAGGGGTGGATGTGAAACAGGTTTGGGCGGGTTTGCGCCAATTTGTTCAGCAGCAAGGGTTTGACATAGCCGAAGAACGCTTAGATTTGGGTTTAATCGAAACCCAATATGCTGCGAGAATAGAGCATGCGCCGGTTGAGAAAGAGTTAGGCGCACTATCACGAATGCTAAACAGTTGGCGTCCTGAGTTGGTATCGGGTATTTATGATCGTTATAGTTTGCAAGTTATTGACGACACCGCTAATAAAAAAGTCAAAGTCTACATTCGACACCACATGATGCAAGCCGATTCGAGTCAAAATACAACCGATTGGCTTATACGTCCATACGATACGATGATGGAATCACTTGCACTTTATCGAGCGATGGTTTTCTTCGGTGCAACTCAGCTTCAAGCGATTAGCGAAGTTGAGACAGTGGCTTATTACCAGGAAATTTATGAGGGTGAAGAGTTGGCAGGCATCGTTCTCGCGGCACCGCGGTCTCAAGCTTGGGATTATTTGCAGGCGATGGTTTATCGTGCTGATTGGTATGTAACCGCCACCAGGCCAGCTTTATACGAAATTTGGCTGAAAACGCCTGAAAATACGCCATCATCAAAAGGTTTTTTTGGTCGACTATTTTCCGGGCGTGATCTGCCTGAATTGGTGCGTTTAAAGTTAACACCGTCCGAATCAGATGCCGACAAAACTATGTTGAGCTTAAATGTAGAAGAGGGGGGGGCTCCTCTTAATGCAGAGCAACGCCGCCATATCTTAACGACGTTAGGATTGCTCGAAAAATAATGTATTAAATATCATTAGCCCTCTTAACGAGGGCTTTTTCTATTAGTTTTAATAAAGTTTTCATTCCGTATCTTCATTTTAGGAACCAGAGTTATGCAAATCATTTGGGGGCTTCCCGCTCATTCTGACTATCGTTTAAGCCAACTGAACGCCAAGCTTGCTTCGCTAGGTAAAATTGCCGGTGTGGCCTCGCAAAACGTTTACTTTTACGAGGCTGAAGTCGACTTGACGCCTGAGCAACTGTCACAGTTACGCCAGTTGCTAAATGCAGATAGTGTTGACCTAACCCCAGCGCAATCAACCACTTGTTTGATTACGCCTCGTCCAGGCACGATTTCACCTTGGTCATCCAAAGCGACGGATATTATGCATACCTGTGGTTTGCCGCAAATCAAACGCATTGAAAAAGGCATCGCTTATTTCTTAAAAGGTATTAATCCGGATCAATTGGACGCATTTATGCCAGCTTTATACGACCGTATGACTTCAGTTGCTTGGGCGGATTTGACCAAAATTAGCGCGTTGTTTGAGCAGCATAAACCGCGAGATTTACGCAGCGTGGACGTGTTAAAAGGCGGTCGTGAAGCGCTACTTAAAGCCAATAAAGAGTTAGGCTTGGCTTTGAGTGAGGATGAGATTGATTATTTGGTTGAGAACTTTGGTCAGCTAAAACGTAACCCAACCGATGCGGAATTGATGATGTTCGCCCAAGCCAACTCAGAACATTGTCGGCATAAAATTTTTAACGCCGATTGGGTTGTAGATGGCGAGCCAAAAGCCAAGTCTTTATTTGGCATGATTCGCAACAGTTTTCAATCTAATCCGGCGGGTGTCTTGTCTGCTTATAGTGATAACGCAGCCGTGATGCAAGGACCAAATGCGGTGCGTTTTTTCCCGCAGTCTGGTAGCGCCGAATACGCTTATAGCTCAGAACCGGTGCATGTGCAGATCAAGGTTGAAACCCACAATCACCCCACTGCAATTTCGCCTTTTCCAGGTGCGGCTACAGGTGCTGGTGGTGAAATTCGTGACGAAGGTGCAACTGGCCAGGGCTCGAAACCTAAGTCGGGCTTAACTGGTTTTACTGTGTCGAATTTGAATATTCCCGGCTTCAAACAGGCTTGGGAACGTGAGTATGGTCGTCCAGCACGTATTGTATCGCCTTTGGATATTATGATTGAAGGTCCGTTAGGTGCCGCTGGATATAACAACGAGTTTGGTCGTCCGGCGATTAACGGTTATTTTCGTACCTATGAAAACCCTTTGTTAACCCACGATGGCGAAGAAGTTCGTGGTTATCATAAACCGATAATGTTGGCCGGTGGTCTGGGCAATATTCGTGACATGCACGTACAAAAACAAAACATTCCGGTTGGTGCAAAACTCGTGGTGTTAGGTGGTCCGGCCATGTTAATTGGTTTGGGCGGCAGCGCGGCATCGAGTGTGGACTCAGGCTCAGGTTCGGAAGCTTTGGATTTTGCTTCAGTGCAACGTGATAATCCAGAAATGGAACGTCGCGTTCAAGAAGTGATTGATCGCTGTACTTATTTAGGGAGTGATACGCCGATTGCCTCCATACATGACGTGGGCGCGGGGGGGTTGTCGAATGCGTTTCCAGAACTTGTAAATGACAGCGGACGTGGTGGACGCTTTGATTTACGCAAAGTGCCAAATGATGAGCCGGGTATGTCACCTATGGAAATTTGGTGTAATGAATCGCAAGAGCGTTATGTGATGGCGATTTATCCTGACAAAATTGAACAGTTTGAAGCCATTTGTCAGCGCGAACGTTGTTTGTATGCGATTGTGGGTGAAGCCACCGCTGAACAAGAGCTTGTGGTAAATGACACGGTGCTAGAAGGCACACCGGTGAATTTGCCGTTGAATGTATTACTAGGCAAGCCGCCTAAAATGCTACGTGACGTTAAAACTTTAAGCATTCCGCAACCGGGTTTTGAAACCGCCGTTTTGGAACTGGAGGAAGTCACCGAGCGTTTGTTAAAGCTGCCAACTATTGCGAGTAAATCTTTCCTAATTACGATTGGCGACCGCAGTATTACCGGTATGGTTACACGCGATCAAATGGTTGGACCTTGGCAGGTTCCGGTCGCGGATGTGGGCGTAACCGCATCGGATTACAAAGGTTACACTGGCGAAGCGATGGCGATGGGTGAGCGCCCTCCGGTTGCGTTAATTAACCCAAAAGCCTCAGCACGTTTGGCAATTGCTGAAGCCATTACGAATATTGCGGCGGCTAAAATTGGCCAAATTTCAGACATTAAAATGTCGGCTAACTGGATGGCCGCGGCTGGGCATCCCGGTGAGGATGCCGCCTTGTTTGCAGCGGTTGAAACCGTGGGTATGGAGCTGTGTCCAGCCCTAGGTATTTCGGTGCCGGTTGGTAAAGATTCCATGTCGATGAAAACTGTTTGGCAGGACCAAAGCCAAGATAAAGCGGTAATTTCACCAGTTTCACTCAATATCACGGCTTTTTCATGTGTGGAAGATGTGCGGAAAACCTTAACTCCGCAGTTGCGCACCGAATTAGGCGATACTCAGTTATGCGTTATTGATTTAGGCCGCAAGCAGAACCGCATCGGTGGCAGCTGTTTAGCGCAGGTTTATAACCAAGTGGGTGATGTGGCGGCCGACTTGGATGAGTCGCAAGATCTGGTGAATTTCTTTAATGCCATTCAAGCCTTAAACGAAGCTAACTTAATTCAGGCTTACCACGATCGCGCCGATGGTGGTTTGTTGGTGACCTTGCTTGAAATGGCGTTTGCCGGTCATTGTGGTATTGATATTGATGTGAGCGAGCTAGGTGCGGAACCAATCGCGGCACTCGCGGCTGAAGAGCTGGGTGCGGTGGTTCAGGTCAAAACTCAGGATATCGAACAGGTTAATCAAATTTTAGCGAAACACCAGTTGGCTGAGATGTCGCATTGGATTGGCGGCATCAATACCACCGATGAAATTTTGATTCAAACTCAGGGTAAAACCCTATTAAAAGGCGCGCGCGCTCACTACCAGGCCTGGTGGTCTGAAACCTCTTATCGCATTCAAGCGATGCGCGATAACGAAGTTTGCGCCGAACAAGAATTTGAAGCGATTAAGGATTCTGCCCATACGGAGTTGGTTGCTAAGCCGAGTTTTGATATAAATGACGACGTTTCTGCGCCCTACATTCAAACAGGTGTTAAACCTAAGGTTGCGATTTTGCGTGAGCAGGGCGTTAACGGTCAGCAAGAAATGGCGGCCGCTTTTGATCGCGCAGGCTTCACCTCTATTGATGTTCACATGAGCGATATTCTAGAAGGTCGTGTGACATTAGACGAGTTCAAAGGCTTAGTGGCTTGTGGCGGCTTTTCTTATGGCGATGTATTGGGTGCTGGCCGTGGTTGGGCAAACTCCATTTTGTTTAACCCGCGCGCACGCGATCAATTTGAAGCTTACTTTAATCGCCAAGATACCTTCAGTTTGGGTGTGTGTAACGGTTGTCAAATGATGTCGAATTTAAAAGACATTATTCCGGGTGCGCAACATTGGCCAGCCTTTAAACGCAACCGCTCTGAGCAGTTTGAAGCGCGCCTCTCACTGGTCGAAGTGACCGAGTCACCGTCGGTATTATTAGCCGGCATGGCGGGCAGCCGCATTCCAGTGGCGGTCGCGCACGGTGAGGGCCGCGTGGATTTTGGTGACGCATCAGCTGAAGCGGCACAAGGTTTGATTGGTTTGCGTTATGTAAATGCACAAGGTTTAGCGACTGAGCGCTATCCGTTCAATCCGAATGGATCGGAACAGGGTATTACTGGCTTAACCACTCAGGACGGTCGCGTTACGATTATGATGCCACATCCTGAGCGTGTGTTTCGAGCCGCGCAACATTCCTGGTGTCCAGATGATTGGATTGAAGATGCGCCTTGGATGCGTTTATTCAGAAACGCGCGTAAATGGGTAGGTTGATTGGTTTAATTGCGAAGCATTTTTTAATGACGTTATAAAAAAAACTTTATTAGCTATAAGATAATTCTTGTGCAGCTAAGGGCGCTGAATTTGACTTTAATCATCAATTTAGTTAACTTAGCTGGACTTTTTTGAACGGCTTTAGGGCTTAATTTTAATTAGAACGGAGAGACCTCATGTCTTTAAATCGTCGCGAATTTCTACACGTAATGGCTGTAGCCGCTGCCGCTGGTATGTTGCCAGCTGGTGCTCGTGCAATGGGTGATAAACCAGGTGAATGGTCTGGTGATGCCAGCATGTATAACGTGCCAATGAAAGGCAAAGTTCGTTTATTACACACTACCGATACTCACGCACAGTTAAAGCCAATTCACTTCCGTGAGCCAAACGTCAACCTTGGTGTGGGCCCAGCTTATGGTAAGCGTCCACACATTGTTGGTAAAGCATTGCTAGAAAACGTCGGTCTTAAAGAAGGTACACCTGAGTCTTATGCTTTTTCTTACCTTGATTTCGAAGATGCGGCCGCTCGTTACGGTAAAGTGGGTGGTTTTGCCCACCTAAAAACTTTATTAGACATGCTACGTGACCAGGCTGGTGGACGTCAAAATACGATCTACATGGATGGTGGTGACTTGTGGCACGGTTCAGCAACCGCTCTTTGGACACGTGGTATGGACATGGTTGAAGCGTCTAACCTATTAGGTATGGATATTTTGACTGGTCACTGGGAATTTACCTATGAAGAACACGAAGTTCTGAGAAACCTACAAGCGTTTAAAGGTGAGTATGTTTCTCAAAACACGCGTATTCGTGAAGACGCTTTATTTGGTGACGCCTATTATGACGTAACTGAAAAATACGGTATTGGTTTATATAACGAAGATGAACTACGTCCGTTTAAGCCTTACACCATTAAAGAAGTGAATGGTGAGCGTGTTGCGGTTGTTGGTCAGACGTTCCCACGTTTATCTAATGCAAACCCACAAGCTAACTTCCCTAACTGGTCATTTGGCTTACGTGAAGAAGACTTGCAAGAAACGGTTGACCACATTCGTGCAAACGAAAAAGTAGCCGCGGTTATCATGATTTCGCATAACGGTATGGACGTTGACATTAAGATGGCTAGCCGTGTAAACGGTATCGATGCAATCTTCGGTGGTCACACTCACGATGGTATGCCGATCCCAACTAAGGTTAAAACACCAGAAGGCGGTGTTTGTTATGTAACTAACGCCGGTTCTAACGGTAAGTTTGTTGGTGTAATGGATTTAGATATTCAAGAAGGCAAGTTAAAAGGTATCGATTACCGTTTGTTGCCAGTATTCTCGAATGTATTAGAAGCCGACAAAGGTGTTAATCAATTTATTTCTGATCTATATCAGCGTAAATATGATGAAAACGTGGTTGAAGCACGTAACGCTAAGTACAAGAACAATAAAGATCGTTTAGGAAAAACCTATGGTGAAATCTTAAGCGAAGAGTTTGGCGAAGCGGAAGATACGCTTTACCGTCGTGGTAACTTCATGGGTACGTGGGACCAGATTTTGGTGAACGCGTTACGTGAAGAGCATGATACTCAAATTGCCATGTCTGCAGGTGTTCGTTGGGGTACCTCAGTTATCCAGGGTGAAATGATCACTATGGAACGCGTTATGGATGAAACGTCGTTAACCTATGGTGAAACCTATCGTACAGAAATGACGGGTGCTGAGTTGAAAGACGTGTTTGAAGGGATTTGTGAAAACCTATTTGTGGTTGATCCTTACCTTCAATCAGGTGGTGATATGGCACGTATCGGTGGTTTGGATTATGTTTGTGATCCTAACGAAACTTTGGGTCGTCGTATCACCAACATCACGTTGGACGATGGTACCCCAGTTGAGCCGAACAAAACTTATACTGTAGCTGGTTGGGCGCAAGTTGACCAAGTTGGTGAAGGTCGCTTGATGTGGGACGTAGCAGCAGATTACCTACGTAACCACAAAGGTAACTTGAAGCTAAACAAAGTTAACCACCCAACATTGAAAGGTGTGAGCGATAACCCAGGTATCGCGGATTACGCAGGTAAGTTGATCTAATCAACGCTTACGGTGTAAGTAGATAAAAACCCAGCTTCGGCTGGGTTTTTTTATGTCTGTTGTAAACACAGCACCAGGCCTGGTAGTTGTTATTTAAGGCTTATACAGCTAGAATACAATCCGTTTTTACATACCTTAAAGCTTTCTTTTGCTTTAATTTTATCTTGGTTTCAGTATCGATTCTCAATTTATAGGCCAGAATGGTCTCGAATGCATATACAAAAATAAACAAATGATGGGCGGTAAAATGTTGTTATCACAAAATAAAAAAGACTGGTTTGGCAATGTACGTGGCGATATTTTGGCCGGTATTGTTGTCGCGCTAGCCTTGATTCCGGAAGCGATAGCGTTTTCGATTATTGCGGGCGTTGATCCCAAAGTGGGATTGTATGCATCGTTTACGATTGCGGTGGTTATTGCAATTGTAGGTGGACGTCCAGGTATGATTTCTGCCGCTACCGCGGCTACGGCATTGTTAATGATAAATCTTGTGAAGGATCATGGGCTGGAGTATTTATTAGCCGCTGGCATATTAGCCGGTCTTCTGCAAATTCTAGCGGGTTATTTAAACCTACAGAATCTAATCAGTTTTATTTCACGTTCCGTTATGGTCGGTTTTTTAAATGCCTTGGCGATTCTGATTTTTATGTCACAACTGCCTGAGTTAACGAATGTCACCTGGCACGTCTATGCCTTAACGGCATTTGGTTTAGCGTTGGTTTATTTATTTCCTTATGTTCCCAAAATTGGTTCGATCATTCCATCGCCTTTGGTGGTGATTATCGTATTAACCGCGATTGTTGTCGCGATGGGTATTGATGTGCGTACGATTGGCGACATGGGTGAGTTGCCAGATACTTTACCGGTATTTTTATTGCCAGATGTACCGTTTAATTTCGAGACTTTATGGATTATTTTGCCCTATGCCGTGGCGATTGCTTTAGTTGGTTTGTTGGAGTCATTAATGACGGCGCAAGTATTGGATGAAATGACGGATACTGATAGTGATAAAAAGCGAGAATGTAAAGGTCAGGGCGTGGCAAATATTGCATCTAGCTTTACTGGTGGTATGGCCGGTTGTGCGATGATTGGTCAGTCTGTCATTAACGTAAAATCGGGTGGCCGTGGACGTTTATCCACCTTTACGGCAGGCGTGGTGTTGTTGATTATGGTGGTATTTTTGTCTGACTTCCTATCGGTTGTGCCGATGGCCGCTTTAGTCGCAGTTATGATTATGGTATCAATTGGTACGTTTAGCTGGAGTTCGATTCCTGAAATGCGAACGAATCCATTGTCTGCCACGATTGTTATGTTGGCTACGGTGATTATTACGGTCTGGACACATAACCTGGCATTTGGTGTGATCGCTGGTGTCGTATTAGCGGCCTTGTTTATGGCTTCTAAGCTCAACCAATTTATGTATGTAAGCAAAAGTTTCGATGAAGCCACGGGAACTCGTGTTTATTCGGTGGTAGGGCAGGTGTTCTTTAATTCTGCCGATAAGTTCATTAGATGTTTTGATTTTAAAGAAGCCGTGGATAAGGTGACGATCGATGTGCATCGTGCCCATTTCTGGGATGTGAGCGCGGTTTATGCGTTGGATAAAGTAGTCATAAAGCTACGTCGTGAAGGCGCAGATGTTGAAGTGGTAGGTTTAAACGAAGCCAGTGAAACCTTAATGGATAAATACGCGGTACATAATGATCCTGCGAAAATAGAAAAAGTAATGGGAGGTCACTAATGCAAGCATTAGAGCAGAAATGGGTTATGGCTTGCGTCGATGGCTCGGAAATGAGCGATTCGGTAGTCGATTATTCAGCTTGGATCGCGCAAAAAGTGAACTCGCCATTAGAGTTGGTTCATTCTATTGAGCACAGTATGTTGTTGGAACATACGGATCATTCGGGCAATTTAACGCCTAATATGCGTGAAAACCTAATGCAAGATTTGTCCGATCAGGAGCAGTCTGAAAGCAAGCGCTTAATCGAACAAGGCAAGGTGATGTTGGAAAAAGCCAAATCTCGCATTGCTCACTTTTCGATTAAAGAAGTGGCTGCTAAGCAACGTCATGGCAACTTAGCTGAAACGCTTTCTGACTTGGAAGGTGAGATACGTGTGCTGGTTTTAGGTTTGCGTGGTCAGGGCCATGCCGATGAAGCAAAAGGGATTGGTTCACAGTTGGAAGCCTCCATTCGCGCTTTGCATAAACCGATTTTTATCGTCAACGGTAACTTTAAAGAACCTAAGTCGATGATGTTGGCTTATAACGATACTGAAGGTGCGAATAAGGCCTTGGATATGGTCTGTAAAAGTCCGCTGTACCGTGACATGCAAATCCATCTTGTACATGTGTCAGATAAGCCTGACGCGCAGACTTTGTTGGACCAAGCTGCTACGCAGTTAAAACAGGCCGGTTTGTCTTACCAAGTGGCCTTGTTAAACGGCGATGCGCAAACTGAATTACTAAATTATCAGGATGAAAACAATCTGGATATGACGGTGATGGGTGCGTTTAGTCATGGTAAGTTACGCAGTTTATTTTTTGGCAGCTTTACCCTTAAGATGCTAGAGCACAATAGCAAACCCGTATTGTTATTGCGTTAAGCGAATCTGCTTGTAACAAAAAAGCCGACATTGATTGTCGGCTTTTTTGTTGGGTCATGCAAAATCTGATGTTTAAATATCAATCACCAAAGCTGTTGATTAGTCCGAACCAGTAGTCTGAGTCAGTGCATCCTCATTTGATTCTTTTGGACTACTGATTCCCATTGCTTGCATTTGCTGTTCACGGAAGGCCGCTAAGCCTTGTTGGACTAAATCAAATGTTTTTTCAGCATTGTCTTTAATCGAATCTTTATATACCCCAAAGCCTTCTAAGATATTGGTGGCATCTTTAAATCCAGATTCAATCCCACCGCCTATCACACTTAAGAATTTATCCAACAAAGCTTCGCCTTCTAAGTCTGGGTTTGCCGCTTTGTAGGACTCAAAAAAACCAGTAGTACCTTGTACAATGCGTCCGGCTGTGTTTTCCGGTGACCAATATTCCATGCCACCCTGTTCAGCTAGTTTTTCTGCGCTAATGGCATTCGGCCCTAAGTCCGGTGCTAATACCTCGTTAAGTTTTTCAACTGTTTCCTGGAAGAAAATCTTTAGGGCATTCGCTTCTTTAGGTGCGCCTTTGCCAAATAAATGCTCAATTAGGTTAGCTTGTTGCTCGATCTTTTGTTGTTCTTTGGTGAGCGGCTTTTCTTGTCCCGAAGCTTGACTGGTTGCGTTGGAACTGTCTAACGAAAACTTCTCAGTTTGACGAGCCTGATTGTTGAGTAATTTGTTCTGTGGTGTGGCATTTTCGATTTGCGACACTTTTGAGTAAGCTTGATTAAGGCCGTTAGCTGATTGAATAGCCATAGTAAAATCCTTTTCTGGTCAAGGTGTTAGCTGGTTTAGCTTGTATTTTTATTTTAACGCACTTTTTATTTAATTTGTTATTTCACCACCAGGCCTGGTGGTTTGTGTGCTTTAACTATATCGGCGCAATGAACGAAAGCTTGAGGCTTGTTCAAAAACGCTCCTAGAATTTGGCTAATAATGGTATTATTCACGGTTTAATTTTAATGGGATTAAGGCGCAATGGAATTGAATCCACTGTACAACCGAATAGACGATTATCAAGCCCGCAGCCAGGTGCTGAGGGGGTATCTTTGACTACGAAACCAAATCCGAACGTTTAGTTGAAGTATCACGTGAATTAGAAGACCCAAAAATCTGGGATAACCCAGAAAAAGCGCAAAGCCTCGGCAAAGAAAAAGTCCAACTTGAAAAAATTGTCGGCACACTGGATGAACTGTTGGGCGGCTTAGAGGCCTGTAAAGAACTGCTTGAAATGGCCGAGGCCGATGATGATGTCGGCATGGTCGAAGAAGTCGAAACCGAACTCGACAGCTTAACCAAAAAGCTCGATGAGCTCGAATTTCAGCGCATGTTCTCAGGTGAGATGGACCCAAATAATTGTTACTTGGAAATTCAATCCGGCTCGGGCGGAACCGAAGCACAGGATTGGGCGAGTATGTTATTGCGTATGTATTTACGTTGGATTGAATCGAAAGGCTTTAAAGCCGAAGTCTTGGAAGTATCCGATGGCGAAGTAGCCGGCATTAAAGGTGCGACCATTCATGTAGTGGGCGACTATGCTTATGGTTGGATGCGCACCGAAACCGGCGTGCATCGTTTAGTGCGTAAATCACCGTTTGACTCCGGTAGCCGTCGTCACACCTCATTTGCCTCGGTGTTTATCTCGCCGGAAGTCAATGATGATGTCGAAATCGACATTAATCCGGCTGATCTACGAATTGACGTGTATCGCGCCAGTGGAGCGGGTGGTCAGCACGTCAACAAAACCGAGTCGGCGGTGCGTATTACGCATATCCCAACTAATACCGTGGTGCAGTGTCAAAACGGTCGTTCGCAACATCAGAACAAGGCCGAAGCCATGAAACAGTTGCGTGCTAAGTTGTATGAGTTGGAGATGCAAAGCCGCAATGCAGAAAAACAAAGTTTGGAAGATTCCAAGTCGGATATCGGTTGGGGTAGTCAAATTCGTTCTTATGTATTGGACTCCGGACGTATTAAAGACTTACGCACCAATGTCGAAACCGGCAACACGAATGCCGTGTTAGACGGTGAGTTAGACCAGTTTATTGAAGCCAGCTTAAAAGCGGGCTTATAACCACCAGGCCTGGTGGTTGATTGCAGAATTAAAATTTAGGGAAAAATCGAATGTCAGAACAAACACCTACGCCAGAAGTCGATGAGAACAAAATTATCGCTGAGCGCCGCGCCAAGTTAGACAATTTGCGTCAAACCGGTCAAGCTTATCCCAACACTTTCCGTCGTGATGTATTGGCGATGGATTTGCAAAACGAATACGCTGATAAAACGAAAGAAGAATTGGCGGCGATGGAGCCGGTACGCGTTAAATTAGCCGGCCGTATGATGTTGCGCCGCATTATGGGCAAAGCCAGCTTTGCTACTTTGCAAGACATGAGCGGGCGTATTCAGGTGTATGTCACGCGTGATGAATTGCCAGAAGGCTTTTATAACGAGCAGTTCAAAAAGTGGGACTTAGGCGATATCGTGGGTGTGTCGGGTTATTTATTTAAAACCAACACGGACGAGCTATCCATCCATGTTGAATCGATTGAGCTGATTACCAAAGCCCTGCGTCCTTTACCGGATAAGTTTCATGGTCTACAAGATCAAGAAGTGCGTTATCGCCAGCGTTACTTAGATTTGATTATGAGCGAGCAAAGCCGCAAGACCTTTGAAATGCGCTCAAAAATTATTCACGCAATGCGCGAATTCTTTGTGCGTAAAGGCTTTATGGAAGTCGAAACACCGATGATGCAGGTCATCCCGGGGGGCGCCTCCGCTAAGCCGTTCGTGACCCATCACAATGCGCTAGATATGCCGTTGTTTTTGCGTATCGCACCAGAATTATATTTGAAACGTTTGTTAGTTGGTGGGTTTGAGAAGGTGTTTGAAATCAACCGCAACTTCCGCAACGAAGGCTTGTCTACGCGTCATAATCCCGAGTTTACGATGGTTGAGTTTTATGAGGCGTATGCCGACTATAACGACATGATGGACTACACCGAAGAAATGTTTAAAGAACTGGCGCATTTAGCGTTAGGAAGTGGTGAAGTACCTTATCAAGGTCAAGTATTCCATTTCGATAAACCGTTTGCGCGTATTCCGTTAAAAGAATCGATTGCGATGTTTAACGAAGGCGTCAAGGCGGATGATTTAGACGATATCGAATACTGCATTGCGTTGGCAGAAAAACTGAAAATTGATGTGCGTCCGGGTTATGGCTTGGGCAAAATTCAAACGGAAATTTTCGAAGAAACGGTTGAGCATCGTTTAATGGACCCAACCTTTATTACCGAATATCCAGCCGAAGTGTCACCGTTGGCGCGTCGTAAAGATGACAATCCGTTTGTGACGGACCGCTTTGAGTTGTTTATCGGCGGGCGTGAACTCGCCAATGGTTTCTCAGAATTAAACGATGCCGAAGACCAAGCCGAACGTTTTATGGAACAAGTACGCGCGAAAGACGAAGGCGACGATGAAGCCATGCATTACGATGCCGACTTTATCACCGCATTAGAACACGGTATGCCACCGGCGGCCGGGCAGGGTATTGGTATTGACCGTTTGGTAATGCTGTTTACGGATTCAGCCAGCATCAAAGACGTGTTGCTGTTCCCACATATGCGTCACCAGGTTTAATCCTACAACCACCAGGCCTGGTGGTCGCTATAGCTTACAAGGTTAGATCCCTTAGGATCTAACCTTGTTTAGCCAGTCTCGGCACAAGCCTTGTCTTATTAACTCAAGTTTGTTCTTGTTAGACCTTACAACCCCACGCGTTATCTTCTCATTTTCTGTAGGCTAATATTAGTGGTCGCTTAGGTTTCACCAATCTCGACCTATTATTTTTTTATTATGAATAAGTGAGTTGGCAATCTTTTTGATACTTTTCTTTATTCCATCGCAGATACCAGGCCTGGTTATAATAGTTACATTCCGCACACACTTAAGATTGAATAAAACATGCGTTTATTGATTGTTGAAGACGAAGTTGAATTGCAAAATCACCTTGCGAGCCAGTTAAAGTCCCAAGGGTACTTGGTTGACCAGGCATTTGATGGTGAGGAAGCGTTATATTTAATGGCGGAGTTTAACTATGACCTGGTTATTCTTGATTTGGGTTTGCCAAAACGGCCTGGCTTGGACGTATTGCGAATTTGGCGCGAACAGCATTTGACGACCCCCGTCATTATTCTAACAGCACGCAATGCATGGCAGGAACGAGTTGAAGGTTTACGGGTTGGAGCAGATGACTATCTCGGTAAACCATTTCATTTCGAAGAGTTATTGGCGAGAGTTCAGGCGACATTGCGCCGTGGGCAACAGCCTTTGGACGAAAGCTTGCAAGTAGCAGGATGGCAGCTCAATTTAGACACAAAAGTATTGAGCCATCGCGATGGTCGACATTTTCAACCGACGGCTAACGAATTTCGTGTATTGCGGCTGTTAATGAAAAGACCGGGTCAAATATTTTCTAAAGAGCAAATTTTAGAGCGTCTGGGCAACCAAGATTCTGAGTCAGAAGGGAATCTGGTTGAGGTCTATATTCGGCGCTTACGCCAGATGGTGGGTAAGACACAAATTCAAACTCAGCGCGGTTTGGGTTACCGTTTTTGCTCAGAGGAGGAGCGATGAAGTCCCTACAAAGCCAACTGAGTATCTCACTATCTTTCGGGTTGATTGCATTGTTTGGTTTGTTCTGGGGTGTAATGAGCTATAGCGTACACCACTTGGCCGAAGAATATATTGTCATGCGGCTGAACCACGATACTGAGAACCTCAAAAAAGCGCTATATCAGGACGAACAGCAACGTATCCAAATTAACCTAGAGGAAGTCGATCCGATTTTCCTGCATCCCGAATCCGGACATTATTTTGTTGTCAAACGTCCAAGCGGCGAACCTATTCGTTCTCCCTCTTTGCAAGATCATCCGTTTTATGTCAAATCGCTTGGATCTGAAAGCCTGAAAGTTTATGAAACCCAGGGGTCTATGAGCGACCATGTGATGGTTCGCGTGTCGAGTTGGTCAATCAACGATCAACCCATTGAATTAGCGTTAGCCGAAGATCATGCTCAAATCGAAGATATGGTGCACTTGTTGGATTGGGTATTTGCCTTATTATCATTGGCTGGGTTGGCGGCCATTTGGTTTTGGCAGCAAACCATTCTGAAACGTGGCTTTTCGGGTTTGCAACCCATGCGTCAAGCACTAGAAACCGCGCCGCATTTAGGGGTTCCAAAAGATATACAGGTGCCTTCCGAAATTGAACCTTTGGTCAACAGCCTAAACAAGACCTTGGCGCAGTTGCATGAACGTTTGGCTCGATCGCGACAGCGTACCGGCAACTTGGCTCACAGTTTAAAAACCCCTTTGAACTTAATTTATCAACAATTAGAGTCGAGCCGCTTGCCTGCTGAACTGAGACAGAGCATGAGCGAACAGGCTCAGAGAATCAATCAACTGATAGATCGCGAGCTAAAGAAAGCACGTTTGGCCGGTGGCGAACTGCATGCGCAAACCTTCGATTTTCAGCAAGACCTGCAAGATTTGATAGAAGGTTTTCAAAAGTTATATCGAGAAAAAGACATCCATTACAATGTGCAAATCAATCTACAAGTTCCTTTTTTGATTGATCGAGAAGATGGGTTTGAACTCTTGGGCAATTTAATTGATAACGCCAGCAAGTGGTGTTGTCAACACGTAAGTATCCACATAACCAGTCAACAGAATGGTTTGGTGGTAATGATCGAAGATGATGGGAAGGGTGTCGAACATGAGGGTTTACAGCGCCTCAAACAACGCGGTCAACGTTTGGATGAAACTCAGCCCGGATATGGACTTGGTTTATCAATTGTTGAAGAAATTGTTCAGATCTATCAAGGTCAATGGCAAATAGAGCCCAGCTATTTAGGTGGTTTGAAAGTCAAGGTTCAACTACCGCAGTTGATAAAGAACTCATAAATAAGCGCGAGTCGCTATAAAATATTGCCTTAATCTAAAGATAATTTTAACCACCAGGCTTGGTGGTTAGTGTTTCTCAGCTATTTCTGCTTCCTTTTCAGTTTCATTTCAGTTTTATAGCTTAGAGTATACAAATTAGGTAATAAACCGGGGTATCGATATGCCACAGCTATTTGTTTTTATCACGTTAATGTTATTAAGCTCGGCGCAGGCCGCCAGTTTAGGTGAATGGGTTGAGCGTTTAGCCCAAAATCAACCCGAAGCTTTACGAATGGAAGCTCAGCAAGCTTGGGCGCAAGCACAAACACAACAAGCAAAACGTTGGTTTCCTCAAGGCGGTCAATGGCGTGTTGCGCATGAAACGGATCAAATGACAGGTTCGCAGGGTATTCAGAATTGGGAAGTCGGGGTTGGTTTTTCATTATGGGCTTGGGGGCAGCGCCAAGCCCAACAGGATTATGCCCAGTTTAGTCAGCAGAATTCGGAATTGTCACAGAGTTTATTAAAGCTTGATATGGCAGAAGTTTTGCGTGAGGCCGCTTGGAACCTTCGTCAATCTAAGGCGGAGCTTGAGATGGCTCAGCGTGAGCATCAGGTTTGGCAACAATTGACTGAAGGTGTCAGCAAAGCGGTTAGAGCCGGTGAAAAGCCGCAGCTAGATCAGAAACTAGCTGAGCAGGCTTTGTTGCGATCAGAGGCTAATTTAGCCCAGACGCAAGCGAAATTTAATCAGGCGCAGGCTTTGTTGCAAAGCTGGGGTGTGGATAGTGAAATTGAGGCGTTAACTGAGCCGCAGGCTAAAGAGGATTGGCAAAATCATCCCGCCTTGATTTGGCAACGCAATCTTGCGCAACAAGCGCAGGCGAAACGTCGTATCGCCGAGAGCGAAGTGTCTGGCCAACCTTCGATCGAATTAACAGCTAAGCAAGAACAGGACGATCAAACGCAAGCGAATGGCGCTTTAGTGTTAGCGTTTAGCATGCCTTTTGGAGAGGGGAACCGTGTGGCATTAGCGGATAGTTTGCAAAACCAAACAGAACAACAAGTTGCGCTTGCGACTCTTAAACGTCAAATCCACCAGGCCTGGTTGAGTGCAGATAATAATTTAAAGCTTGCACGTCAACAAAATGGTTTAGCACAAAAACAAGTCGAAATGAGTCGACAGACCTTAGTGATGGCACGCCAGTCTTATCAGAGTGGGGAGACCAATTTAACCGAGTTGCTGCGAGTTCAGCAGCAAACCCTTTTTGATGAGCGTCAGGCGGTATTGTCAAGCCTAGATGTTCAGTATCAAATTGCCCGTTTCAATCAGGCTTTAGGAGTAGTTCCACAATGAAAAAGTCCGCATTATTTGTTTCAGTTTTTATGACCGCCACCCTGAGTTGGTCAAGTTTAGTCGGTGCGCAAACACAAGATTTGGCTTTGACCGAATCACAACAGCAGGCGTTCGGACTCCAGTTTTCAGAGGTCAAATCTGTATCGAATTATGTATCGTCAACTTGGAACGGATTAGTATCAGTACCTAGTGGGCAGAGCCATATTATGAGCGCGGGTTCGGGCGGCTTGCTGCATCTGCAGAATTTAACCGAGGGTGCACGGATTGAGCCAGGTCAGGTTTTAGCTCAAATCGACAGTCCTCGGAGTTTGACCTTACAACGTGAAGCGTTGGCGGTCTTGTCAGATCTTGATTTGGCGAAACAAAACCTAGCGCGTGATGAAGAGTTAGCCGACAGCGGTGTGGTGGCACAAAAGCGTTTACAGGCTTCGCGCGCCGAAGTTGCGAACCTCAGTCGTAAATTGGATGAAGTTTGGCAAAACCTGGCATTAATGGGTATGAGTTCTCAAGCTTTACAAGCCTTGAAGCAGACTCGAAAGCTGCAAAGTCCAAGATTGAATTTGAGCGCATCGGCACCAGGCCTGGTGGTAAAGATTTTGGCAAGCTCTGGCGAACGTGTCACTGAAAATCAGCCAATTTTACAATGGGAGCAAACCTCGCCACTTTGGTTAAACTTAAAAGTCAGCTTAAACCAAGCGCAAAGCTTGTCAGTCGGTCAGGCTGTGGCGTTGCAGGGTTTGGATGCACAGGGTGAAATTATAATCATTGATGGTCGCGTTGAGCCATTAATGCAAAGTGTTAAGGTCGTGGTGGCTTTGCCGCAGAAGTTGAAGAATTTACGCCCAGGCCAAAGTTTAAAGGCGCAGTTTATTTATCCGAGTAAGGATTTGATGTCAGTGCCCGCGAAGGCTTTAATTCACTTAGATGAGCAGGCCTGGTTGTTTTTTAAGCAAAACCAGCAGTTGCAAGCTTTAACTGCAGACTTGCTATATCGTGATGATCAGCGTGCTACGGTTCGTATTGAAGGGGCCGACAAGTGGTTGGGCACACAAGTCGTCAGTAAAGGTACCGCCGCACTGAAAGCCATACTGGAAGGAGGCGAGTAGTGATGTTGAATCGTTTGATCCAATTAGCGCTTACTCAGCGTATTCTCATGGCGCTGTTGACGGTGGTATTAATCGCCGGCGGCTGGATGGCATTTAAAACTACACCGATTGACGCATTTCCCGACGTTTCTACTACTCAGGTGAAAATCATTATCAAAGCACCGGGCATGACGCCGGAAGAGGTTGAGGCTCGTATTACCTCAAGAATCGAGTTGGAAATGCTGGGCATTCCCAATCAAAAAGTATTGCGCTCTATGTCTAAGTACGCAATAACCGATATCACCATTGATTTTAAAGAGGGCACGGATATTTACTGGGCCCGCCAACAGGTATCGGAGCGGTTAGGCAATATTTGGGCGGATTTGCCGGCCGGGATAGACGGCGGTTTAGCGCCTTTAACCACGCCATTGGGTGATATGTTTATGTTCACCTTGAGTGGTGACAGCCAAACGAACGCTGAGAAACGCGAGTTATTGGATTGGGTGATTCGTCCAGCCTTGCGCGCGGTACCTGGTGTGGCAGATGTGAATGCGTTGGGCGGTGAAGTGCGCGCTTATACTATTGTGCCTGATTGGCAAGCGATGAAAACGCATCAAGTGAGTTTGGAACACTTGCTCGAAGTCGTGGAACGCAACAATCTTAATGATGGTGCTGGCCGAGTGAGTCAAGGTGAAGAAGTCTTATTGGTTCGCTCGCAAGGGCGCATCCAAACGTTAGATGACTTAGGCAATTTAGTTGTTAAAGGGGCTGAGTTAGATGAACAGGGTGAGTTAAGTCGATCAGTAATGATGTCAGATATTGCTGATTTGCGCTTTGAAGGCTTAACACGTTACGGCGGCGTAACCGAAAACGGTGAAGGCGAAGTGGTGCAAGGCTTGGTGATGAGTTTACGTGGCGCGAATGCACGTAAAGTAGTCGAAGGGGTGGAAGCCGCAATTGAACAATTACAGCCCGCTTTACCGGATGGTCTGAGTTTGGATGTTTTCTACAATCGAGGAGATCTAGTTGAACGTGCGGTTAATACCGTGGCGAAAGCCTTGTTTGAGGCGGTGGTATTGGTATTGATCCTATTAGTTGTGTTTTTAGGAAACCTGCGTGCGGCCTTGACGGTTGCGTTAGTGTTGCCTTTAGCCGCTTTGATGACCTTTATACTCATGAAAACCTATGGCTTGTCGGCGAACCTCATGTCGTTAGGAGGCTTGGCTATTGCCATTGGTATGTTGGTCGATGCCGCCGTGGTGGTAGTTGAGAATATTGTTATTCGTCAAGCGCATGCTCAGTCACGTTTGCCTAAGTTGCACGTTATTTACCGAGCGGTGCAGGAAGTCAGTGTGCCGGTGATCACCGGGATTTTAATTATTATGCTGGTTTTCGTGCCTTTATTGACGCTTGAAGGTTTGGAAGGCAAGTTGTTTAAGCCAGTGGCCTTGACCATTGTGTTTGCATTGGGTAGTTCATTGATATTGTCTTTGACAGTTATCCCATTGCTCGCTTCTTTCTTGTTGGGCGAAGTGTCGCATAAAGAACCTTGGTTAGTGCGTAAACTCACCGCTGTGTATCGCCCCACTTTAAATTGGGCCTTAACTCATGACAAAGGCGTTTTAGCGGTGGCTTTAGTGGCATTACTTGGTGCTGGTGTAGTTTATACTCAAGTCGGTAAAACCTTTATGCCAACGATGGATGAAGGCGATATTTTGTTGCAATTGGAAAAGATTCCAGCGATTGATCTTGAAAGTTCTCTCTATATTGATCAACAGGTTCAAAAAGCCATTTTGCAACAGGTGCCGGAAGTTAAGCGTATTGTGGCACGTGCCGGTTCAGATGAGTTGGGTATGGATCCCATGAACTTGAATGACACAGACAGTTTCTTGGTACTTAAACCGCGTGATGAGTGGCGAATGGAGACCAAAGCGGAACTAGAAGATGCGATACGTCAGGTCGTGGAGCAGTTTCCTGGGGTGAACTATAACTTTACCCAACCGATACAGATGCGGGTAGATGAAATGTTGACCGGCGCACGTGGCGATTTAGCGATTAAAATATTCGGGGATGACCCAGATGCGTTAAATCGGATTGCCCAACAGGTGGTGACCAAGGTTGAAAAAATCGAAGGGGCGCAGGACGTGTTTACCCCAGTTAATGACGGGGCCAAATATCTACAAATAAGCTACGATCCAAAAATGCTAGCGCAACTGGGTCTGAGTGTTGAGCAGGTATCTCGTGTGATGAGCACGCAACTAGAAGGTGAGAAAATTGGCGTGGTATATGAAGGCTCAAGGGCTATGCCGCTTCTGGTACGAGCTGACGCAAGCATAAGGTCTGCGCCTGAAGTCTTTTTACAACAGCCAGTTGTGCTACCGAACGGACAATCCATGCCTTTAAGCCAATTGGCTAAAGTTGAGTGGGTCGTCGGCCCGGTTTCGGTACAGCGTGAACAAGGCCAACGTTTTTCGATTGTGGTGGCTAACGTTACGGGTCGAGATTTGGTTGGTTTCGTTGAAGAGGCGAAAGTCGCGGTTAGTGATTTAGATATGCCAGCCGGTTACTATTTTTCCTGGGGTGGTCAGTTTGAGAATCAACAGCGCGCGGCGAAACGTTTAGCTTTGGTCGTGCCAATATCGCTGGGCTTTATTTTCTTACTGCTGTTTATTACCTTCCGCTCGACGGGCTTGGCGGCGATGGTATTAACTAATATCCCATTAGCCTTAATTGGCGGCATAGGCGCACTTTGGCTAACGGGTGAGTATTTATCGGTTCCAGCTTCTGTCGGGTTTATCGCTTTGCTGGGTATCGCGGTGTTAAATGGCGTGGTGATGGTGTCTTATTTCAATCAACTTTGGGCAAAAGGTTTGAGTATTCACGAGGTGGTAATTGAGGGCGCGATGCGCCGTTTGAGACCCGTGATGATGACGGCCAGTATCGCTGCGTTAGGTTTGGTACCATTAGTGTTTGCGACTGGCCCAGGTTCTGAAATACAACGTCCGCTCGCGATTGTGGTCATCGGCGGCTTGTTCACTTCGACGCTTTTAACCTTGTTGGTGCTGCCGATTTTATATCACCGTTTTGCACCTAAATTGTTGCCAAGAGGAAACCATGACTAAGCGGATTCAACTACAAATACATGCGCGTCAAGCACGTGCAACCGAGCTCACTGATGCCTTATTGTGTTATGAACCTGAGCTGGTGTTTAGCACTAGCTTGATACGAGATTACCATCTAGACACACAAGCGTTGAGTGCAAGTGAACAGGTTATGGGATATCAAGATACGCTCTTTTATATGATTGTCATTGAAGAGGCTGAGCTTGAACCTTTGTTGGCGTTTTTACGTAAAACTCTGACTAAGGCCAGTTTGCATTATCAGGTGGTGCCCATCATACAACAAGGCATCATATAACCAGGCCTGGTGGTTAGACATAAAAAAACCGCATGATTGATTGAATCATGCGGTAAAAACTTGCTTGTAAAAAGATCTAAAGGATAAATGATTTGCTGATTTAATCAGTCTGTTATGGTCTGATGTAAACATAACCTTGCTGTTGTAAATGTGCAATTTCAGCCACACCAGCGGGGACGATATCGCTTTCTTTAGCATCATAAAGCTCATCTAAAGAGATATTTTTGCCTCTCAAGGTATTTGCGCAGACACTGAAATCTACCCCTTGAGATTTTAAGTTATCGATACTTGCTTGCATGCCTTGATTGGTTTTTGCGTGTCTTAATAATTCTAGCCCATTACCGTGCATGACGACTTTGGCATCAATTCTATCTGCGCCGACACTATTAATATGGTTTTGGATGTTTCGAAGCGAACCGCCTTGTCTTTTTACATCATCATAATTGATATGGTAGACCACTTTTTGTTCGTTGTATTTGCTGTCAACCGCTAAAGTTTGGGTTGATGTTAAAGCCAATAAGCTAGCCAATGTGATAGAGAAAATGGTTTGTAATGTTTTCATTTGAATAACCTCATTATTTATATTTAATTATTTTTAGAAACTAATGTTTCTTTGCTTCTCATATAAATAACGCGATTATTCCATTTTTATTCCATCTTCGTTTTTTATCAGTCTATTAATTAAAAATATATAGCTATATTATTAAATTTTAATATAGGTCCAGCCTTGCTTCATTTTAGCCACCACTTCATCCACGGCTGGCGAGTCGGCGCGAACTTTTTGCAGAAGTTCAAATGCCTCACCTTGTTTTTCTAAGCGCTCAACCGTGCGCTGACAGGCCATTAAATGCAAATTATCGTACTGAGTGAGTAATTGCATAATTTGTTTAGAGGTGGCTTGCGACGCATCAAATAGTTGTATGCCTTCATGATTTGTAATGATTTCGACTTTTGTTGTGGGGCTGGTATCCAATAGATAACGCGCTTTTTCTAAAGTAGCCGCCAATTTATCAGGTTGGTTAGTATCCAGGTGCACTACAAAATTGGATTCAACTGGAACTGAAGATTCAGTTTGCACGACATTCATCTCGGCTGAATTCAGGTTCTGATAACTGTAGAGTGAGGCCGTGCCAAGAAAAGCCCCCAATAAAATCGAGGCCGCTAATCGACCATATTGATTGAGGGTCGATAACCGAGGCATAGAAGACTTGGGTGGGGTAATATGGCTGTAGTATTGATGCAGTTTACGTTTGTTGTGCGTGAGTTCACATAGCTCGGCTTTTAAGGCTGGATTGGTCGAGAGTTGTTGTTCTAATGTCGCCATTTCATCAGCGGATAATTCACCATCAATATAGGCATGAATTTTATAGTGCGAAAAAGGATTGTTCATTTTTGGGCCTCCAAGTAGACCACATTGTCTTTTTTTGAGCTGTCTTTCTGTTCGGGCTTTAATAAAACCTTTAGCTGGTTTCGCGCACGTGACAGGCGCGACATAACCGTACCAACAGGTATGTCTAGTATTTCAGAAGTTTGTTGATAGCTCAATCCTTGCAGATCCACTAAGGTAATGATTTCGCGTTGTCCAGCACTTAACTGGCCGATGGCTTGATGAATATTGAAGTGGGTTTGTTCTTCAATAAAACTATCTTCAGAAGAGGGGCTGGCAATTTGATTGTCGATTTCGGTTTCTTCAACAAATAACCATTTGTGGTCATAGCGCAATTTATCGATATAGAGGTTGTGCATGATTTTGCATAACCAGGGTGTCATCTCATTAAGCTGTTTGAGTTGATAGTTTTTTTCGATGGCCTTGAGCATGGTTTCTTGTACTAAATCTTGTGCTAAAGGTTTTTGTTGTGCCCAGGAATAAGCCAAACGATATAGGTTTGTATAGTTACTATGTAGCCGCTCATTAAACTGCTGGGACTGCTGATTAGGATTGACCCAACGTTTTATGGTTTTTATGACTTTCATGATTGCTAACCATTTTATGAATTTGGCTGATGATTTAACTCCTATTTATTAGGCTTTTCAAGCTTATTAGATTTTCAATATATAAGATTAAAATGGTATAAGTTTTATTATGGAATGTATTAATAGATAAATAAAATAGATAATCAGTTTTGAATTCATGTCATAAAAGATGAGTTTAGTTTGAGTGGGCAATATCTAAAGCACCAGGCCTGGTGCTTTGCGTAAAGTGTTAATCAACTGACGATCTATTCATTTAAATGGGCTTTGGCTAGGGCATTTAATTGTTCAGCTTTAATACCAGCTTCGCTAGCAAAACCTAACGCTCGAGCTAAGCGCGCTGGAGCAGAACGGCCCATACATTTGTGCTCAGGGTCGCCGGCAAATGCTTCAGTCAATCCTTGCATTAAACGTTTACGGTCTTGTTTTTGATGGGTTAGCCAGTCTTGAATATCCAATACATCATTGGCGACCGCTTGCATCAAATCGGGATGCTGGGTTTCGAGCTGTTGTACATTCCCACCGACTTCTAAACCAGCGATATTGGTGGTGAGAATATAAAGGTTTTTACGCACCAGCTCGTATTCGAGCTCATCGGTTGAATCTACGATATAGCTAGGCAAGTCAAGTTGGGCTAAAGCATCGAATACCAAGCGCGCTTTTGGACCATAAATAGGTGAGGGCATCACCACCTTACTGTCCATGCCTTTCTTTTTCTCAAACCAAACAGAAATAACAGTCGGGTTTTCAATCGAATGTGCTTGCCAATCGCGTGGTAAAAGCTCGTTTTGAATCAGCACTAACCGGTCTTGCCAAGCGTCTGGCACTTCTCCTAATAGGGTATGAATATCGGCTTCGCCGACCGCCATAATCACGGCTTCAGGGTTGACTTGATTAACCATTTCAGCCATTGAATTATGCCGTGTCACCGGGGTTACGCTGTAGCCTAATTTTAAACAACCGCGTGCAAATACGCTTCCTAATTCGCCCAAACCGACGACAACGACACTTTTATTCATGTGAAAAACTCCGAATGATCTACAATAGTCGATTAGTTTAATAAGGATTGGAAGGAGACGCAATGGAGAAGGAACGTATCCCGTTTACTTGGCATTACTATGCAATGGGTTTGGGCGCAGTGGGCTTGTTTTTAGCTTTGACCTTACTTGCCTGGGGGTCGGTCGTTAGTAGCTTGGGATTTATTATTTTATCGCATCCAATGATTCGCTTTAGTGGACCCACGCGAACCGTGTTTTTATTGTTATTTGCCGTAATGTATGGGTTTGCTTTCCCAGATGCTGAGGTCGTGCAAGCTTTGATGGCCGACTAAAATTTGGCTTGAACATATGATCCTTAATTTTATCAAAGACTAATTTCTATCGTATTGATACACACCCGTCGGAATTATAGATGAAGCCTTTTTTTTATTTTTTGTTGGTGACCTTTTATTTTGTTACAGCGCAAGCTAACGACACCCCCTTACTTTTAGCCGGTGAATATACATTGGTAAAGAAGCATGTGGGAAGCCGCTCATATAATCAATTTTTAGATAGTATATCGGCTCCCATTGTTTCTATTGATCGAGTCTGTTCAAAACAAGCGATATGTTGGCCGATTATCCAAAATGAAGAGGGTGACGTACTTAAAAGATTTAGTCGCAATTCGACGTTGAGTGCGAAGGCTCAAGGCCGCTATACAGATCGAGCGTACTTATATTTTTCCGAATCCTACCGTTCAGGTGATAAAACCCAGATTCGTTATTATGTTATGGATAATGAAGGTCTAACTCGCCAGCTTGATAATGAGGTTAGTGGGAGTTTGGCTACCACAGTGAATCTTGAAGGCCAGGTGGTAGCGGTGAGTCCGAGTGGGCTGTATCTAGATGGTCAGATAGAACAACGAACCATCCCGGCGGGTTTGAAGTACGCAGAGTTCGGCGCAAACCCTGAGGGTCAGCTGGCATTGGTCGGTGTTGATACTGGTGGTTTTATTCATCTAAGTGATTTGCAAAACTGGCTGGCAACGGATGAGCAGCTAAGTCGTAAAGGTGATCGTAAAGGGGTGCTAAGTGTCTACCCAGCTGGAAATCAATTACATTTTGCGGCTTATAAGTACGTTAATAGTTACAACAAAGGTTTGGTCTATGGGCGCGCCGACTTGACTAGTGAAAAAACAGTGAGTGGCTGGCTATTTAACTCTGAGCTGGAAAATATCGGTTTTGATCCCAGTATTTATCAAGTTAAAGATGAGTTGCTGATTTCTGCTGTCAATTCATCAAAAAGCGAATACGCTTACTTTATGCTTCCATTGGCATTAAATGAAGATGAATTAACACAAACAACACCTACGCATACGGCTGGTTTTGAAGAAGAAAAGACTTTAGAACTCATGCTTGGAATGGGCGTTGCATCTTTATTTTGGACGGCTAATGCAGATGTAAAACAAGACTCTACTACTTACGCATCTACAGATTATGACTTATCCAACTCACTTTATAAAAATGTTTGGTTGCAAGGAAAGTTGGGTAATAAGCAACTTGCCATTATTTATGGTCAAAACGAGGCGGAAGAAAAAGGCGGGCAAACCAAGCAAGTGTCTCGCATGTTTAACGCGGTTTTAGACTTTAATGGTTTGTTTAATCCCCAGTCTTCTTTACGCTTAAAGGTGGCCCAATCAAGTCTAGGCGGTGTGGCAAACTTATCGGTGAAAGATGTGCTGGGAGTTACGCAATTAACCAGTGCACAAAATGTGGCGTTTAAAACCCGTTTCGACCAGTATTCAGCGCTAGTGCTTGGGGAGCGTGGGCGTTATTGGGGGTTGGTTTATGAGGCTTATCGAATGCCCGGTATGCTGGGCTTTTCGGACAGTTCCAAGCAGATAAGATATGTTGGTTACGACCCAGAAACAAAGTTGAGTAAATATGGCTTAGTCTATGGTTATGACGAACTTGATTATGTTCGACGTTATGAAAATGACTATAGTCAACTCTACTTCGACTGGCTGGTAGGTATTGGTTATGTGGATGTAGATGTATCGAATCAACTCAAAGCCGAACTCAGGGATGAGGGCAAAAAATTGACTTCATCCAGTGCGTTCGGTTTGGATGGTAAGCTAGATCTAGGTTATGTTCATCAACGAAAATTTAAACATTGGCGAGGAGTAGGCTATTCGCTGACAACAGGCTATCGTTTAAAAGCCGGTTATATGGGGGCGGGTCAAAGTGATAACTCAAAAAACACATTAAAACCGGATGAAGTGGCGATTGAGTTTAGTCGCTTAGATATTTGGCATGGTCTTTATGCCAACTTGAGCCTAGTGTTTTAAGTAAAAAAAGTGGTCCCAAAGCTCGGTGCGAAATGAGTTATAACAATCATGATTGAGTCGCCAAACGACTCGTGTATCGAGCTTGTTGTATTCTCTTAATTAGCAAGCTAATCAGTAGTATTATCCCAGCCGCGACACCCATTGATGCGGATATGGCGCTATCAAGCCAAGCGGCTAAACCCAGACCTATCAGCACGGCCGCTTGTGCTAAAAGTACCGAATAAAGCAACATTTTAGCTAAGCTGGTGGCAAACAAATAAGCCGTGCTGGCTGGAATAACGAGTAGGGCCACCACTAAAATCGAACCGACGGCATCAAAAGAGGCGACGGCTGTAATGGAAACTAAACTCATTAAAACGTAATGCCAGAAAGCCGCACTTATACCTAATGTGCTGGCCAATAATGGATGAAAGCTACTGAGTTTAAAGCGTTCAAACGCCATCCCGATGACGACTAGGTTGATCAATAATACGCTCAGCGATAACCAAAAGGCTTTGGGGCCCCAGTTGATGTCAAAAGCGTGCAGAGTGTTAAAAGGAATAAAGGCCATCTCGCCAAAAAGTACATGGTCATGGTCTAAATGGACATTGTCCGCGTACACAGCGATTAAAACGATGGCTAAAGCAAATAACCAGGTGAAAACCAGTCCCAAACTCGCATCTTTTGGTACCGCTGCTTTTTGATGAATCCATTCGCTTAACCAAGCGGTTAAAAGGCCAACCAACACCGCGCCGCTTAACATCCAAAGTATATTGGTTTGGCCAAATAAGAGATAGACCAACACAATACCCAATAGTACCGAATGGCTAATGGCATCACCCAGCATCGACATGCGGCGTAAAATCAACAAGCTTCCGACTAATGCGCAGGACGTGGCAATTAAACTGGCTGTAATGAAAATCCAAAATTCATACATGGCGTTGACCTCGAATCCAAGGGGTTATTAACCAAGATAAACCAAATAATAGGCCGAGAATTAACACGATCCAAGGACCAGTGGGCATGTGCGGAACCATTAATGAAATCTGAGTGCTGATGCCAGCACTAATCACACTCATAATCGCCGCGATGATTAAGAGCATTTTTAAAGATTGCGACCAAAAACGCGCAATTGTAATCGGGATTAACAAGGCCGCCGCCATTAATACCACGCCGACAATTTGCAAGCCGATTACCACGGTTAATACCAGCACTAATGCAAAACTCAATTCGTAAGCTTTTAAATTAAGACCTAAGGTTTGTGCAAATTGTGGATCAAAGCTCATGATGCGTAATTTATGAAAGGTCACCGCAATAAAACAAAGCGAAATAATGGCCACCCAGCTTAACCAAACTACGTCATGCTGTGTGATCGCCGCGGCTTGACCAAAAAGTAAGCGGTCTAATCCAGCTTTGTTCGGAATGTCGAGTGTTTGAATGTAAGATAAAGTCATCATGCCGATCGAGAAAAACAGCGATAAAACAATTGCCATGGCCGCATCCCCTTTAATTTTGCTCGTGCGTGTGATCCAGCTAATTAAGTAATAAGCGATCAGGCTACTGAGTAAAGCGGAGATCAGCACCAGGCCTGGTGCCTTGCTTTCAAATAAAATAAACCCCATCATAATTCCCGGCAGAGCGGCATGCGCCAAAACATCACCAATTAAGGCGCGTTGTCGCAAAACCGCAAAACCGCCGACCACCGCGGCACTTACGCCGAGCAATAGCGTGCCAGTTAATACCCAAGCGAGGTTAGCATCTTGCCAAAAAGCCAGCATTAGTTTGAACCTTTGGGTGTAGCGAGGCCTAGGTTTTGTAAGATCGGCAAACGACCGTCGTAAGTTCTATTGAGATTGTCGAGCGTCAATACTTCTTTTATTGGGCCGTATGCCACTAAGCCAGCGTTTATCATAATTACCCAATCAAAATAATCTTGCAGGGTGTTCAGGTCGTGATGTACGCATATTATGGTTTGTTTGTTAGCTTTCAATTGTCTAAATAGAGCGACAATTGCTTTTTCAGTGGCCATATCCACACCAGCAAAAGGTTCATCCATTAAATAGAGTTTGGCTTGTTGGGTGAGGGCGCGGGCAATAAATACGCGTTGTTGTTGGCCACCGGATAATTGACTGATTTGACGTTGGGCAAATGCTTGCATTCCGACTTTCTCAAGACTCTGTTGCGCCAAAATTTGATCTTGTTTGTTTGGGCGTTGCCAAAACTTAAGCTGGCCATGCCGACCCATTAAAACCACGTCCAGTACGCAAATAGGAAAGTCCCAGTCAACTTCTTCGCGCTGTGGAACGTAAGCGATATTATGGTATTGTTTTTTGAGTGGCTCGCCGAAAAAATCAACTTCTCCTGACACGTGTGGTAGCAGGTTCATTAAGCCTTTTAATAAGGTCGATTTTCCTGCCCCATTCGGACCGATGATCGCGGTGGCCTGAGACCGGGGCAAGTCTAAGCTGATATTTTTCAATACCTTATTGGTTTGATAACCCGCGCTTAGGTTTCGCGTCGTCAATGCGTTCATTTCAAAGCCTTTACAATCGTATTCGTATTGTGGCGCAGCATACCAATGTAGGTGTCGGTACCCTGTTTACGATCCCCTAGTGTATCGGATAGCAGTTCACCACCCAACTTAAGTTGACCGCCTTCGGCTTTAACGCCAGCAATTAAGGACTCAATTGAGCGTTTCGGCACGCTTGGTTCCATGAATACAGCTTTAACTTGACGTCGTTTGATGACCTCTTTGAGAAGACGCAAATCATTCAAACCAAACTCTACGGTGGTATTGATTCCTTGTAGGCCCATTACGTCTAAGCCGTAGCTCACACCATAGTAGTTAAATGCATCGTGTGCGGTAATTAAGATACGTTGGTTTTGTGGAATGGTCATGATTTTCTCGCCAATCCAGGCGTGCAGGTCATTTAATTCTTTGATATAGGCGTCAGTACGTGCCGAAAAATAATTGGCTTGTTCAGGTAATTGTTCCGTCAAGGTGGCTTGCACACCTTTAGCAGCTTGTATCCAGAGAGTTACATTTAACCAAATGTGTGGATCGACGATGCCTTCCTCAAGGATTAAGTCTTCTTTATTTAGAAAACTCGACACTGGAATCACAGGTTTTAGCGAGACGAGATTCTCTAAAACCGATTGCATGCGACCTTCTAGACCTAAACCATTATAAAACACCAGGTCGGCGTGGGCGAGTTTGCGCATGTCGCCAAAGGTGGCTTTGTAATAATGCGGATCAATGCCTACGCCCATTAAACTGGTGGTTTCAATTTGGTCACCGCCAATTTGCTGGACTAAATCCAGCACAATATTGGTGGTAGTCACTACGTTAGGCTTCGCCATTAATGCAGAGGTGAAGCTGAGTGAGAGCGTTAAGGCGGTGAGTTGTATTAAATATTTCATCTATTCACGTTTTCTGGGTGTGCTAATCAAAAGTTTAGTCTAGGCTAAACTTAACTAAAAATCTAGCCCTTAGCTTGCAAATAATGAACATGTTGCAAATAATTTTTCTGTGTTAAGAACTCTAAGTTAGGGTTTTAATGGCATTATTTTGATTGCAAATAGCTAAAATTTAAATCTCAGCGCACTAAAAAGCAGATTTTTGCTTTGTTATGGGGCAAAATAGAGATTCGTGACCAGTTTAAAAAGTTATAAGGAATGGTATGTCGGCGTCTAAGGCGATAGAAGATTATCTGAAGTGTATTTATAAGCTCGAAGATTTGAGTATTAAGGATAAGGGGGTTCATACCTCAGCGCTAGCGAGCCGGTTAGGCGTAGCACAAGCATCGGTTTCGAATATGATTAAAAAATTATCTGAACAAGGCTATGTTAAATATGAGCCTTACTATGGTGTGTCTTTAACTGAAACTGGGCGCCAGTTAGCCTTGCAAATGATTCGACGTCATCGTGTTATAGAGCAATATCTGGTTGATAGGTTGAGTTATTCCTGGGATGAAGTGGATGCGGAGGCCGAAGTATTGGAACACGCCGTAAGCGATAAATTAGTCGACGCGATGTGGGATGCGCTAGGTCGGCCCTCGCATGATCCACACGGCTCACCCATTCCTGACCAAGATGGCATGATCTTGCCACAAAATTTGTTACCTCTTAGTGAGTTTTCAGAGGGCGCGCAAGTGCAATTATCCAGAATTAAAAATCGCTCACCAGACGAATTACGCTATTTGTCCTCGATTGGCTTAACCATGGGGGTTGAGGTACGTATTAAATCAAAAGCGCCATTTAATGGCCCATTAATGATTGAAGTGAATCATAGTTTGCACGCCCTTGATTATCGGTTAGCGAGCGCCCTAATGGTCGAAACGGGTGATATTACATGAAAAGATTAGCTGAACAAACCGCTTGGGATGAGCTATTAGATGGTTTAGCGACAGCGGTAATTTGGATCGATAGCCAGCAAAAAGTCGGTTATATGAATATTGCCGCCGCCGAATTGTTGCAGGTCAGTACTAAGCGGATCGTCGGTGTACCTTGGAATGTATTGCTACCAGGCCTGGTGGACGATTTAACGAGTTTTGGCGAGCAGCGTTTAACCATCCACGAATATCAGGTTCAATTACCAGACCTGCAGCGTCTTCGCATTAGTTGTACCTTCTCCAACTATGAACATAACGGTCAAGATGGTTGGCTTGTTGAGCTATTTAATACCGAGCGCCATCATCGTATTGTGGAAGAAGATGAGCGTTGGCATCAGTACGAAGCAGGCAATTTATTGGTTAAGACGCTCGCGCATGAAGTTAAAAACCCATTGGCCGGAATTTATGGCGCGACTCAGTTACTGCAAAAACGTTTTCAGCAAGATACTAAGGCGTTGAGTTTTTTAGATGTGATTGCCAGAGAGGTACAACGTTTAAAGAATTTAGTGGACTCAATGTTGGGCCCTCGCCAAGGCGCACAAAAAGAGCTACATAATATTCACGAAGTAATTCGACATGTATTAAGTGTAACCAAACCCGAATTTCCACCTAATGTTCAGCTAATGCTGGATTACGATCCTTCCATTCCAGAAATTCTGATGGACTTCGAAGCCATGATTCAAGCTTTGATGAACCTGGTTAAAAATGCCATGCAAGCCATGGAAAAGCATGGAGGTTTGATTACGATCCGTACACGCGTAGAACGCAAGTTTACCCTTGGAACGCAAACCTTTCCGTTAGTTGCGGTGGTCAGTATTCACGATGAAGGTGAGGGGATTCCAAAGGAAGTGTTTGATTCGATTTTTTATCCGATGGTGAGCAGTAAAAAAGAAGGCACAGGTTTGGGATTGCCCGTGGCGCAAAATATTGTACGCCAGCACGGCGGTTTGATTGTCGCTGAAAGCGAGCCAGGTCATACTGTATTTCATATATATATCCCGTTTGATAGAGGTGAAGCATGACGTTAAAAACACAACCCGGTGAAACCCATGTCGAGCCGATTGTTTGGATTGTTGATGACGATGCTTCGATTCGTTGGGTATTAGAAGCCGCTCTGGAAGATAAGCCGTATCAGGTTAAATCGTTTGATTCTCCAACCTTGGCGTTAAAGCATTTGGATGAATTTCCACCCACTGTCATTGTCAGTGATATTCGCATGCCGGATATGGATGGTTTGACCTTTATGGAGGCGATTCACGAGTTCGATAAAAACATTCCGGTCATTATTATGACCGCGCATGCGGACTTAAATACGGCGGTACGTTCGTATCAAAGTAAAGCGTTTGAATATTTACCCAAACCATTTGATATTGATGAAGCGTTGAGTCTGGTGGATCGAGCGATTAAGCGTCAAATGTCTGGTGGACGATCAACGCGCACACGGGGAGAATCAGCGGCAAGCAAGCAGCCACTCAATATCATCGGTGCGGCACCCGCGATGCAGGAAGTGTTCCGTATTATTGGTCGTGTATCTCAGTTAGATGTGACGGTACTGGTCAATGGTGAAACCGGTACAGGTAAAGAGTTAATTGCCCAGGCTTTGCATGAACTGAGTCCGCGTTCTAATAAACCATTTGTGGCGCTAAATACCGCCGCCATTCCGCGTGAACTACTAGAGTCGGAATTGTTTGGTCATGAAAAAGGCGCGTTTACTGGTGCCCACTCACAGCGTGTCGGGCGTTTTGAGCAAGCTCACGGCGGGACTTTGTTTTTAGATGAGATTGGTGATATGCCGGTTGATTTACAAACCCGTTTGTTGCGTGTTTTAAACGATGGCAGTTTTTATCGTGTAGGGGGGCGGGATCCGATTCGAGCCGATGTACGCATTGTCGCCGCCACCCATCAAAACATGGAGCAGTTGGTGCGTGATGGCCATTTTCGTGAAGATTTATTGTACCGACTTAATATTATCCGGATCAAGATCCCGCCATTACGCGAGCGCCGAGAAGATATTCCACTGTTGTTGAAGTTTTACATGAATAAAGAAGCCCAAGCTCTTGGATTAGAAGAAAAGCAGTTTGAAAAAGAAGTCGAACGTTTTTTATCCAATTTGGCTTGGCCAGGTAACGTGCGCCAATTGCGCAGTTTGTGTACTTGGTTGACGATTATGGCGCCAGGCAAATTGGTACATATGGAAGACTTACCTTTAGAACTACGTTCGGCTGCACCCTCGATAGAGTCCGATAGTCAGGCAGATGACTGGCAAACCCCTTTACGTCAATGGGCTGAATCCTTTTTGGCATCGGGTAAAGAGGGCTTACATACCGCCGCCGAACCTATGTTTGAGAAGGTGTTGATTGAAACGGCTTTACAAGCTAGCCATTTCCACCGTCAAAATGCCGCGATTCAACTAGGTTGGGGGCGTAATACCTTAACGCGTAAGTCTCAAGCTTTGGGCTTGGATTAATCCGTGCTGATGCAAAATAGGCAAAGGGTGTGACGCGATGATTTGGGAGGCATGGCAATATTTGATAACGCCTAGTTCTAAACTGGCACGTCAGATGGGCTTTTTGTATGAGTCAATTGCCATGTCTGCGCGTGCTAAACGTTGCCATACTGCTTGGGAACCACATTACCAAAACTGCCGATTGGCAATAGAGCAGGCAGTATCTCTGTGCCACTCCTCCAAACGTAAGGTTTTAATCTTCGGTGCGGGTACGCTACAGGATATTCCACTGGCTTTATTAAGTGAGTCGTTTGACTGGGTGCTATTGGTTGATATCGTCATCACGCGCGATGCGCAGCATCTTCTTAAACCCTATCGAAATATTGAATATATCGAAGCCGATGTGACGAACAGTTTGCAACGCTTCCAGGCGGGTATTCTAAAAGTAGACTCCCCGAAGGCTTGGTTGGATGATGAAACGGTTGACCTAGTTGTGTCGCTTAATCTTATTACACAGTTGCCTTTGTTGCCGGTGCGTTGGCTGAAGCAGCGGTTTCAAATAAATGATCATCAAGCTGACCAACTTGGACAGGGTTTGATCAAAGCTCATCTGCATTATTTGCAAAACTTTGACGCGCCTGTGTGCTTGATTGCGGATAGGGTCGATCGAGAATTTAATCGTCAGGCTGAAAAAACCGATGAGTTTGATCCTTGGTGGGGCGTAAAACCACCGAGTGCGAGTAAAACTTGGCAATGGGAGGTGGTAACACTAGCAGAAAGTGGGACAGCAAGGCGGCGTCAATTAAATGAAGTGGGGGTGTCTTACTGGTAAGGTTGCGGATAAAAAGAAACCATCAAAATGATGGCTTCTTTTAAACTAGATTAAAGCGCTTCTGGCCCAGTTTCGCCCGTTCGGATACGAATAGTTTGTTCAATGCTGGTGACAAAAATCTTACCATCCCCAATTTTCCCGGTTTGGGCGGCTTGCACAATTGCATCAATTGCGCTGTCGACGACTTCGTTGGCGACTGCGATTTCGAGTTTTAATTTAGGTAGAAAGTCGACCACATATTCTGCACCGCGGTACATTTCGGTATGGCCTTTTTGACGACCATAGCCTTTTACTTCAATCACCGTCATGCCGTGAATACCAATGTCATGTAACGCATCACGTACGTCGTCAAGTTTGAATGGTTTAATTATTGCCGTAATCTGTTTCATGATTAATAGCCTCCAGTGGCGTGTTCATCAAGTTCATCTTCATTATTGTCATTGTAGTCGGTTTCATCTTGCGGTTGGTTAGGGAATTCAAAAGCTTCGCCCATTTTAACGAAGCGTTCATCCTGCTCGCCCAGCGCTGGAAATTGATTCTCAGGCGTCACCAGTACCACGGTCGAGCCCATATTGAAGCGCCCGATTTCATCGCCTTTTGCAAAGTAGTGTGGTTCGTGATGATAATCCCAGTGTTGTATGTTTGGTGCATAAGGTGGTGTAATTTTACCTTGAAAAACCGTTTCCATGCTGCCCACAAAAATCGCGCCGACCATGACCAGACAAAATGGACCATGTTGGCTTTCAAAACGTAATACTAAACGCTCATTTCGTGCGAGCAAACCGGGTACTAATTTTACCGTGGATGGGTTAACCGCAAATAAATCACCGGGTACATAGGTCATCGACATTAGCTTACCGCTAATCGGCATGTGCACGCGGTGATAATCTTTAGGTGATAAATAAATTACCGCAAAATCACCATTTTTAAATTGTTCGGCATAATGAATGTCGCCACCCATCAAAGCTTCAGCCGTGTAATCATGGCATTTAGCTTGAATCATACGGTTGCCATCCAGTGAAGCAGATTGGCTGATTACGCCATCTGCTGGGCTTACCCATACATCATCCCCATCGTGAATTGGGCGCGCTTCGGGCTTTAATGCGCGAGTGAAAAAGTGGTTGAAGTCGGGATAATATTCAATATCGGTGTGAACCGCTTCGGTGATATTAATCTTATAAATTTTGCTTAGGGCTTTAATAGTTTGGTTTTTAATCCAAGGCTGCTTGATTTGCATAAACCAATGCATACCGTTTGATAATAAGTGTTTGGGCAGAATGTACTGTGGAACGACTTTTACGTAATCCATTAACGACATATTAAATTTGGCCTTTTAATTAAAATAAAGCATCAGGTTGTCTAATAGACACGCCCTAAAGCTTAGGATTTTAAGGTATAATTCCGCAAAATTATAGGGTTTAGGCCAGTTAAATTTTCAAATAACGAATCACCAGGCCTGGTGGTTGATTTGAAAGGCTGTCTGGTAAGAATTTAGATTAAAAGGAAATAGCATGTCGCAAGTTAAAAAAGTAGTACTGGCTTATTCAGGTGGATTAGATACTTCAATTATTGCCAAGTGGTTACAAGATGAATATCAATGTGAAGTGGTCACCTTTACCGCGGATATTGGTCAAGGCGAAGAAGTTGAACCAGCGCGCGCTAAAGCGCAAGCGATGGGCATAAAAGAAATCTACATTGAAGACTTGCGCGAAGAATTTGCACGCGACTTTGTGTTCCCGATGTTTCGTGCCAATGCGATTTACGAAGGGGAATATTTATTAGGTACGTCGATTGCACGTCCACTTATTTCAAAACGTTTAGTCGAGATCGCCCAACAAGTGGGTGCGGATACGATTTCGCACGGTGCAACCGGCAAAGGCAATGACCAAGTACGTTTTGAATTAGGCGCTTATGCTTTAATGCCGGATGTGAAAGTGATCGCACCTTGGCGTGAGTGGGATTTAAACTCGCGCGAAAAATTGATGGCCTATGCCGAACAGCACAATATTGCGATTGAGAACAAAAAAGGCAAAAAGTCGCCTTACTCAATGGATGCCAACCTGTTGCACATTTCTTATGAAGGTGGTTTGTTAGAAGATCCGTGGAACGAACCGGAAGAGCCGATGTGGCGCTGGTCGGTATCCCCAGAAACTGCACCGGATACGCCTACTTATATTGAGCTAACCTACGATAAAGGCGATATTGTCGCGTTAGATGGTAAAGCTTTATCACCAGCCACTATTATGGCGGAGCTAAACAAAATTGGTGGCGCTAACGGAATTGGTCGTGATGATTTAGTGGAAAACCGTTTTGTGGGTATGAAATCACGCGGTTGTTATGAAACCCCAGCCGGCACTATTATGATTAAAGCGCATCGTGCGATTGAATCTTTAACCTTGGATCGTGAAGCCGCCCACCTTAAAGACGAGCTGATGCCTAAATACGCTAAATTGGTTTATAACGGTTTCTGGTTCAGCCCTGAGCGTGAAATGCTACAGGCGGCGATTGATAAATCACAAGAAACCGTAAACGGTGTGGTACGTCTAAAACTTTACAAAGGCAATGTGATTGTGGTGGGTCGTAAGTCAGAAAACAGCTTGTTTGATGAGTCTATTGCGACGTTTGAAGACGACAAAGGTGCCTATAACCAAAAAGACGCGGAAGGCTTTATAAAGTTAAATGCGTTGCGTTTACGTATTGCGGCGCGTAAGCGTCAGTCAAACAAAGCTTAATCAGAAAGTAAAGGCTAACAAAATGACCAATCCAACTTGGTCTGACCTGTTCAAAAACCCAGCTCTAATGCTGGGTTTTGGTTTTGGGTCAGGCTTATCACCAAAAGCCCCTGGCACAATCGGTACCTTGTTAGGTACCTTGCTGTTTATTCCGCTGATAATCTATAGCATCGAATTAGCGTGGGTCGTGTTTGCGATCGCTTCATTAGCCGGAAGCTGGATTTGCGGCCGTTCTGCCGAATTAGTTGGCGTACACGACCACGGTGGAATTGTGTGGGATGAGTTTGTCGGCATATGGCTCGTGTTGTTATTGTTGCCAACTGAAGCATGGGGTGGCGAGCACCAGGCCTGGTGGTGGTTGGCCGCTTTTGTGGTATTTCGGTTTTTTGATATTGTAAAACCTTGGCCAATTCGTTGGGTGGATGCCAAAGTATCGGGCGGGTTTGGCATTTTATTGGATGATGTATTGGCGGCCGTATTTTCCCTTATAGGGATATGGGTTATTTATATGAGTATTTTGGTTTAGTATCCTGTATATTAGCCCCCAATTATGTAGTTGGAGTTAAGCGATGTTTATTTCTTGTGAAGACACAAAACAATTAATTAAAGACAAGCAAGCCCAGTTGGTTGATGTGCGTACTCCGGAAGAGTTTATGTCGACACAACTGCCCGGTGCAATTAATATTCCGCTGCACGAGATTGACCAAGTGGCCGCGCTTAAGTTAGACAAAGCGCGTCCTGTTGTGGTGTTTTGCCGGTCTGGACAACGTTCTTATATGGCTCAGCAAATTTTAATGGGACAGGGGTTTACTGATGTACACAACATGGGACCTTTCTCAGCTTGGTTTCAATGTCCGGATTAATGGCACTTAATCATTAAATTCTAATAGTTCCTATTTGTACGATTTTTTGATTGGCAAGCTTAGTAAGTTTCGTTATATTGGTCTAAATCCACAGCTTTAAGAGAGTATTTGGTGCTTCGAACACTTACAGGCCATATTTTGAGATCATTTCTAGCTAGTTTCTTGATTGGCTTTAGCTTGACTCTTCAAGCGGCTGATCCGGTTACTTTGCAGTTAAAATGGCATCACCAGTTCCAGTTTGCGGGTTATTACGCGGCAATCGAGAAAGGCTTTTTTGCACAAGAAGGCCTTGATGTAACACTATTGGAACGCGACCCAGAAAAAAATAATATCCTACAAGTTCTTAATGGTGAAGCCGACTATGGCATTGCCGATTCTGCTTTGTTTCTGTATCAATCTCATAAAGTGGGTGTGCGCATTGTCGCCCCTATTTTTCAACACTCCCCAAATGTACTTATTACCTTAAAATCATCAGGCATTAATTCGCCACAAGATCTCGTTGGTAAACGCGTACGTTTTTATCAGAACGATGCCGAAGGTTTTCCAATTATGGCCATGCTGGCCGAATACCGAGTGTTAGAGCAGGGAGTTATTCGCCAACCGTTTACAAAAAACTTTGACGTATTGCTAAACGGTGAAACTGATGCAATTTATGGTTACAGTACCAACGAACCTTACTTGTTACGCGAGAAAGGGGCCGACATACATATTTTAAACCCTGTGAATTATGGAATTGATGTGTATGGCGATATGTTATTTACGAGCTCAACCGAAGCAGAAAATAACTATGAACGAGTTGAGGCGATGCGCCGTGCGGTGATTAAGGGTTGGCAATATGCTTTAGATAACAAGGCCGAAATTGCGCAGTTAATTATTGATAAATACTCGAGTGCTAAGTCTTTTGAGGCCTTGATGTTTGAAGCTCAGGGTATTGAACAGGTGGTGTCGCGCTATACCGTACCGATTGGCACCATTGATCGTGGTCGATTGCAGCATATATCCAAGCTTTTCGCACGGCAGGGCTTACTGGACATAGAGTTTTCGATAGAAAAGAACATTTATAATCGTCCCATGCAAAATGTTGGTGAGATTAACTTAACTTCAGAAGAAGAGGTATTTATTTCGGAAAATAAAACCATTCGCGTTGGCATTGACCGAAACTGGTTTCCATTTGAGTTTGTTAATAAGCAGGGGCAGCATGATGGCATAGCCGCAGACTATCTGAATCTGTTATCGCAGCGCTTAGGCTTGATTTTTGAAGTGGAGCGCGATGCGAATTGGTCAGATACACTGCGTTTAATGCAAGAAGGTCAACTCGACATGCTGGCAATGGCAGCGAATACGCCAGAAAGGTCGAAGTATGCAAGTTTTACCCGACCTTATCTTCGCTCTCCTATGGTGATCGTCACCGATCAAAGCATTGACTTTCTTGATGGAGTAAATGGTTTACAGGGTAAAAAAGTGGCCGTGGTGAAAGATTACGCCTCGCATGAATGGTTGAAAAACCACCATCCCGAGCTTGATTTGTTCGAGGCAGATACAACCACCCAGGGCCTAAAAAAGGTCGCATTAGGTGAAGTGTTTGCGTTTGTTGATAACCTGGCTTCGGTGAGCTTTTTGATTAAACAAGAAGGCTTGGTTAATTTAAAAGTATCGGGCCAATTACCTTACTCATTTGACTTGGGCATGGGTGTGCGTAACGACCAGCCTTTACTACACAGTATTTTACAAAAAGGTTTGGATTCGATCGGTCCTAAAGAGCAAGATGCCATATACGAAAAATGGGTACGCTTGGAGTTCGACACACGTGTAGACTATTCAAAAGTCCTGCCCGCTTTTATCGGCATTTCGATTATTTTATTGCTTGTTATTTTATATACTCTCCGTTTGAGAGCACTTCATGGGCGCCTTCAAACCGCGGAAGAAATGTTAATTGAAAAAAATACCGAGCTTCAAAATCTGTCGATCACCGATAAATTAACCGGTGCCTATAATCGCCATAAACTGGATGAGGCTTTGCAAGAACATATTGCGTTGGCTCATCGCTATGAGCGCCCATTATCGATTATTTTGTTTGATCTAGATTATTTCAAAAACATCAATGACCAATATGGACATCAAGTGGGTGATGAAGTTCTACAAGTCTTTAGTCGCTTAGTGAAAAAAAGTGTCCGAAAAAGTGATGTATTTGGGCGCTGGGGTGGGGAAGAGTTTTTGTTGATTTGCCCCGAAACCAATCGAACTCAAGCATTAGATTTAGCCAACAAAATTCGTTGGTTAATCTCAGATTTTCACTTTAAACAAGGGTTTTATCAAAATGTGAGTTGCGGTGTAACTGACTTGAAACCTCGACAAACGGCGGATCAAATTATTTCGCATTGCGATAAATTACTCTATGAAGCCAAAAATGCGGGTCGTGATCGCGCGGTTACAGATTAAGACTGACAACAATATTAGGAGAGGGAATGAAATTAGCGTTACATTGGCAAATCATGATTGCACTGGTTTTAGCCGCTATTATGGGCAGTACAACGGGTGTGACCGGTCAAGTATTTGGGATAAGCTGGATCGCGATTTATGACTTTGTCGGTACGCTATTTTTAAACGCTCTCAAAATGATTGTGGTGCCGTTAGTCGTTTCGGCTATTATTATTGGCGTCAGTAATGTAGGTGGTCAGGGCGGCTTTAGCCGACTGGGTTTAAAAACCTTGAGTTATTATGCATTTACTGGCTTGTCGGCTATTATTATCGGCTTATCGGTGGTCAATATCATCCAGCCGGGTGTTGGTCACGCAGAGGCACCGGTGCTTGAAACAAATATAGAGTTAATGAGTGCGGTTGAAGGTAAGGGAGCAGGGGATATTGTTCAGGTTTTCCTTAGAATGATTCCTGATAATATTTTTGCTGCCGCCGTCGAAACTCAGATGTTAGGCTTGATATTCTTCAGTATTTTATTCGGTTACTTTATGACGCAGTTGACCGGCCGAACCCGCGAAACGCTGCACGATTTTTGGCAGGGTGTGTTTGATGTCATGATGTTGATCACCAATTTAGTGATGAAACTCGCGCCTTATGGGGTATTTGGTTTGGTCGCCGCGTCGATTGCTCGTACCGGATTTGAGCAGTTTGAAAATCTCGCATGGTTCTTTGTCACGGTCTGTTTAGCACTGGCGTTACACTTTTTTGTCGTAATGAGCTTAATTTTAAAGTTTGTCGGGCGCGTTCAAAATCCCTGGTTGCACTACCGAGCTATGTTCCCAGCACTTTTAACCGCGTTTTCAACGAGCTCATCATCAGCCACCTTGCCGGTGACCATATCCAATGTCGAAAAGCGTGCCGGGGTATCGAATCGTGTATCCAGTTTTGTACTTCCTTTAGGGGCGACAGTTAACATGGATGGCACCGCTTTGTATGAATGTGTGGCGGTTTTGTTTATTGCTCAGCTGTTTGGTGTTGATTTAAGCTGGACGCAGCAGTTATTGGTGGTGATGCTTGCCTTGGCAACTTCTATTGGTGTCGCGGGCATTCCATCGGCCAGTTTGGTCGCAATTAGTGTTATTTTGATGGCGGTAGGCCTGCCTATTGAGGCCTTGGGCATTTTACTGGTGGTGGATCGTTTATTAGATATGATGCGCACATCGGTGAATATATTTAGTGACTCGGTCGGTGCGGTCGTGATTGCGCGTTCAGAAGGTGAGTTAAATCTATTGAAGCCAGTGCAAGACGAGCAAAAAATAGCCGCTGCAGCTAAGGCTGAACAAAAGATTTAAGGTCATAGCATAGGAAGTCGGTTTTTAATTTAACTTAACTAAGCTAATTTGCTGGTTGCTGATTTTGATGATTTGGGCTTCAGGTCGCCAATCGCCTAGTACCCAACGTTGCTTTTCAATATCGCCAATTTTCAGGCAGTGGTGAGCCGGTCGATGAGTATGTCCATGAATAACATGCTCAATTTTAGGGTGCCGTGCATACAAGTCTGTAACGGCTTGACTGGAAACATCCATAATGTTGGCCGGTTTGTTTTGTGCTTGGTTGCCCGATTGTTGACGTAGTTTTTGGGCGATTTTAAGTCGAGTTTTTTTAGGTAAGTGTAAAAATAACCACTGTATCCAAGGTTTACGGAACCAGTGACGCATGCGCTGATACCCCTTGTCATCGGTGCATAAACTGTCACCATGCAACAGCAAACAGTCCACGTCCTCAATCCGTGTTAGGGTCTCGTCTTCTATAAACTCAGCTCCTGTGGCTTGCCAAAAGGCTTGGCGCATCAAAAAGTCTCGATTTCCATAACCTATGTAAAGTTTTGTTCCCGAGTCCGTAAGCGTTTTAAGCGCGCTGATTTCGGTTTGATAGAGTGGAAGACTGAGATCGTCACCCATCCACGTTTCAAACAAGTCGCCTAGAATATAAACCGAATTAGCTTGTGGCGCTTGTTGTCTAATGAAGTTTAGAAACGCTTGATTGATTGGGTGATGATGTTCTGGCTGAAGATGAACGTCAGCCAGAACATAGCTAAGGGAAGGGCGAGTGACCAAAGCTTATTCTGCCGATTTAACCGTGGTGTTTTCCACCAAAATATCTTCAACCGGTACATCTTGATGACCTTGGCGGCTAGTAGTGGCCACCTTGGCCATATTTTCGACCACATCCATCCCATCAATAATGCGGCCAAATACCGCGTAACCCCAACCTTGTGGTGTTTTAGTCGTATGGTCTAAAAAGTCGTTATCTTTAAGATTGATAAAAAACTGTGAGGTTGCCGAGTTTGGGTCCATGGTGCGCGCCATAGATAACGAACCTTTCAGGTTTTTAATGCCATTGTCGGCTTCGTTTTCAATCGGCGCACGTGTGGTTTTGTTTTCCATGCCAGGCTCTAAGCCGCCACCTTGCACTACAAAGTTTGGGATAATGCGGTGAAATATGGTGCCGTTATAAAATCCGTCTTCAGCGTATTGCACAAAATTAGCCGCGCTCATCGGTGCGTTTTTGTGATCGACTTCAATGGTGATGTCGCCCAGTGTGGTATGAAAAACAACCTGTGTCATGTTTTAACTTCCTTTTGTAGGTGTAACCACCAGGCCTGGTGGTTGGTCTATTAACGCTTATTAAAATAATTTTTAACGAATTTGACGTACTTTCTGAATTACAACCGGCTGTAAAGGCACATCTTGATGTCCCATTTTACGACCCGTTGGCATATTACGGATTTCGTTGACCGTTCTCATGCCCTCAACCACACGACCAAATACGGTATATCCATAAGCGCGGGTAGTTTTTTCGCGAAAGTCGAGCGAACTGTTATTGGCGACGTTGATGAAAAATTGAGCCGTGGCGGAATGCGGATCACTGGTGCGTGCCATCGCAATCGTACCAATTTTGTTTTGTAAGCCATTGTCCGCTTCGTTTTGAATCGGCTTTAAAGTCGGTTTTTGTTTCATATTTTCATCAAAGCCACCGCCTTGAATCATAAAATTACGAATCACACGATGAAAAATGGTGCCTTCATAAAAACCACTTTTGACATAAGCTAAAAAGTTTTCAACGGTTTCAGGCGCGTCTTCTGGGTAAAGTTCGATAATCATTGCACCATGACTGGTTTCCATCAGTACACGTGGGTTTTCGGCGTGAACGGATATAAAAGGGGTGAAAAGCAGGCTTAATACGAACCCGATGCGTAACACTAACTTTGACATGATTAGATCCTTAAATCAGATGGAATTGTGGGCATTTTACCATTGATCAACTCAGCAAGGAACTGCATCTAAGGCCGTGTTAAGGCGAAATAGGAATGTTATAATGGCTCACTATTTTTCAACATACATGGATTTTGTCGATGAGTCAGGCTGAAGCAGGTGAACGCGCCACTAATTTTATTCGCAATATAATTGATGAAGACCTTGCAAGCGGGTTGCATAAAAGCATTCAAACTCGTTTCCCGCCTGAGCCGAATGGTTATCTTCATATTGGCCACGCCAAGTCAATTTGCCTTAATTTTGGCCTAGCGGAAGATTATCAAGGTCAGTGTAATCTGCGTTTTGACGATACGAATCCAGAAAAAGAAGACCTAGAATACGTGGGGTCTATTCAGCGTGATGTGGCCTGGTTGGGTTATGAATGGTCGGGTGAGATTCGTTATAGTTCGAATTATTTTGAATCCTTTTATCAGTACGCTTTGGAACTGGTGGGGAAAGGGTTGGCGTATGTGTGTTTCCTTAATGCCGAGCAGCAGCGCGAATATCGAGGCACTTTAACCGAGCCGGGTAAAGCAAGTCCATATCGCGACACGTCCGTTGATGAAAATCGCAACCTGTTAGAAAAAATGCGCGCGGGCGAGTTTAAAGAAGGCGAGTGTGTCTTACGCGCCAAAATAGATATGGCCTCGCCCTTTATGTGTATGCGTGATCCGATTTTGTATCGAATTCGTTTTCAAGCACATCACCAAACTGGTGATGCTTGGTGTATTTATCCTATGTATGACTTCGCGCATTGTATTTCGGATGCGATTGAAGGGGTGACGCATTCGTTATGCACTTTGGAGTTCCAAGATAATCGTCGTTTATACGACTGGATTCTGGATAATATCACCTTGCCGAGTGCCACGCGTCCGCGTCAGTACGAGTTTTCGCGTCTAAATCTAGAATACACGGTGATGTCAAAGCGCAAATTGCATCAATTAGTGAATGATCGTATGGTCACTGGCTGGGACGATCCTCGTATGCCAACCATTTCGGGTTTGCGCCGCCGTGGTTACACGCCTACTTCGATTCGAAGTTTTGCTGATCGAATTGGCGTGAGTAAAGTCGATAGTTTTACTGAGATGAGCATTTTAGAAGCGGCAGTACGCGATGACTTAAATGTGCATGCGCCACGCTCCATGGCGGTGTTAAATCCCGTCAAGCTGGTGATAGAAAATTACCCGGAAAACCAAGTTGAGCCTATTCAAGCGCCAATTCATCCTCAAAATGAAGACATGGGCAAGCGTGAAATTTGGTTTGGGCGCGAAGTCTATATTGACCGAGAGGATTTCCGTGAAGAAGCCAATAAACATTTTAAGCGTTTAGTATTAGGCAAGGAAGTGCGTTTGCGTAACGCGTATGTGATTAAAGCTGAACGTTTTGAAAATGATGAACAAGGTGAACTTAAAACGATTTACTGTAGCTACGATCCAGATACCTTAGGCAAAAACCCAGCGGATGGCCGCAAAGTTAAAGGTGTGATTCACTGGGTTGAAGCCAGCAAAGCTGTGCCGGCTGAGTTTTATTTATACGATCGCTTATTTAATGTACCTAACCCGGGTAAGGCCGAAGATTTTGAAGCCGTTTTAAATCCTGAGTCATTGGTGATTAAACAAGGTTTTGTTGAACCAAGCTTGGCCGATGCCGTACCGGAATTAGCCTATCAGTTTGAACGTGAAGGTTATTTCTGTCGCGACAATAAACAACCAGGCCTGGTGTTTAATCGCACGGTCGGTTTAAGAGATACCTGGAGTGAGCAAACCAAATATTAGCCAGGCTGATCTTGAACGTTTTATCGCTAAACATCAGTCAAACACCCAAAACGGATAGATTATGAGTTTACAAATTTACAATACTGAGAGCCGACAAAAACAAGAGTTTAAACCGATTGTGCCAGGAAAAGTTGGCATCTATGTCTGCGGTGTAACCGTGTACGACTTTTGTCATATCGGCCATGCGCGCGTGATGGTGGTGTTTGATACGGTGGTTCGTCAGTTACGTGCACTGGGTTTAGATGTTAAATACGTGCGCAACATTACCGATATCGACGATAAAATCATCAAACGCGCGCTCGAAAATAAAGAATCGGTGCAATCTTTAACAGAACGCTTTATTGATGCGATGCATGAAGATGAAGCCGCGTTAAATGTGCTGCGCCCAGATGAAGAACCACGCGCGACCGATTATATTGACGCCATCAAAACCATGGTGAAAACCTTGATCGATAAAGGTCATGCTTATGCCGCGGATAACGGCGATGTGTATTTTAAGGTCACGTCTTTTGAATCCTATGGGCGTTTGTCTGGCAAAAAACAAGAGGACTTAGAGGCGGGTGCGCGTGTTGAGATTAACCCGCACAAACAAAATCCAATGGACTTTGTTTTGTGGAAAGCTTCAAAACAAGACGAACCGGCTTGGGATTCGGAGTGGGGCGATGGCCGGCCGGGTTGGCATATAGAATGTTCAGCCATGTCGGAACAGTGTTTGGGTGAGCATTTAGATATTCATGGTGGCGGCATGGATTTACAATTTCCTCACCACGAAAATGAGATTGCCCAATCCGAATGTGCTCACGGCGGACAACATTATGTAAACACTTGGATGCATGTTGGTTTTGTGCGAGTCGATGATGAAAAAATGTCCAAGTCATTAAATAATTTTTTCACCATTCGTGAAGTTCTAAAAGACTACCACCCGGAAGTAATTCGTTATTTCTTACTGTCGAGTCACTATCGTAGTCCGTTAAATTATTCACAGGAAAACCTACAAGCTGCCAAAACCAATTTGGCACGTTTGTATACGGCTTTAGAGGCTCAAGCACCAGGCCTGGTGGCGAAAGATACCGAGTTTGAAACTCGTTTCAATGCCGCAATGGAAGACGATTTTAATACGCCTTTGGCGATCTCCGTATTGTTTGAATTGGTTAAAGAAGTTAATAAAACCAAACAAGCCGATCTAGTGGCGCTTCTGCAAAGCTTGGCAAATCGATTAGGTTTGTTAATGCAGACCCCAGAAGACTTTTTTAAAGGCACAGCGGGTGAAGCTCTGGATGGACTATCGGATGCGGATATTGAAGCTTTAATTGCCGAACGAGCTCAAGCCAGACAAGATAAAAACTGGGCTAGGTCGGACCAGATTCGAGATCAATTATTGGCTGATGGCGTGGAATTATTAGATTCGGCGCAAGGCACCAGTTGGCGTCGCCAGTAAAACTAGGAGACAAAAAGGGTCGGAAAAGCATAATAAGCGTAATCTTATATAGATCGAACTTATGTTGATATAAAATTTATTTGACAGCTTGTTAAACTTTTTATACAATGCGCACATTCATGTTTCTTCATGAGTATCCTCCTTTAGTTATCTTTTAATTGAGATACTATTTAAACCCGGCCAAATATTGAGCCGGGTTTTTTTTCGTCTGTCGAAAAGCAGATTGGGTGGTCGAATTGTGATGATTAATCAAGGGCCGCTTGCTGGTCGTTAGGTGAAGAGATGGGCCGCATTAAGCTTTGCAGTTTTTGCGGTTGTTGACCCAGTAGAGTTTCAAATACCACTTTATATTCCATGATGGCCTTTACATACTTTCTGGTTTCACTAAATGGGATCGAATCCACCCATTGATCGGCCTCAAGGTTGTGATGGCCTTTTATCCAATAATCAACACGTTTAGGCCCTGCGTTATAGGCAGCCGTGGCCATGACTAAATGACCGTTATAACGTTCCAATAGATAAGCTAAATAGGCACTACCTAGTTCAATGTTGGAGTTTGCATCCAGTAGGTTTCGATATTGTTGGCGGGTATAACCAATTTTTTTGCCCATATATTGTGCAGTGCCGGGCATTAATTGCATTAATCCAACCGCTCCTGCGGAGGACTTGGCATGTGTTTGGTAGGCGCTTTCGCGTCGTATAATGCTGTAAATCCAAGCGGCTTCAATATTATTTTTGCTCGCATTCTGGATTACAGGCCCTTTGTATGGAGTTGGAAAGCGAAGCTCAAGCTGATCCCATTGTTTGGCTTGGGCTAAAGCGCGAATGACAAAATTATGTTGTTGCCATTCGCTCGCAATTTGAGCGATCGCCTGGATGTCATGCACGTCTGCTTGACGAATTAAATGTTGCCATTCCCTGTGGGCATTCACTGTCCAACCGATATTCAAAAGCTCTTGAATGAGAGCTAAAGAAGGATACTTCTTGTGTAGTTGTTTTGTACTTAATTCAGAGGCAGGTTGGGTTTGATGAAGTTGATAGTTCAGTCCTAACTGGTCAGCGGCCAGAAATCCATAGTAGTGTCGTTGTTGAGCTAAAGACTGATAAATGGTTTGTGCCGCGCCCGATGCCTGTTGTTTATCGAGTGCGCGAGCCGTCCAATATCGCCATTTAGGTTGGTTTTGTTCATGCTCAGGCATTAGACCAATTGTGCTGAGAAGCTGCGCCCAGTCCGATTGTCGTAGCGCAATTTGGGCTTGCCAGCGCAAGGTATCACTATCGCCGCTATATTGGTGGAGCGAGTTCAGATGCGACTTGGCCTCAGGCGCATTGCGATAGGCGTAACGTAAGCTAATGGTGCGTTGAATTTGATGTTGCTCATCGGGGTGGATCCGATAACGTTCTTTATGAAGGCTTAACAATTGAAAAGCCGCCTCAGGTTGACGATTAGCGAGCCTTTCAAGTGCCTGTAAAAAAATTTTTCGGTTGATAAATGCGCTGGCTTGGTTGGGTAGCTGTCGAATAAGTTTTTGTGGTTTCCGATAGTATTCAATCCAATGATTTAGCGCATCTTGATCGGTCGGTGATAAATAAGACATAAGTGATCGCGCGACGCTGAGTTGTCCTCGCTGCATAGCGAGGTCAATTTTTTGCCAAATTAGCCAGCCCGGCAATTCGCCTGAGCTAATTAATTGATTTTCTATGGGTTGACATGCGGTTGGTAGTTTAAGCTGTTGAAGCCAAAACTGCCGTAGTGCGTTGATGCTAATGGATTGGTATTCAAGTTGAGCACGCATAAAGTAACACTGCTCTAACAGGTTAGGATTGTCTTGTGGGTGCTTAATTAATAAGTCCCAGCGTTCTTGTTCGCCCAAGTAGTTGATCCAATGGTTGCGTAAACTGTGGGACAAAGCAAGGTGCTGGTAACGCTCAAAATATTGTCGGATAGCTAAATCAGGTGTGCGGTCAAAGTTTTTAAGGGTATCTTGGTAAAGTAGTTGCGGATAAAGCGGGTGGTCTTGTAGTAGGGCTTTCAGGTTAGCGACTTGGAGTCGGTCTCCGCTATTGATGTAATCCATCGCCTCTAAAAATTGTTGTTGTTCTGGGGTTAGGTTTTGAGCTTGCGGAGCGGTTGAAAATAGCCCAAAAAAAAGACCGATCCCGATGAGTAAAGGGACGTGTAAGATTAAATATGTGCGAGCTAGGCTAGCTATCATTTGGGATACGTAACACTTGTCCTGGTCTTAAATATTCATTTTGTGAAAGCTTGTTGAGTTTTTTTAAGCTTTCGCTATTTATATTAAACGCACGTGCAATATCCCATAAGGTATCCCCACGTTGAACGGTGTATTGGTCAGGTGGACCAGAACGCCAAATGGTTAATTCTGTACCGGGACGTAACGTATTCGAACTGCTAATTTTATTCCAGCGCGTTAAATCACGAATGGTGACTTGGTAGCGGCGAGCGATTAGCCATAAGCTTTCACCATCTTTTACCGTATGTTGCACGGTGTGGCCGTATTTATTGCTGCGAATTTCTAAACGCTGTCCCACTCTAATTGGCGCGCGAGGATTTAAATTGTTCCATTGCGCTAATTTCGACGTATCTAACCCATAATAGTTGGAGATCGTCCAAAGAGATTCACCGCGCTGAACGTAATGAGTGCGGAAACTTTTATTGTCTGATTCATCATTTTGGGTGTTCTGAGCGAATTGGGTATGCTTATGAGCTTGCGAAGCTGGGATCGGAATTAACAAGGTGCGTCCCGCTCGAATCATATTGCCTTTTAGATTGTTAAGACGACGGATTTCACCAATCGACGTACTATAGCGTTGAGCAATCGTACCTAAGCTGTCGCCCGTCACAATTTGATGACGTTGCCAGCGGATATTAAAAATATCGTTGCTATTTTCAGCGAGTTTTTGTTCAAAGGCTTGTTTATGAGAATTAGGTATCAATAGGTGATGTGGGCCGTCAGGCGGGGTAACACTTTTTAAATAACCAGGGTTCAAGTGTTTCATCATTTCTTTTGACAAACCAGCTAACTCAGCCGCCTTGTTTAAATCCATTTGGCGGTCAAGTTCAATGTAGGTCAAGTAGGGTTCATTGGGAACGTCTTGAATCGCCAAATTATACTTTTCGCGATTCTTAATTAGGTAGCTGACGGCTAATAATTGCGGTACATAATGACGAGTTTCGCGTGGTAAATAAGGACGAATCGTCCAATAATTAATTTCGGCATTCGGTTGATTACGTTTTAAGCGTGCGGTAGCTTGCTGAATACGGCCATAACCCGCGTTATATGAAGCAAAAGCTAACAACCAATCTTCGTTGTTGAGTTTATATAGGCTTTGTAAAAAATCCAGTGCGGCATGGGTACTCATGTACACATCTTGTCTACCATCAAACCACCAGTCCTGCTTTAAACCGTAAATGCGACCAGTGCTTGGAATGAACTGCCACAAGCCACCAGCACGTTTGCTGGAACGGGCATAAGGGTAAAAAGCACTTTCAATTACTGGCAACATCGCGATTTCATAAGGCATCTCACGATTGCGGATTTCATCCATGATGAAATATAAGTAAGGCTGAGCGCGAACCGAAACACGTTCTAAATGCTTGGTGTTATTAAGATAGAAAGCTAAATAATCTTGAAAACCGTCGTGGTGTTGTTCGATTAAGTGGAACTGATCGGCTAGCTCATCCCAAATTTCTGTGTGGGGGAGAGGTTCAGCAAGCTTTAACGGAAAGGGTTCAATTTCACTTAGGATGGACTTTTCAAATTCGGCCTCGGCTTGGTCTAAGGTGGGATCAGTCGGGATGAGAATGTCGCTATTGACGATATGTTCAGGGTTTTCAGGCGAGGTCGAAGCTTGATTTAAGCTTTCACAGCCGCCAATAATTAACGCGAAAGACAAAAAGCTTAAACGTAATAAAGTGGTTTTTAGGCGGGTTATCATCATGTAATTAAGTAGCAACATTTATTTAGTTATTCATCGAGTTCACCGGTAGCATCCAGTGCGTCTTTCCAAGCGCGTAATTCAGCAAATAGTCTTGACGGTGTCATTTTATGTGATTCCAGCCCACAATGCTGTGCAATATTAACTGATAATGGTGTTTGATCAAAGTGTAAAAAAGGATTAGTGTGTTTTTCAAGTGATAATTTTGATGGTACGCATGGTTTTTTCGCTAGTGTGTCGACTCGTACTTGATCACGACGCGCCAAAATATCCGAATTATCAGGTTCAGCGATGGCCGCAAAGTTCATATTGGCTAAGGTGTACTCATGACCACAATAAACCTCAACATCTTGTTTTATAGCTCGAAGTTTTAGCAGCGAGTCGGTCATTTGTTCTGGTGTACCTTCAAATACACGACCACAACCTCCGGCAAATAAAGTATCACCACAAAATAAAACTTGATCGTTAAAATACGCGATATGATCCAGTGTGTGGCCAGGGGTTTCTAAAACAGTTAAGGTTGCACCTGCTACATTAATTTGGTCGCCTTGTTTTAAAGAGTCTGTAATGTAAGTTTTATTGGTCAATTGACCTGCATATACGCGTGCTTTTGGGAATGCGGCCAATAAATCTTCTACCCCATTGGTGTGATCCCAGTGGTGATGTGTTAACAAAATGCCTTGCAGCTGCCACTGGTTTTGCTCAATCAAATTAAGCAGAGGTTGGCTTTCACCGGGATCAACCACCCAGATATTTTTTTGTTCTGAGATGATCCAAATATAGTTGTCTGACAGTGCTTCTAAGCCTTGTACTTGCATGGTTAGCTCGCTTACATTAAGTGGGTGGGGTAACGCTAGGATTCACCAGGCCTGGTTGTTACAATACGATATAATTAATCATTTGGTAAATTTTAAGTCTTTCAATGGCGTTGTGTAAACCTAAGTTTTGTTTGTAAGTGAGGATAAATTCACTTTAAGTTCGCGAAATTAAGCGGTAGAGCGAAAGGGGGCAAGTTGAATTCGGACATCCAGTTTCAACGTTTCTTGAAGGATTGGTTTGATACACCAATGGGTCAAGCATTATTTGAACAAGAGCGCGTGCTGGTGGAAAAAGAGATGCCGCGTTTGTTTGGTTATTATTTGGTGCAAGTCGGTCAAGCATCACGCCAAAGCTTATTACAGACCAGTCGCATAAAAACCAAGGTGGTGTTAGATAATCAGGTTAACCCTTCGATTAGCGACCTTCAAGTACTCGCTGATCTGGATTTTTTGCCCTTTAAAGAGGATAGTTTAGATGTGGTGTTTATGCCGCATAGTTTGGAGTCCGTCGCCGATCCGTATCATTTAGTGCGTCAAGTGGATCGAATGTTAATGGCCGAGGGCGTGTTAATGATATCAGGCTTTAATCCTTATGGTTGCAGCCTGCTACGTAGCTATTTTAGCGGGGCACGCAAAGGCCTTAAACAGGCTAATTTAATTAAAATGCACCGCATTATTGATTGGTTGAATTTATTAGGTTATGACATTCAGGTTGCACAGCATGGCCCAATTTCGTGCTTTAAACAACGTAGCGAACGTTTAGACTCTTGGTTTTGGTTGAATGTTGAACGTTTTGAAAGCTGGTTAGAACGCATAGGCGTTCATTTTGGCAATGTTTATATTATCGTCGCCAAAAAACGTGTGGTGACACCGACACCGGTAGGGTTGAATTGGAAGTTAGCAAACTGGTTACCACTGCGAAAACCCCAGGCCGTGGCATCATGTGATCGTCACCATAGCAAACAAAACATTAGAGCCAACCTAAAGGGTAAATCTTGAATAATAAGTTAGAGGATAGGTTTTGCAAATAGTTGAAATTTTTACCGATGGTGGTTGCCGCGGAAATCCAGGACCTGGCGGTTGGGGCGTTTTACTCAGGTTTAAAGGGCAAGAAAAACACTTAAAAGGCGCGGAGCCCGATACCACTAACAATCGTATGGAGTTAATGGCGGCGATTCAAGCTTTTAAATCGCTCAAGCGCCCTTGTCAGGTGGCCATCACCACCGATTCACAGTACGTCAAAAATGGCATAACCCAATGGATGGCGAACTGGAAAAAACGCGGCTGGAAAACCGCCAGTAATCAGCCAGTTAAAAATCAAGATTTATGGCAACAACTCGAACAAGCCATGCAAGGACACAAAGTGGACTGGCATTGGGTAAAAGGTCACAGCGGACATATGGAAAACGAAACCGTTGATGGCTTGGCGAATCAAGCTATTGATGAATTATTAGGAGTGACGAATGAAGCTTAATCAACTGAAAACCTGGGCGCTCATGAGTATGGGGTGTTTACTATCGTCAAGCGTATTGGCGTTAGAAGTCAAGGGCACGTTAGCACAGGGTGCTTGGGTTCAGCTCAAAGTCGAGCCTAACAGTAAAATTGAGTTCGAAAAACGCCGTTTTACAGCGGATTCAGAAGGTTTAGCGTTAATCGCGTTTTCGCGTGATGCGCAACCGAATGTGCGCTTAACCGTCACGCCTCCAAATGGTCAAACTCAACAACATGAATTGAAAGTGGCACAGCGAGATTATCAGATTCAACGTATTAATGGCTTGCCTTCTAAACATGTTACGCCGGACGAAGCGACCTTGAAAAAAATCCGAGCCGATGCGCAAAAGGCGGCGCAAGCACGCAAGGTGTATTTAAATATGCCGTATTTTCAAAACGGCTTTGATTGGCCTGCAGAAGGTTGGATTACTGGCGTATACGGCAGTCAGCGTATCTTAAACGGTCATGCACGTGCGCCACACATGGGGGTTGATATCGCCAGTAAAACCGGCACACCGATTTATGCGCCAGCCTCCGGCCAAATTACCTTAGCTGAGTCGATGGAGTTAAGCGGTAATACGATATTTATTGATCACGGTTATGGCCTACGTTCTGGTTTTATGCACCTGGAAGACATGTTGGTTAAAGAAGGTGAAGTGGTTGAGCGCGGTCAATTGGTCGCCACTATGGGCGCAACTGGGCGAGCGACCGGGCCGCATTTACATTGGGGGATGAGTTGGTTTAATGTGCGGCTTGATCCAGCGTTAATGTTTCAATTGCCGCGAGATCTAATAAGCGGTGATAAAATTGTCAGTAACCAAGTTGTGTTTGATGAGACACAAGCCAGAAACTAATCAATCGTATCTATTCTGAATTAATTTAAGAACCACCAGGCCTGGTGCCTGGTTTTAATCAAGTGTTTTGGTCGATAACAGCTTGAACACTATCCGCATTACCTTGCATGCCTAGCTTTTCATAAGATGTTTTCAGCAGTTTTAAGGCTTTTAAATTGGTCTGAGCCAATGGGTAATCTTCAAGCAATTGTTTGGCGCGGGTAGCGGCGGCCATATAGGCTTTGCGTTTAAAATAATATTCGGCTATCTGTAGTTGGCCACGTGCTAAACGGTTGGTCAGAATAATTAAACGTTGCTGAGATGGTTTGGCATAGGCGCTGTCAGGAAACTTCTCAATCACTTCTTGGTAAGCGCGATAGGCCTCACGAGACGATTTGGCATCGCGGTTAGCCGGGTCAGTGATAAACTTATCCAACCAGCTTTGGTTAATGGAGTCCGTCGCCACAGCCTTTAAATAATAGGCATAATCTAATCGGCTGTGGCGCGGATAAAGTCGAATAAACTCTTCTAACTCACGAATAGCCGATTGCGGTTCGTCATAACGATAATAAGAGTAGGCAAGTTCTAGGTAAGATTGCTCGGCGTACACGCCATAAGGAAAGTTGGCTTTAAGCTTCTCATAGTACTCAATCGCCATGCTCCACTGGCTACTATCAAACTCATTTTTAGCCTTTTCGTAGAACTCTTCAACCGTCCACTCAGATTCGGGTTTAATCAGTAAGGATGAACAGCCAGAGGTGAGGGTGATAAAAAAGCTGGTAAAGATTAACAGTGAAAGCGTTCTTAACATAGGTTCTCGGTTACAATATGAGCCAAAATAATCAAGAAATAGTATCACACAATAAGGATGTTCGCTTGAGTAGTCAGACCCTGTCCGCAAAAATTTCAGCCGCACACATGGGAGCCCGTTTGGATGCCGTGTTAGCGAGTGAGTTTTCACAATATTCGCGTAGCCGATTGCAAAGTTGGCTAAAGCAGGGGGCCGTGACACTGGATGGTAAAGTCATCACAAAACCACGCCATATTGTTTTAGGTGGCGAGCAGGTGTTGGTCAATGTGTTAAGCGAAGATGAAACCGACATCGAAGCCCAGCCGATTGAACTAGATATTGTTTACGAAGATAATGCAATTCTCGTCATCAATAAGCCTGCAGGCCTGGTGGTTCATCCGGGTGCGGGTAATCCAGATGGCACGGTTATGAACGCCTTGCTTTATTATGCGCCCGCTTTACGCGAAGTGCCGCGTGCGGGTATTGTTCACCGTCTGGATAAAGATACGTCCGGCTTAATGGTGGTGGCCAAAACCTTACAAGCGCAAACACATTTAGTCGATCAGCTACAACGTCACGATGTCGAACGCGTTTACGATGCCCTAGTGGTCGGCAATATGATTTCCGGCGGCAGCATTAATAAACCGATTGGTCGTCATGTGCATGATCGAAAACGTATGGCCGTGCGTACCTCCGGCGGAAAACCGGCGGTGAGTCATTATCGTGTCGCCGAAAAGTTTCGTGCGCATACGCATGTTAAAGTCAGTTTAGAAACCGGCCGCACTCACCAAATTCGTGTCCACATGGCGTATTTAGGTTTTCCATTATTGGGCGACCCGGTTTATGGCCAACGTTTGCGTATTCCAAAACAAATGATGCCCGAATTCGTTGAGTTATTACGCAACTTCAAACGCCAAGCACTTCACGCAGGTGTGTTAAGTCTGACGCATCCAGAAACCGGCAAAATCCTAAAATGGAAAGCGCCAATGCCAGACGATATGGCATTGTTAATTGATATACTGCGTGACGACCAAGTTGATTTTATTGCCAACCGCAATAACGCCTACGATGAGTTTGATTACGATTACGACGTTGAGGTCGAGTGGGTAACGGATGATGATATCCCAGACGATTGATTTGCCACTGATCAAACCGAACTGGCCAAAAGTTGCTTCAGTGCAAGCCTTTACCACTACACGTCAAGGTGGCGTTAGCTTGCCGCCTTATGATTCGCTCAATCTTGCCTATCATGTTGAAGATGATCCGCAAGCGGTTAGCCAAAATCGACAGCTTCTAGCCCAAAAACTCAAACAATCGGCCATTGTTTGGCTAGATCAGCAACACACCACCAATTGTTTGTATGTTGATCATACTCCTCAGCAAATACCCACAGCGGATGCCATTTGGACCGATCAACCCGGCCTGGTGCTTAGTGTTATGACAGCGGATTGTTTACCCATACTTTTAACCAACGGCAAGAGGGTGTGTGCGATTCATGCCGGTTGGCGGGGTTTGGTGGACGGTATTATTGAAACCAGTTTAAACCAATGTATCACCAGGGCTGGTGACGATAGCTGGCAGGCTTGGATTGGCCCGGCGATTTCAGCCGCGTTTTTTGAAGTGGGTGATGAAGTCCGTCAAGCCTTTATCCAAAAATACCCATTATTTACTGACTATTTTCAGCCACACGGCCAGAAATGGTTGGCCGATCTGGCCGCAATGGCCGAACAGATATTACGTTTTCACGGCATCGAAATTATCACTCAATCCGGCTTATGTTCCTACGCCGATTCCACACGTTTTTATTCTTACCGTAGAGACAACCAAACTGGCCGAATGGCGAGTTTGATTTGGTTGGAAGCAAAAGCCGAATCCGATAAATAGGATTAACCACCAGGCCTGGTGGTTAGGTTGTTTCTAATGCGCCGGTTTATTAATAACCTTGCTTTAAAATGCTATCCATTTTTTCGACCGCTTCCGGTAGACCTGAGATAATAACCGTGTCCTCAGTACGTAGGCGGGTGTTTTCATCGGGATTTTCGCCACGTACCGAGCCGCGTTTTACCGCATCAACATGCACGCCATTTTCGGCAAAATCGATTTCTTTTAAGCGTTTCCCGATTGCAAATGCATTCTCATCTAAGCTGACGGCATGAATAATCCCGCCTTGTATTTGCGGTGCGCCGGTTCGGATGTCGGATTCACCGGCATAGAAGTTGGCAAGCAGACTATAACGGTCTTCACGCGCTTTACGGGTTTCTTTAAGCACTTGGCTGGCCGGATGCCCGAGCATTAATAGCAGGTGCGAAGACAACATGATGCTGGATTCGAAAATATCTGGAATCACTTCGGTCGCACCCGCATCCAAGAATTCTTGTAGATGACTATCATCTTGGGTTCTAACCAAAACTGGAATATCACTACGAATCTGACGAATCGCGTTCAGTGTTTTTAGCGAAACGTGGTGGTCGTGATAGGTGATGATGATAACTTTGGCTTTATCTATTTTGCAGGAATGCAGAATATCCGCCTTGGCGGCATCGCCATAATAAACCGGTTCACCCGCAAGTTGCGCCTCTTTGATGCGGGATATATCGAGATCGAGCGCCACAAACGGAAAGTTGGCGTTGGTCAAAAATCGTTTAGTGGTTTGGCCTACACGCCCAAAACCACACAAAATAACATGGTCTTTTAGGTATTCGGTATCTTGCTCAATCGCACTTTCCATTTGTTTGCGTTCAACGTTGTAACCGATACTGATGAAGTTGGTTAAGCGTCCATTAAACTTCACTAAAAGCGGGGCGGCCATCATGCTTAATACAGCAGAAGATAAAAGAATTTGGCCAACCTCGGTTGGCAGAAGATTGTAGGTAAAACCAAGCGTCATGATGACTAGACCAAATTCGCCTACTTGACCTAGTGTAATCGCAGAACGAATGGATACGCCCCCTGGTTTTCTGAACACAAACCGCATTAAACCAAAAATAATCAAGGCTTTAAGAAGCATAATGCCAAATGTGATACTTAGCACCATCAACAGATTTTCGTAAATCACCATCGGGGCAATCATCATGCCTACGGTAATAAAAAACAGACCTAATAATACGTCTTGGAAAGGGCGAATATCCGCTTCAATTTGGTGGCGATATTCGGTTTCGCCCAGCATCATGCCGGCTAAAAACGCGCCCAAAGTTAAAGATAAACCGATTTCTTCGGTTAAAGCAGCTGAACCGAGCGCGACAAACAACACGGTTAACATAAAGAGCTCGGTGGACTTGGCAGAGGCCACTTCGTTAAAGAGCGGGCGTAACACATAACGGCCTAATAACAGCATCAAAATAACGACAAATAGGCCTTTCAAAAACGACATGCCGAGCGCCGAGCCAAGAGAAATATCCGATTGTGTGAGTGCCAAGGCGGGAATTAAAATCAGTAACGGAATCGCAATAATATCTTGGAAAATCAACATACCAATAGCGCTACGACCGTGACGAGATTGGATTTCACCTTGTTCGGTGAGCTGTTTAATGACAATCGCGGTGGATGATAAGGCGAAGGCACTGGCAATCACGATGCTTGTGTTGGTGTCTAGCCCAAAGGCCTGTGCGATTAAAAATACAACACCGCCGGTGACAAATACTTGTAATGCGCCCAACCCAAACACCAGATTTCGCATGGCTTTCATTTGCGCTAACGAGAATTCTAATCCGATTGAGAATAATAAAAAGACGATGCCGATTTCAGCCAGGAATAGGGTGCTGGCCTTGTTCTCAATTAAACCCAATACACCCGGTCCAACAATAATGCCGACAATGATATAGCTAAGGATGGGGGGCATGTGCAGGCGTCTGGATAAAGAAACGGTTAATACGGCCAGACCCAGAAGCATGACTACCATTAATAAAATATGATCTTGACCTGAATGATCCATTCTTAAACCTTAATTACTTTATCTGACACTTGAGCGGAAATAGTAAAAACCACCGAATTATATAAACTCAAAGCGCATCGACAAATCGATGGCTTGAATATGCTTGGTAATGGCACCAGTGGAAATAAAGTCTACTCCGGTATTGGCGAGGGTTTTGAGTTGAGCGATCTCGACATTGCCAGAAGCTTCGAGTTTGGCGCGTCCAGCTACTAATTTGACGGCCTGCTCAATTTCAATCAAACTAAAGTTATCCAGCATAATAATATCGGCTTGCGCCGCTACCGCCAGTTCGACTTCCGCTAGGTTTTCGGTTTCAACTTCGACTGACACCCCTGGGTGTTGTTGTTTGGCGCGTGTTACCGCTTGGGTTAAGTCACCACAAGCAATGATATGATTTTCTTTAATCAAAATTGCATCATACAAACCAAAACGGTGGTTTTGACCACCGCCACATTTTACGGCGTATTTCTGCGCAAGTCTCAAGCCTGGCAGAGTTTTTCGGGTATCAAGCAGGCGGGTTTTTTGTCCGCTAAGCTCCGCTACATAACGCGAGGTAACCGTAGACGTCGCTGAGAGGGTTTGTAAAAAATTCAAAGCGGTGCGCTCACCGGTCAATATTTTGCGTGCATTGCCGGTAATTTCGCATAACAATTGATCCGCTTTAACCCTATCGCCTTCTTTACAATGCCAATGAATGGTGAGGCTAGGGTCAAGTTGATGAAACACCTCATCAAACCAAGGTCGACCGCAAACAATCGCGTCTTCGCGGCATAGAATGCGGGCATGGGCTTGAGTTTGCGGGTCAATTAAATCCGCTGTCAGGTCAGCATGTCCCAGGTCTTCTTGTAGCGCAAAACGCACGCACGCGGTTAAATCCTTAAAAAATTGATCCATAGGCTGTGAGGTGTTTACTTTAAAATGTTTAAATAGAGTGCGAAAATAACCCCATAATTATACACCAAAAACCCAGCCCTGGCGGAGTGTGAAAGGATGAAAGCCAATTGAAAACCATGCATGTGAATCCGCAAAACGGCCGATTAGAAGAAGCTAAATGGATTGCGAGCCCGAATTTTGAACCGCGACCACCAGGCCTGGTACCTGAATTGATTGTGGTGCATGGCATTAGTTTACCGCCTGATGAATTTGGTGGAATGGGGGTAGAGCAGCTTTTTACCAACCAACTTAACCCGCAAGAAGACCCTTATTATCAAGGCATAGATGGGCTAAAAGTTTCATCGCATTTATTTATTCGACGTAATGGTGATGTGATTCAGTTTGTCGATTTTAACCAGCGCGCTTGGCACGCGGGTGTGTCCTGTTTTGATGGGCGTGAAAATTGTAATGATTTTTCGATTGGGATTGAGTTGGAAGGTGCGGATCATATCGCCTATACGGCTAGTCAGTATGAGGCGTTAGCCTTGGCGGTTTTGGCGCTTCAAAAGGCCTATCCAAGTTTAAGTAAGTCCGCCATAGTGGGGCATAGTGATATTGCCCCTGGACGTAAAACCGACCCAGGACCATTATTTAACTGGGCGGCCTTGAGGCGTTTAACAAACTCGTCCACTTAGCCAGGTTGAACCGATTTAAAGTCGGTTTTAAGCAATCCAGCCGTTCTCTTTATTTTTACCGGGTTTGGCATTATTGGGTTTAGGGCGAAATTTCATACAGGCCTCTCCAGAAGTTTCATACACCACCTGGCTGGGCAAGCGCGAGGTTTTAAAGCCAAAGGCCTTGCAGCCACGGGGTTTACTGGCTTCCCAGGTAATGTAGAAATATTGGCAACGAAAGCAGTCAATGTTTTTCATAATCAGTATTTTTCATGCGTGTTCATAAAATTCGTCAATTAGCCAAGCTGGCTGGGTGTGCTATTATTGTCGCACTTTTTTTAAGATTGTCATTATCAAATAGCGCTCATTGTATTGAGTTGCTAAGTGTAAAGGAAATTGTATGGGAAAAATCGGCTTGTTTTACGGAACAGATACTGGCAATACCGAGCGGGTTGCCGACTTAATTAAACAGAAGTTGGGTGCGGATCTGGTGGATGTGCATGATATTGCATCGGCTAAAAAATCAGATTTTGACCAATATGATAAATTGATTCTCGGTCAACCAACTTGGTATTACGGCGAACGTCAAAGTAGCTGGGACGATTTTTGGGAAGACTTTCGTTCAATCGATTTTACAGGTAAAACCGTGGCCTGTTTTGGTTTGGGTGACCAAGCGGATTACGCCGAATACTTTGTCGATGCGGTTGGTATGATGCACGATGTGGTGCTTGAAAATGGTGGCACCCCAGCTGGCTATTGGTCAACGGACGGTTATCAGTATGATGAATCGAAAGCGGCGACCGAAGATGGCGAGTTTTTTGTCGGTTTGGCGCTGGATGAAGATCAGCAACCGGAATTAACTGAAAAACGTATCGCTGAATGGGTAGCGCAAATTAAAGAAGAAATGGAACTGTAAGGTTCATTTCTTTAGTACTAATTAGTGTAACCATCTAACCCTAAGCACCAGGCCTGTTGCTTAGGGTTTTGTGTTTTCAGCTGACGTGTTAACCGCGCAAACTCATTTGTTTCCAACCCTTTTCTTTCGCCACCTGAGTTAAGCGCGGATCGGCATCCACCGCAATTGGATAACTCACTTGTTCTAATAACGGTAAATCGTTGTGCGAGTCAGAATAGAAGTAGCTGTCTTCTAAGCTTTCATCATGTTGTTTTAGCCAGTCCGCTAAGCGCGTCACTTTACCTTGTTGAAACGACGGCACGCCGGCAACGCGTCCGGTAAAGCGACCTTCATGAACTTCTGGTTCGGTACCAATCAACTCATTTATGCCCAATTTTTCAGCAATCGGTCGGGTAATAAAGGTATTGGTGGCGGTAATAATCAGCGGGCGGTGGCCTTGTGATCGGTGCGATTCAATCAGCGCTTGGGCTTGCGGCAACATAATCGGCTCAATCATCTCGCGCATAAATTCGTTATGCCAAGCCTGTAGTTGTTGCATTGAATGTAAAGTAAGCGGCTTGAGCGAAAAAGTTTGGTATTCAAAAATATCTAAATCGCCGTTTTGATATTGTTCATAGAAGCGTTCGTTTGCACGACGGTATTCGTCCGCATCAATGAGTTGATTTTTAACCAAAAATTCGCCCCAAAGATAGTCGCTGTCGCCACCAATTAACGTGTTGTCCAAATCAAAGATTGCCAAGCTCATGCCGAGTTCCTATCACTAAAAATAAAGGGAATCCTAAACCAAGCTAGCGTTTTCAACAATGCTTGGCTAAACAATTACCAAAAATAAACGGTTTTGATTGAAAAGATACGACCTTTTAGGCATTATTAGTTCCAATTAAATTTATTTGGTTTAAAAGCCATCGTTTTAGGGATTTTTTGTGATTGATCAGGACGGATACCGCTTAAATGTGGGCATTATTATTGCCAATAAACAGGGCAAGTTGTTCTGGGGCAAGCGTATTCAGCAAGAAGCCTGGCAGTTTCCGCAGGGCGGCATTCGCGAAAGTGAAACCCCACAGCAAGCCGTGTTTCGTGAGTTACGTGAAGAGGTCGGTTTGTCGCCTTCTGATGTGCGCGTATTAGGCAAAACAAGCGATTGGTTGCATTATGACCTTCCTAAACACTTAATTCGACACTACAGCCAGCCGGTATGTGTGGGGCAAAAGCAAATTTGGTTTCTACTCGGTTTGGAAAGTTCAGACGACGCGATCAACTTAGCCGATCACCCAACGCCAGAGTTTGAAACCTGGACCTGGGTCGACTATTGGCGTCCGGTACAAGAGGTCGTCAACTTTAAACAATCGGTTTATCATCTAGCATTAACCGAACTGGAAGACGCGCTGAATAAGTTCTGGCTACCTAAATAACCGACTTAAACCTCCCTGAAACATCACTACCAGGCCTGGTGCTCCCAAGATTTTTTGTCTACTTTTCGTGTTTTAATCGATAGAAAAATGCCATTTTTTTATGCACTTTTCATGCACATTTTTGGGTTCAAAACGTTGGCACGCTGTTTTTCGGCCTAAAAAGTGGTATGATTCCCGCCATTAATTTTTCTAAAAAACGGTAAAGACCGCGCCCAACCAGGCGTTTACAGGCTTTTATGTTAGACCCAATAGCCCAAAAGTCTTTATTTTTGTTCAGAGTGTATCGCTAAACCCGCGATCTACTCAGTTTAAAACCCAAGAGGTGAATGTATGAGCGATCAGTTCATTGATCAAGATCCACAAGAAACACAAGAGTGGCTTGATGCGTTAGAAGCCGTTGTTCAGTTTGAAGGTACCGATAAGGCCCACCATCTGATTGCAACCTTGATTGAAAAAGCCCGTGTTCACGGCATCGATATTCCTTATTCTGCTAATACCCCTTATATCAATACCATTGCTCTTGAAGAACAAGACAATTATCCGGGTGACTTAACTCTAGAACAGCGCGTACGTTCAATTTTGCGCTGGAATGCGATGGCCATGGTGGTAAAAGCCAACAAGGAAACGGGTGTAGGTGGTCATATTGCTTCTTATGCATCAAGTTGTACCTTATATGAAGTCGGCATGAACCACTTCTTTAAAGGTCCTGATCATGAACTAGGCGCAGATATGATCTTTTTCCAAGGTCACACGGCACCGGGTATGTATGCACGTGCTTTCTTAGAAGGACGCATGGAAGAAGACAGATTGAAAAACTTCCGTCAAGAAGTGGATGGTAATGGTTTGTCTTCTTATCCGCATCCATGGCTAATGCCAGATTTCTGGCAGTTCCCAACCGTATCTATGGGCTTGGGCCCATTAATGGCGATTTACCAAGCGCGTTTCATGAAGTATATGGACTCACGTGGATTGGCAAAAACCGAAGGCCGTAAAGTTTGGGCGTATTTAGGTGATGGTGAGATGGATGAGCCAGAATCACGTGGTGCGATTCAACTAGCGCAGCGTGAGCGTTTGGACAACCTAATTTTCGTGGTGAACTGTAACCTACAGCGTTTGGATGGACCGGTACGTGGTAACGGTAAAATCATCCAAGAATTAGAAGGCATGTTCCGTGGCGCAGGCTGGAACGTGATTAAAGTGCTATGGGGCTCCGGTTGGGATGCGTTATTAGCCAAAGACACCAGCGGCAAGTTAATTGAACGCATGGGCGAAGTGGTCGATGGTGAATACCAGGCCTATAAAGCTAAAAATGGCGCTTGGGTACGTGAGCACTTCTTTGGTAAATACCCAGAAACCGCTGAGTTGGTTAAGGATATGACCGACGGCGAAATCTTTAAGCTAACACGTGGTGGTCACTCACCGCGTAAAATCTACAACGCCTATAAGCGTGCCAGTGAAACCAAAGGTATGCCATCGGTAATCTTGGCTAAAACCGTTAAGGGTTATGGCATGGGCGAGTTTGGTGAAGCCGCCAATAGCGCGCACCAACAGAAGAAACTGGATATTAACGGCCTGAAATACTTCCGTGATCGTTTCTCTGTCCCGATTTCAGATGAACAGCTGGAAAAAGAAGTGCCGTTCTATCGTCCAGAAGCCGATAGCCCAGTAATGAAATATGTTGAAGAACGCCGTGCCGAATTAGGTGGTTCACTGCCAATTCGTCAAGACAAGTCAGAGCCTTTGCAGGTGCCGGAACTGGACGCATTCAAAATGTTGCTAGATGGCACAGCAGATCGTGAAATGTCGACCACTATGGCGTTTGTTCGTGTGTTATCTATCTTGTTGCGCGACAAAGAGCTAGGTAAGCGTGTTGTGCCGATCATTCCTGATGAAGCGCGTACTTTCGGTATGGAAGGCTTGTTCCGTCAAGTCGGTATTTATGACCCAGCTGGCCAGCTATATGAGCCAGTCGATTCAGACCAGTTGATGTGGTACAAAGAATCATCAAACGGTCAGGTATTAGAAGAAGGGATTAACGAAGCCGGTGCGATGTCATCGTGGGTATCTGCCGCGACCGCTTATGCCAACTATGGCGTGAGCATGATTCCTTTCTATATTTACTACTCAATGTTCGGTTTCCAGCGTATTGGTGACTTAGCTTGGGCCGCGGGCGATTCGCGTGCACGTGGTTTCTTAATCGGCGGTACAGCCGGTCGTACCACTTTGGAAGGTGAAGGTCTACAGCACCAAGACGGTCACAACCTAGTGATGTTTGATGCCGTGCCTAACTGCTTAAGCTACGATCCAACTTTCGGTTACGAAATGGCGGTGATTGTTCAGGACGGTCTAAAACGCATGATGCAGAACAAAGAAGACGTGTTCTACTACATCACCGCGATGAACGAAAACTACACTCACCCAGCTATGCCGAAAGGCGCAGAAGAAGGTATTTTAAAAGGGATTTACTCCTTCAAAAAATCTGAATCTAAGTCTAAGACTCGCGTACAGCTAATGGGTTCAGGTACGATTTTCCGCGAAGTAATTGCCGCGGCTGAACTGTTAGAGCAGGATTGGAAAGTCGCCGCTGATATTTGGGCCGTGCCAAGCTTTAACCTATTGCGCCGTGAAGGTATTGAAGTCGAGCGTTGGAACACCTTACACCCAGCTTCAAAAGCCAAGGTGCCTTACATTACGCAAGTATTGGCGGATGCAAAAGGGCCGTTTATTGCGGCGACGGATTACATTCGCGATTACGCTAACCGTGTTCGTGAATATGTGCCGGGCGATTTCCATGTATTGGGTACCGATGGTTTCGGTCGCTCAGATACGCGTGAACAGTTGCGTAAATTCTTTGAAGTGAACCGCCATTATGTAGTGGTTGAAGCCTTAAAAGGGCTTGCGAAGCAAGGTCAGATTAAACCTGATGTCGTGCAGCAAGCGATTGATAAATACGGCTTGGATGCAGAAAAAACCTATCCAGTTCACGCATAAAATTGCTCACAAGGGCGCGACTCAAAAGGGCGCACCCTTGTTTGACTAAGGAAAAATGTTATGGCAAAAATTCAATTTACAGTGCCCGATATTGGTGATTTTGATTCGGTTGATGTGATCGAGGTTTTAGTAAACGAAGGCGATCAGGTTCAAGTTGACGATTCGGTACTAACGCTGGAGTCTGATAAGGCGACGATGGAAGTGCCGTCTACCCATTCAGGTAAGGTCAGCAACATCCAGGTCAAGGTTGGCGATAAAGTCGCGCAAGGTACCTATATTTTCGATATCGAAGTCGATGAGGCCGAACAAGCCGCTGAACCGGCTAAAGCTGAAAACAAAGCGGAAGAGCCGGTGAAACAACCCGCCCCTCAAGCGGCGGCCGCACCAGCGCCTAAGTTGCACGAACAAACCCAGTCTAGCTCGGTTGGTTTACCAACAGACGCTTCGGTAAGCAATACACCTAAACCAGTGAATCATCAGTCGATGGGCGCGGTGAGCCATGCTTCACCAGCGGTTCGTGCGTTTGCACGTGTGTTGGGTGTCGATTTAGCCGGAGTTAATGGCTCTGGCTCAAAAGGGCGTGTGCTTAAGTCTGATATTCAGAACTTTGTTAAGTCGGTCATGCAAGGTCAAGCTTCGGCGGGCGGCGCACAAGGTTCGGGCATTCCGCCGGTTCCGACCATCGATTTCAGCCAGTTTGGTGAAACCGAAGAGATCGAACTTAGTCGTATTAAGAAGTTGTCGGGCAAACATTTGTCGACGGCTTGGTTAAATATTCCACACGTCACCCAATTTGACGAGTGTGATATTACCGAGATGGACAAGTTCCGCAAAGACATGAAAGCCCAAGCTGAAAAAGCCGGCGTTAAACTCACGCCGTTGGTCTTCATTATGAAAGCCGTGGTCGCGGGCTTAAAAGCCTTCCCAAATTTCAACGCGTCCTTGTCGCCAGACGGTCAAAAATTGATCCGCAAAGGCTATTACAACATCGGGATCGCGGTGGATACACCGAATGGTTTGGTGGTGCCGGTTGTTCGTGATGTCGATCAAAAATCAATCTTTGAACTATCACGCGATTTGATGGAGCTTAGCACCAAAGCACGCGACGGCAAATTGTCACCTAAAGATATGTCGGGCGGTTGTTTCAGCATTTCTAGCCTAGGCGGCATCGGTGGTACGCAGTTTACGCCGATTGTGAATGCGCCAGAAGTCGCGATCATGGGGGTTTCAAAAGCCTCAATGCAACCAGTTTGGGATGGCTCAGAATTTAAACCACGTTTGGTGATGCCTTATAGCATTTCATACGACCACCGTGTAATTGATGGAGCGGAAGGTGTGCGCTTTAGCACATTTGTGGGTCAGCATTTGGCCGATATCCGTCAACTATTACTCTAAGCAAGGGAGCCTGATATGAGTCAAATCGTAGAGATTCGTATTCCAGATATTGGCGACTTTGCTGATGTGGATGTGATTGAAGTATTAGTCGCTCAAGGCGACGAAGTGGTACAAGACGATTCATTGTTAACCCTTGAATCGGACAAAGCCACCATGGAAGTGCCGGCTGAGTTATCTGGACGCATTGTCGAATTAACGGTTTCGGTAGGCGACAAAGTTCGTCAGGGAACCGTGATCGGCAAAATGGAAATCGCCGATGAAAGCCCAGCCAAACTAACCGAACAAAAAGCTGAGCAAAAATCAGAAGCCAAACCAGAAACGAATGCACAAGCCGCTCCGCAAGCGGTGTCGTCAAAAGACCTACCACCAGCCGACAAAACTTGCCAAGTGCTGGTTTTAGGCGGTGGCCCAGGTGGTTATACCGCCGCTTTCCGCGCGGCGGATTTGGGCAAACAAGTGATTTTGGTTGAACGTTATCCGGTCATCGGTGGCGTGTGTCTAAACGTGGGCTGTATTCCGTCTAAAGCGTTATTGCATATGTCAGTGGTGTTAAACGAAACCCAAGAAATGGCCGCACACGGCATTGAGTTTGCCAAGCCAAAAATCAATTTGGACAAGATGCGCGATTATAAAAACAGCGTGATCACCAAATTGACCGGCGGCTTAGGCGCGCTCGCGAAACAACGTAAAGTTGAAGTCGTACAAGGTGTTGGCAAGTTCAGCTCAGCGAATACCATCACGGTTACCGCAGAAGATGGCAGCGAACAAACCATCGCGTTCGAAAAAGCCGTGATCGCCGCCGGTTCACGTGTGATTAAATTGCCGTTTATTCCGCATGATGACCCACGCGTAATGGACTCAACTGATGCGTTAGAGCTTGAAGAAGTACCGAAACGTTTATTGGTGATCGGTGGCGGCATTATCGGTTTAGAAATGGCGCAGGTTTACGACTCACTAGGTTCAAAAGTCACCGTAGTCGAACTGGGCGATAACATTATTCCGGGTGCCGACAAAGACTTAACGCGTCCGTTGTTAAAGAAAATCAAAGCGCGTTACGAAAACATTTTCCTTAAATCCAAAGTCACCCACGTTGAAGCCGCCAAAGGCGGGCTAGTGGTGTCGTTTGAAGGTAAAGACTGTCCAGCACAAGACACCTTTGATCGCGTATTAGTGGCGGTCGGTCGCACACCAAACGGTAAATTGTTGGATGCTGAAAAAGCCGGTGTGGTCGTAAACGATTGGGGCTTTATCGAAGTCGATGAACGTCAAAAAACCAATGTCGATCACATTTATGCGATTGGCGACATTGTGGGTCAGCCTATGTTGGCGCACAAAGCGGTACACGAAGGCAAAGTGGCGGCGGAAGTCATTTGCGATATGCCGAGCGCCTTTACGCCAATGGGTATTCCAAGTGTGGCCTACACCGATCCAGAAGTCGCGTGGGCCGGTAAAACTGAAGAAGAACTTAAAGCCGAAGGCGTTGAGTACGAAAAAGGCGTGTTCCCTTGGGCGGCGTCAGGTCGCAGCTTAAGCTTAGGGCGTGATGAAGGTCTAAGTAAGTCCTTGTTCTGTGCCAAAACCCATCGCCTATTAGGCGCGGGTATTGTCGGGCCAAATGCCGGTGAATTAATTGCCGAAGCCATGTTGGCGATTGAAATGGGCGCCGATATGCAAGATATCGGCTTAACCATTCATCCGCATCCAACCCTAAGCGAAACCTTTGCGTTCGCGGCGGAAATGGCCGAAGGTACGATTACTGATTTGATCGCACCCAAGAAGAAAAAGTAACCTAAACAGCTTGTTATAAGCCTTGTTAAGGTTGCCGAGATAAGTACCAGGCCTGGTGCTTATCTATAAAAAAACCCGCTTCAAATAGAGCGGGTTTTTTTATAGATTGACAAAAATCGAACCAGAAAAGTAAAGCCAGTCGATTAAGTGTCCTGATTCATTAACGCATCAATGTCTTCTTGGCTCATATAATCAAGCGCATCCGCTTGTTTTGAGGCGACCGCGCTGGGCAGTTCAAAGTCGACATTTTTCAATTTTGCGCCTTCAAGTTTGTCGGTAAAGCTTTGTAATGCCAGAATAACTTGGCCGCTTAAATCGCGGCTGGTTTGTTCGACAATAATGTCTTGCAACTGATTCATCCACTTTAGCTGGGTGTTGCGTACTTGGTCGGTGTACTCAGCCAAGTTATTATTTTTAACCGCATCAAGATAAGAGTCGTTAAACTCTCGAATGTCTTCCATCATCATTTCGGCGATTTGAATAGTTTGCTGCGAGGTGGTTTCCAAGCGATTATCGATATAGTTTAAACAAGTTCGAACTTTTTCTTGTGGTGTCATATCTGACATGGTGCGTCCTTTTTCAGGTCAGAATCAGAAGCTTCTGAAAGGTGGTTAAGATGGAATTTAATTTAGCACAAAGCGCGTGGTAAAACAAAGCATGTCGAACGCATTAAAAGATCAATTTAACCAGGCCTGGTGGTCACGCTGGTGGCAAGCCCTACAAACCGAGTTTGGCGATTTAGGTGTGGCCGAGTGGTTGAGCGACGCTCAACTGGAAGATTGGTCTGAGTTGAGCTTAAAACAGCGTATCCAATACACCAGCCATTTGAGTTATCAGCGTTTAGAGCAAGCAGGTTTCGGTTATGCCGAAATAGTAGATGGCCTGCAAAACATCGCACCGCAGTTTCCGGGGTTACCAGGCCTGGTGCTTTCGCAGATTGTCGAAGAATATGGTTTAGCGGATTTTGACGTATCCTTTAAAGCGCTCGAAACCTTTACTCAATTTTCGACCGCTGAGTTTGCGATTCGCGCTTTTATTGAACAAAATCAAACCGTTACTATGGCGCAAATGCAGGCCTGGTCTTTGTCGGATAATCATCATCTACGCCGTTTAGCGTCAGAAGGCTGTCGCCCCAGATTACCTTGGGGCAAAGCCCTAACGGAATTTAAGCGCGATCCCACACCGATTCTGCCCATTCTGCAAAACCTAATTCACGACCCCAGCTTATATGTGCGCAAAAGTGTGGCGAATAATTTAAACGATATTGGTAAAGATCATCCTGAGGTTTTATTGGCCTTCTGCCAGGCCTGGTTAAGCACCAGCACACAAGCGGATTGGATTATTAAACACGCCAGCCGCAACTTTTTAAAACAGCGAGACTCGCGGTTTTTAGCCTTATTAAATCTACCAAAAACCGATCATGTGCAACTGGTAGATTGGCAACAAGACACACAAGTCAAACTGGGTGAAGCCTGGCATTATCATTTTGAATTACAAACATCCAAAGCCTCAAAACCCCTAGGGCGCTTACGCCTTGAGATACAAGTGGATTATCCCAGACCAAGCGGCATGCCATTACGCAAAGTGTTTAAGCTGGCCGAAGCGGATTACAGCGAGGCACGCAAAGAATTTAACAAAACCCTGTCGTTTAAACCCTTAACTACACGCCGGCACTATGCCGGACAACATAAAATACAGCTCGTGATTAACGGCGAAATAAAGCACCAGGCCTGGTTTGAGGTAAAAGCATGAATCTCATTTTTGAAAACACGAATTTTGTGTTGCTGGATAAACCAGCGGGCTTGAACTTCCATTCAGAACAAGCACCAGGCCTGGTGGTGTTGGCACAACAGCAGTTAAGTCTGCCGTCACTTTATCCAGTACATCGGTTAGATAAAATGACCTCGGGTTTAGTGATTCTGGCGAAAACCCTCGCCTCCGCGCAAGCGTTTCAAACCTTGTTTGAACAACGCGAAATCGAAAAATACTATCTCGCCATCTCCACCCACAAACCCAAAAAGAAGCAGGGCTGGATAAAAGGCGACATGCTACCCAGTCGGCGCGGCAGTTACCGTTTAACCACCACTATGGACAATCCCGCGATTACGCAATTTGTCAGCGCCAGCCTCGCACCGAATAAACGCGCGTTTTTGGTTAAACCCCATACCGGCAAAACCCACCAAATCCGCGTCGCGCTCAAAAGCCTAGGCGCACCGATAGCGGGCGATGCGCGTTATCAAGCGGTAGAAGAAGCCGAACAAGAAGATCGCGGCTATTTACATGCTTATGCGTTGAGATTCAGCTTATTCGGCGAAAACTTCGCCTTCGTTTGCCCGCCAACCAGCGGCCAGCGCTTTGTGTCGGATGCCTTTAAGGTACAATGTGCGGCTTGGAACGAACCATGGAAAGCGTTTTGATGTCGAAAGCGACCACTAAATACTGGGAAGACACCCCGCTAGAACAACTCACCCCCGCACAATGGGAAAGCCTGTGCGACGGCTGCGGTTTGTGCTGCCTGCATAAACTGCAAGACGAAGACACCGAAGAGATTGTTTATACGCGGGTCGTGTGTAAATTTTCAGACTTAGAAACAGGGCAGTGCGGCGACTACGAAAACCGCTCGGTGAATGTGCCCACTTGTGTGCCGCTAACCCTAGAACGCATCGCCGAATTCGACTGGCTACCCGAATCCTGCGCTTACCGTTTACGCTACTTCAACCAACCCCTACCAGACTGGCACCCACTCAATCTTGGCGACCACACCCAAGTCAAATACCACGGACTAAAATCTATTAACGTCGTAATCGAAACGGCGGATATTGATGCAGAAGATTATTTAATGGATAAGCCTTAACCACTATATTTTTTAGGCTAAATCAGATGACCGTTTAGGTGTAAATTTACGATGCGTATTTCATCTAGAAAAATAGTTTTATTTGCGATAGTATTTATCGAAGTTGTAACGTTTAAGCCCTGATTAACCTAATATGAAATCATTATTACCTGAAAGTAAGTTCAATATTAAATAGTAGGGTAAATGTGTTTTGTACTAAATGTTAGGCAGTCGACACGGAGTCACTTTGAATGAAACTGAATGTGGTTTGCTACTTGATTAAGGAAGGCGTATCTGAAGAGGACGCCTTAGACAAGGACAAGTTATCTACGAGAACTCCTATAGAAATTAAAGGAATCCCCTGTGGCCTTTATATTAAAAAGTCGCGCTCAGAACCCAAATGGGCAAAGCTATTTAGTGATATAAATAGTATTGATCCGAATATTTTTAGGTCGGAAAGCGTTAGAGGGCTCTTAGTTGTAAATATTGAAAATAGGCTATTCGCATTCACCTTTGGGCATGGAAGGTCAATGTTAAAGTCATTTATGGTGGAGCGTGGCTTTGGGTTGAGGGTAACTCTTAATCTTGGAGATTCAGAGCAAATAAAGTCTATCGACAAATCAACCTTGGAAAAGGTTTCGTTGAATACGCGCTCGCAAACATCAAAGAATACAAATGTAAATGACTTTGATTTTGAATTTGACCAAGAGATACTGAAATCGATCTGCGCTGTGGTTGAAAGCAATGATAGTGAAAGCTCAGAGATAGTATCAGGTTGCGACTCTGTTTCAATTAATACCGAAATCGAATTAGATACATTCCCAGACTTAGCAAAAAGGCTACTTGTGGCTTATGAAGATGATAAGTATGAAGAAAAATATCCTTGGGTAGATTTTATACAGTTTGTCTCTGATCCATCACTGCTTCAACAGTTAAATGAAGAAATGGCTAGACTTCTCAATGAGGAGAAATATGAAGATGTATGGATTTCTCCGCCAGAAGTTATTGATTACAATGATTTCTCTGGATTTGTCTACAAAATAAGAAACAATCAAGCTCTTTGCTTTCATAGTGAGTTAGACTTATCTACTTATATCGCTGAATCAAAGCCTAGGAAACCTATAACAATTGATGCATTAAAAAGGAGAGAGATATTAAAATTTAATGCAGAAGAAAAAAATAACGGTAGTTGGGCTGTCTTTCACTGCATGAATTGTGAGCTAATACTCGATGGTGAAACTTATATCTTAAATGATGGGAAATGGTACAGGATTGATAGTGAATTTTCGGACTCTGTAAACAATTTCTTCAATTCTCTAGACAGATCTCGAATTTATTTCCCCCCCTATAATGGAATGAACGAAGGTCACTATTTGCGGAAAATAGCCGATGGCGAAAATTTCGCACTTCTTGATCAGCAGTGGATTCGCCCTAAAGGTACTGGTAATAGCCTAGAATTTTGTGATTTGCTTTCCCAGTGTGATGCGTTTATTCATGTAAAAAAATATGGATCTTCATCTGTTTTAAGTCACCTATTTTCACAAGCATCTGTTGCAACCGACTTTCTTATGAATGACCCTAGCGTGCAAGATCAAGTTAATAAGCACCTAGAGAAAACGTATTTGAGTGTAAATTTTAACAGTGAAGATAGTCCTCGAAAATACAGAATTGTTCTAGCTATCATGCAAAAGAATGCTGGAGATCTTCATTTGCCATTTTTTTCCAAAGTAAATCTTCGGCATCACGCAAGGAGATTAATTAATATGGGTTTTAAAGTTGAACTTGCCAAAATCAATATTACTTAATTGCCTAACAAACGCGTCAATTAGGACGCTCGCAAGCTCGCCTATTACGGAGGCGTTAGCCAAAAAGGAGAAAACCATTGCCTGACCAAGCATTAATGGATTGGGTTTCGTTGATCAAAGATACACTGTTGGGTGTTGCGGCACTTGTGACAATCTTCGTTGGCATATACGGGCTAAGAGCATGGAAGAGGGATATTGTGGGAAAGGAAGTCTACGCAGCAGCAAAAGTGCTCGTAAAAGAAAGTCACTTAGTATATGAAGCGGCACGCAAACTACGGCAACCATTATGGTCTTATGAAAAGCGCCAATTCACAGACGAAGAAACAGTTCACACAACAGAAAATGAACGCTGGCGCCTGTTAGAAGCTGAAGCGTATAAGGACAAAATCGAAAAGTTTGCACGGGCACTAGAACGTTACGAATCAGCAAAACTTGAACTCCGTGTTCTAGTAGGGTCAAGAGTCTATGAGGGCTTTTTGCCTTTTGGTCGATTCCTCTCCGAATCCATAGAACGCGTTAACGCATATTTAGACTTACTTCAAGATCACACGCAAGCGCACTTGCCAGGCTCGCCAGAGATTATCGAAGCACAACAAGAGCTATACCCATCAGATAATCTTGATGATGAATTATCACAAAAGCTTGCGGAGTCGCGTGAAGAAGGCGAGGTGTCTTTGCTGTCGCACCTTCATCGCAAGAGCATTTATGGCTAATAGAAAAGGGTAGCGTCCCCTTTTTACGCGCTAAAGGGAAATATTTATGTTTATGTTTGAATTTAAAGATATGGGTTGGTGGTATTGGCTGGTTACAGTGTTACTTCTTACTGTTGGTGTCTTAGGAAATGAATTAGGGTTTATCTTAGCCATCGGTCTAACCATATTTCAACTAATTCACTACGTTATACGTGAGAAAAGCATTAAAGCTTTTCCGGTTCAGGTGCGTTTTTGGTATTTATTGCTTCTTATCGTGGCTTTTCCAGGAATCATGCAGTGGTTGTATTGGGCGCCATTGATTGGCACTTGGGCGCAAGTCGTATTTGGTTATTGCGCAATGGCACGTCTAGTCTCACTCTGGCCGTGGAACAGAGAAGCGCCTTTTACGCTTAAACTTATAATTAAAACTTTTCTGTCACGCCCTGTTAGAGGTAGTGTTCAGCAAGGCTTCGTAGAGAGCAAATAAGCCCATAACTTGGTGTTGAAATCTAAGCCTAAAAACCCTTGCTAACGCTTTTGATTTGCTGGTATCCATGCCTGAAGATTTTATGGTTGAGGGCTCTGGTGATACTAAAGCCCAAAATGATGCCACAAAATCACGTATTATCACGCCAGTTGAACAGAGTCGGGATGATTGGTTTGAGTCGGAAGGTGTCAGTAATGACTTTATGAGGGATCGCCAACAAGAGCCAGATTCAAGTCGAAGAGGCTAAAATGCCCAGAGTTAATAAAATAAATGAGAAAAATTAGATGGCGATAAATTGGTTTCCTGGACACATGCACAAGGCCCGCAAAGACATTGCTGAGGTGATGCCGCAGGTGGATGTGATTATTGAGTTGCTGGATGCGCGCATTCCGTTTTCGAGCGAAAACCCGTTGGTGAATGGGCTGCGTGGCGAAACGCCTTGCATTAAGGTGTTGAACAAGGCCGATTTGGCTGATCCGGCCATTACTCAAATGTGGGTTGAGCATTTTGAACAGCAGAAGGGCGTGCGTGCGCTGCCGATGACGTCGCAACATCCTGAACATATTAAAAGCTTATTGAAACTGTGTGAGCAGTTAATGGGTGATCGTGATTTGGCGATTCGAGGTGGCCGCGCGATGATTATGGGGATTCCGAATGTGGGCAAATCCACTATGATTAATACCTTAGCTGGCCGCACGATTGCTCGAACTGGCAACGAGGCGGGTGTGACCAAATCTCAGCAACGTATTAAGTTAGCGAACAATATGACCCTGACTGATACGCCTGGGTTTTTGTGGCCTAAGTTAACGCCGCCAGAATGTGGCAATCGTTTGGCGATTACCGGCGCGATTAAAGACACGGCGTTTGATTTTATCGACATTACTTTGTTTGCCGCTGATTACCTGTTGAAAAACTACCCAGATGCGTTGAAAGAACGTTATAAATTGGATGAATTGCCAGAGCACGACGAAGAATTGTTGGCGTTGATTGGCAAAAAACGCGGTTGTATGCAAAAAGGCGGCTCGGTGGATTGGGATAAGGTCAGCCGGATTTTAATCACCGAATTGCGCGATGGAAAGTTGGGGCCAATTACGTTAGAAACGCCAGAGATGACACAAGTTGAAGTTGCTAGAGCGGAAGCTGCAGAAGCTGAGAAAGCGCGTTTAAAAGAGATTCATGATGCGGAGCGTAAGGCGCGCACTAGGCGGAATCGTAAGTAGGGGGATAGTGTTTTATTCGGTTGGGAGATTCAGGCTTCGTTTTACTTCGCGCTGACTTTGTTTCTTCGCTTCGCTCAGGATGACAGTTTGGGGTTCAGGATGACAGGTGGGATTCAGATAACCACCAGGCCTGGTGCCTGATGGTTTGAGCGGTTCAACTTAGTGGTGATGACCGCCAGCACCGTGCGCGTGGCCGTGCTCTAGTTCTTCTGCAGACGCATCACGAATATCCATGATTTCGACTTCAAAGGTTAAATCCTGACCCGCTAAAGGGTGGTTGGCATCAACGGTTACTTGGTCGCCGTCAATCGCTACGATTTCAACCGATTGCGTACCTTGATCTGACTGAGCTTCAAAACGCATGCCGACTTCGATTTTTTCAACGCCTTGAAACAGCTCGCTTGGCACTTGTTGGATCATACCATCGTGTTTTTCACCATAAGCATCCGCAGCGGCAATGGTCGCAGTAAATTTATCGCCTACGGCTTTGCCTAATAGCTCGGCTTCTAACCCAGGGATTAAGTTGTGGTGACCATGTAAATAGGCCAAAGGCTGGCCATTGGATTTATCCATAACTTCACCGGCAGAGTTAGTTAGGGTGTATTCGATTTGCGCGACTTTATCTTGTTCGATTTTCATTCGGTGTCCTTAATTAGAGTTAAAATATTGATTTTCATGCGTCATGATACCGATTCGTGATCGGATTTTGGGACGTATTTAGGCAAAAAACACAATTTGAGGTCGTTTTATGATGTATCTATGGGTTAAGGTTTTCCACTTGTTATTTATGATGTCGTGGATGGCGGGGATTTTTTATCTGCCACGTATTTTTGTGCATTTTGTCGAAGGCAAAAAGGCCGGACAACAAGTCGAACGCTTAGCCATAATGGGTCGTAAGTTGTGGAATTTTATGAGTATTATGATGGTGTTGACCTTAATTACCGGCTTTGGTTTGTGGTTTGGATTTGGCATCAGCGGTGGTTGGTTGCATGCTAAGTTATTAATGGTCGCGTTATTAATTGCTTATCACTTTTGGGCACGCAAGCGTGTGATCGAAATGCAAGCCGGTCACTTAGATCATTCCGGTGTTTATTATCGTTGGGCGAACGAGATTCCGTTGGTCATTACCTTAGCGATTCTTATTTTTGTGGTTATCAAACCCTTTTAAACACGTTCAAACTTTAACTTTGGCTTAATTAGGAGTCAGCATGTCGGTGTCAAAACGAGCACATTTGATTAAATTGGAAAAACGCGCGTTGGATTTTTCCGTTTGGGGTAATGTGTTTATGGTCGTGATTGGGGTCGGTTTTGCGATCGTCAGTTTTTCCGATGCCATCATGTTGGATGGCTTGTACTCTTTTATCCATTTATTGATCGCCTTGCTCACCTTGCGTGTCTCCAAATTGGTGATGAAACCCAGTAACGACGAATATCCGTTTGGTTATTGGATGTATGAACCCATGATCAATATGGCGAAAGGTTTGATGATTCTGACTTTGTTAACCATTGCCTTGTTTAACGCGTTTGCGTCTATGTATGGCGGTGGTAAGGCCGTGATTTTAGATATGGCGATTTTCTATGCGTTTTTGGCGACAATTGGCTGTTTTGTCAGCGCGGGAGTGATCAAACACTGGGGCGAACGCGCCCATTCGCCGCTGGCGTTAGTGGACGCGAAAAACTGGCTGGTGGATGGTTATATTTCGGCCGTCATGTTGGCGGTGTTTATCGCAGCTTATGTTATGCAAAATGGCCAATACGCGCATTGGGTGCCGTATTTTGATCCGATAATGGTTATCGTGCTAGTCGCGCTCATTTTGGTGGTGCCTTTAAGCATTATCCGTGATGCGTGGAACGAGATTGTGGGCAAACACCCGGGTGAAGATATTGAAGATAAAATTCGTGAAATGATCGATTCCCTGGTGAGTTCAGCGGTGCATAAGGGGTATCATTTACGTTTGGTCATGACGGGCCGGTTTTTATTGGTTCATGTCTATTTTACGGTGCGCGCCGATACGCCGTTAGACAGTGTTGAAGCACAAGACGATGTGCGCGAAGCCATGTACCAAGGTTTTCGCAAGCAATTTCCTTATGTGGCGATGGACGTGGTGTTTACCCAACAAGCCAAGTGGGAACGAATCGCGACTGGCGAGCAGGCCGCTCAACTGCCAGCGGGTTTGACGGAAGATCCGAATAGCCCGAATAAGCTTACAAACTAACGAGTACAACACAAAACAAAAAAGATTAAAACACTTAGGATGTTTATGGAATTTGATTGGATGCAATATGCGACACCAGGCCTGGTGGCTTTAGTGACAGCTTTAACTGGTTTCGCGAGCTTGGGCGGTTGGATAGTCTGGCGTGAAATTACGAAACGTAAAGTGTTAGAGCAAAGTTTGACCGAGATACAGCAGCAGTACGAAACCCAGATAACTGAGTTAAATCAAACCCTTAATCAACAAACCACTCAATTGGCTTTAGCCCAGGCCGAGCAACAACGTTGGCAACAAACGGCGGATCAACTTGAAGAGCGCTTAAACACCAGTCAGCAAACCAATACTCAGCTCGAAGTCTCGCAGGCTAAATTGCAAACTCAGTTGGCGGAAAAACAGCAGCAGTTTGAAGAGCAACATGCGCGTTTAAAACAAGAGTTTAGCCAGTTAGCACAAGAGATTTTTGAACAAAAAAATAAATCGTTTAAAGAGCAAAGCGAACAAAGTTTAAACCAGCTACTTACGCCGTTTCATCACGATGTGAAAGCCTTTAAAACTCAGGTCGAGCAAATTCAAAAAAACGAAAGCGAGCAACGTTTGGCGCTTAAGTTTGAATTGCAGAACCTGCAGAAGATGAACCTGAATTTATCCGATCAAGCCCACCAACTCACCCAGGCTCTGCAAGGCCAGAAAAAGGCGCAGGGTAATTGGGGGGAGATGATTTTGGAGCGCGTATTGGAATCTGCAGGCCTGGTGGCGCCAAGAGACTATCAGCGCGAAGTCAGTATTCAAGGTGAGTCCGGTCGTTTACGCCCGGATGTGGTGGTGTATTTGCCGGGCGAAAAACACTTAGTCATTGATGCTAAAACCTCTTTAGCGGCCTACAGCCGATTTGTAAATGCCGAAGACGAGCAAGAAAAACAGGTCGCGTTAAAAGAGCACGTCAGTGCGTTGCGTGATCGTATGAAAGAGTTGTCGGATAAAGAATATGCCAAACTACCAGGCCTGGTGGCGCCGGAAGTGGTAATTTTGTTTGTGCCGATCGAGTCGGCTTATATGGAAGCAATTAAAGCCGACGAGCGTTTGCTAGATGAAGCCATGAAGCAGCATTTGTTAATCGCCACGCCTTCGACCTTGTTAAGTTCGGTGCAAATTGTGCGTCAGCTGTGGCGTTTTGCCGAACAGAGTAAACACAGCACCGAGTTAGCGCGCCGTGCGGAACTGTTTTATAACAAGCTCAACAGCTTTATCGGCAGCTTACAAGGTGTCGGCAACCAATTGGATAAAGCTAAAGACAGCTACGAAAAAGCCTTTAGCCAGCTATATTCTGGGCGCGGTAACTTGATTAAACAAGCTGCCGAGTTTAAAGACTTGGGTGTGATGGTGCAAAAAGAATTGCCTGAAGAGTTGGTCGAGAAAGCCAAGCTAGAACTGGTAGACGATGTGCCAAAATCTTTAGAATCTAAATAATCAGCGCTCCTAATTTTAAAACCTAAACTTATTAAGCCGCGCGATTTAAGCAATCTGAATTGTTCGTTCAATTTTATTGTAAAATGCGCGTTAATTTTAATTGCACCAGGCCTGGTTGAGTTTCTAAAAGAGACCGAGCACCAGGCCTGGTTGTTTTGACCGTGAGAATTTTATGAGTAAACACCAACCCACCGTAGGCGTCGTGAGTTTAGGTTGCCCGAAAGCGACTGTTGATTCGGAACGCATTCTGACCCAGTTACGTACTGAAGGCTATCATTTATCGAATTCGTATGAAGATGCCGATACCGTGATTGTAAATACCTGCGGCTTTATTGATTCGGCCGTTCAAGAATCGCTGGATGCGATTGGTGAGGCGTTACGTGAAAACGGTAAGGTGATTGTGACGGGCTGCTTGGGTGCGCGTGATGAAGAGATTTTAAGTCAGTATCCGCAAGTTTTATCCGTATCCGGCCCGCAAGCTTACGAAACCGTACTGAATGCGGTGCATGATGTGGTGGCACCACCGGCGCATAACCCTTATGTGGATTTGGTTCCACCGCAAGGCGTCAAACTCACGCCGCGTCACTTTGCGTATTTAAAAATCTCGGAAGGTTGTAACCACCGTTGTTCTTTCTGCATTATTCCTTCGATGCGAGGCGATTTAGTGAGTCGTCCGGTGAGTGAAGTGCTCGACGAAGCCAAGCGTTTAGTAGAGGCGGGCGTGCAAGAGTTATTGGTGATTTCGCAAGATACCGCCGCTTATGGTGTGGATGTGAAACACAAATTGGACTTCTGGAACGGTCAGCCGGTAAAAACCTCGATGACCGGCTTGGTCAAAGCGCTGGGCGATATGGGCGTTTGGGTGCGTTTGCATTATGTGTATCCTTATCCGAATGTGGAAGAAGTGATTCCGTTAATGGCCGAGGGCAAGGTGTTGCCTTATTTGGATATGCCATTACAACATGCTGATAAACGTGTGCTGAAGGCGATGCGCCGCCCGGGCAATATTGACCGCCAGTTAGAGCGTATTCGTCAATGGCGTGAACAAGTGCCGGATTTAACCTTGCGCTCGACCTTTATTGTCGGTTTCCCAGGCGAAACTGAAGAAGAATTCCAACGTCTACTAGACTTCTTGGAAGAAGCGCAGCTAGATCGTGTGGGTTGCTTCCAATATTCGCCAGTGACTGGCGCGGCGGCTAACGAAATCGCTGAGCAAATTCCAGATGACATTAAACAAGACCGTTACGATCGTTTTATGCAAACTCAGCAGGCGATCAGTGCTAAAAAAATGCAGGCCAAAATTGGCAAGCGCATGACGGTGTTGGTGGATGAAATCGACGAAGAGGGTGCGATTGCACGTTCAGCGGCGGATGCACCTGAAATAGACGGTATGGTGTTTATTCCCGAAGGTGAAGGCCTGCAACCAGGCGACATGTTGGAAGTTGAAATTTTTGCCGCCGATGAATACGATTTATGGGCGCAACCGGTTTTAATTGAAGATTAATTGATCTACTCCAAGCTTGCATGAAAGGTTTGGTGTATCGAATAAATTTTATACGTTGGCCTATAAATAAAATGATGGCAAACCGGGTGATACAAGCCCATATCAGATGAATGTTTCCCCTATACTTATCTATGTTTTAGGTTAATTGGTTCTTAAATCACTTAACTGAAGCTAAATATAAGACTAAAGGAGAAACAAGAGATATGAGGCAGATTACGGTTTTAATGATAGGTTTGGGTCGAATTGGCGGTAAATTTTATAATCAGTTTACGGCGCTAGACGAAAGTCGAGTTAAGATTATCGCGGTGAGTGAGCCGAATATGAGCAATCCGTTGTTAGCGGATGCGGAAAAACGCGGTATTAAAAACTACCCGAGTTATGAAGAAGCGATCCGTGAATATGGCTCGAAAATTGACATTATCATGGACACTTCAAACCGCCCTGAGTTGAAGTTGGCGGTGCGCAAAATGCTTCAAGAGACAAATAATCAACATACCGTTTTAGTACCGATGGTGGTCGATTATTTGATGTGGTATCTTTTACCTGATGCGGAAGCCATTCCGCAGTCTCATCATTCAAATATCGGTTATTAGAGTTGTTTTAAACTCAATTTGTGTGATAGAAAAAGCGCCTAAGGGCGCTTTTTTATTATGTAAGGTATTTGTTAAATTCCTTATCACCAGGCCTGGTGATAAGGTTTTAGGCCGGAATTTCAGTTTGTTGAACCTGGATCAGGTGTTGCCATTGTGTAATGTTATCTGACATGGTTTGCTGACTTTTGTTTGCCAGATAATGCAGGCTCACCCAGTGATGCCAGCTATTGTCACCTGGTGGCGTCTCCTGAATAAAACGCGTCAAAGCCAAATCTAAATGTTCTAGCTGTTGATACAAACTCGCTGATTGACCGGAGATGCGTTCCATTTCCAGTTTAGTCAAAATGCCATGCAAGGCCGCGGCGAAAGCTGGCAAAGCCGCGGTAAATAACAACAGCCAATTGGCATGAATATAAATATGCACCACCACGGCAATAAAGGTCAGCAGAAACTGCAGCTCAGCCAAGGCATGCAGTCGCTTGTGCCCCAAGTGTTTTTGGTGGTGGTGCATTTGATGGTAATGCATTTGACTGCGTACGCTAGCTTGAATATGTTCTGCCAATACATGGTTGTGATAAGGCGGTGTATAAACCTTGCCATCATCACAGGGCAGGCCGCTGACAATCAAATGACGTTGCAATAACCAAAGCTCGGCACTATTCAGTTGCAGTTGGTTTTGATGGTTGACCTCCCAAACCGGCGCTAAAAAAGCGTTGGGAATGGCTAAAGCTGGGTAACCCATGATGCAATAGCGCATTTGTTCAGCCAAAAACCGATGCCGAATCCACTTTTGATGTAATTGAATTTTACGCGCCCACCAAACCCGATAAATAACCATCGCAATCAGTGCCAATTCCACATAGGCCAACCAATGCAGTTGCCAAACTTCGGCACTGACCGCCACCAATACCGCTAAGGCGGAGAAGCCATACAATAGCCAAATATTACTGCGATGCAAGCCACCGGCTTGTTCGGCCAAGTTGTCATGGTGAGAAAAGGCTTGGTTTAAAACCGCTTTAGGTTGTACTTCGTCAGGGGTTTTTGACCAGAGTTTAGGTCTTCGATAGTTTAAAAATTTGCGTTTAAAACTTGACCAAGCGCCTTTTTGATCGCTATGCAGTAGTCCGGTCATGACATCGTGTAAACGTCCGGTGTCTCGAAAAGCTGTGTGTCCGTTGGTTTGAGTGAGTTCACGCAGAATGGTGGCGTTTGGATTGTGGATTTGAATGGTTGGATTCAATAACAATTCAATATAACTGCTGATGGGCGTTTGATCGAGTTGAGTAAAAGGCTTAAAACAGGCGACTAAACTGTCTGAAGAATAGTTGCTGGCTTTTAATAACTCTAAGGCGGCATCATCTAGGCGTTCTATTTCTAGCCAGTGCATTTTTCCGTCGGGGCTTAACCAAATGACCGGTTTGCGACTTTGCGCCGCTCGGCCAATCAATTGTAAATGCTCAAATTGCGAGGTTTCGTTGCAACGACTGTCCCAATAAATAATTAATAAATCCGCAAAGTTGAGCGCGATATGGTCACGTTCCTTAAAGGGGTCGGGGGTTAAATGGGGTTCCGTTTTAGAGCGGCCCAGCGAGACGATTTTACTAATGGAGTCGCCTTCGATTAAACGCTCTAGCCCATCGGTTTGACGGGTTTTATGAGTTAAAAAAAGTTGAATTTCCCAATTGAGTTGTTGTGCTTTTTTCACGCAGATTTGTTCAATGCCCGGTTCAAAACCACTTAGTAAGCGGGTAGCGGAGTCATAAGGCAGGGCGTGTTGTACTTGCTCGATTAGGTTAGAACCGATTGATGTCAAATCCGGTGCAGTATCTGGGCAGCCATGACCTGTGACCATAATGCTCACGAGACGTTTAAAGTTGAAATTGGATGTCATCGGTTCTGTTTGTGTTGTTTTCGATTTTAATGGGGGTTAATAATTAGTAGTTAGTTTACTTGAGTGGTTGTTTTAATAGCAATAAATTTACATCTTAAGACTGAATTTAAAGCTCTGATAGCTTTTTTTAAACTAAAAACATGCATAAATTAATTGGTTTAATTTAGACTTATTTGAGATACTTATGCGCCCATAAGTAAAGGGCCGCTCGATTACCCTATGATGATTCTGCAGGACTTAAAGGGGACTTTGCCAAGTTATCGCTTTGCATTGTAAACCTTGTCCTGAATCACCAGAGGTAATTGAGCTACCTTAGAGTTAATTAAGTTGTCGAGTGGAGTTTGGTGGTATGAAAAAAATAATAATGTTTGTGTCGGGTTTCATGATGGCGATGAGTTTTAGCATTGTGAATGCAGAGACCACAACGCTCTCTCAGCAGGTTTTTGAAGATCAGCATGCGGAAAATATAAGCTTGTCGGTAACAACGCAGTGGCTCATTTTTTCGCACGATAAGCAAGGCGGCGAATGGGTTAGAGATGCATTAATTGAGTTGAATATAGATAATCTGGAAGCACGTGGTGGTTTATATGTGGCGGATGTTTCGGGCATGCCGGCTATTATTACAAAATGGTTTGCGTTACCCAAAATGCAGAAGTATCCGTTTCGTATTGCATTAGATACGAGTGGTGAACTTACTAAGGACTGGCCTAGAAAAGATTCGACCGTCACTTTGGTCCGCCTTAATGGGTTGGAGGTGATTGAGCAGGTGAAAGCCAATAGCCCAGAACAAGTGAAAGCCTTTTTAGCGGCTTTTTAAACGAATATTGACTGTTAATGATGAGTGTTTGTCAGAGCTTTGACCCAATTGAACCCGCTTATATGCGGGTTTTGATTTTAGGCTCGATGCCAGGTCGGGCCTCCTTGGAAGCGCAAGCTTATTATGCACACCGGCGAAATGGGTTTTGGCCGATTATGGGTGCATTGTTGCAACGAGATTGGTCAGACGATTTTGCACAACGTTATCGAAATCTGCAACAACATCATATTGGTTTGTGGGATGTGTTGGCAGAGTGCGAACGACCGGGAAGCTTGGATGCCTCCATTCGTGCGCACAGCATTCAGGTCAACGATATACCAGGCCTGGTACTTCGTCACCCTGAGTGCCAAGTGATCGCATTAAATGGTAACAAGGCCGCGGACTTGTTTAAACGCCATTTGCTTAAAGTCCATCCAGCGGCTTTTGAATCAGTTCAAGTTGTGACTTTACCTTCAAGCAGTCCTGCCCATGCTCGGATGAGTTTAGAAGATAAAACCCAAGTCTGGCGCGACAAAGTAGCTAATTTCCTATAAAATAGGTAGGTTATAGTTTTGGGGAAAAATGACATGACTTTTAAGTCCGAACTCTTGTCGCCAGCCGGCACAATGAAAAACATGGAATACGCGTTTGCTTATGGGGCCGATGCCGTTTATGCGGGTCAGCCGCGTTACAGCTTGCGTGTACGTAACAACGAATTTGATTTAGAAAACTTAGCCAAAGGCATTGCCCGCGCGCATGAGTTGGGTAAAAAGTTTTATGTTGTGACCAACATTGCGGCGCATAACTCTAAGTTAAAAACCTTTCTAAAAGATATCGAGCCCGTTGTGAATATGAAGCCGGATGCGCTCATTATGTCCGATCCGGGCATGATCATGATGGTACGTGAAAAATTTCCACAACAAGAAATTCATTTATCTGTGCAATCGAACGCGGTGAATTGGGCGACGGTTAAATTTTGGTATGACCAAGGCGTGACTCGTGTGGTGTTGTCTCGCGAATTATCCGTTAACGAAATCGCCGAAATCCGCGAAATGGTTCCAGGCATGGAGCTGGAAGTATTTGTACATGGCGCGCTGTGCATTGCTTATTCCGGTCGTTGTTTGCTGTCGGGCTATATTAATAAACGCGATGCTAATCAAGGCACTTGCACGAATGCGTGTCGCTGGAATTACAACACCTACGAAGGCAAGGAGAACGCGGCGGGTGAAGTGGTTGGTATCGAGCGTATGACCGATTTAACTGGTACCACGAGCTTGCCCGCGCCTGAGATTACGCAAGCGGAACCGACTTTGGGTGAAGGCGAAACCACCGATCGTGTTTGGTTGTTGGAAGAGCAGGGTCGTCCAGGCGAATTAATGCCGGCATTTGAGGACGAACACGGCACCTATATTATGAACTCGAAAGACCTGCGCGCGGTGGAACTGATTCCTGAACTAGTACAAATGGGTGTGCATTCGTTAAAAATCGAAGGTCGAACCAAATCGCATTATTATGTCGCGCGTACAGCTCAGGTTTATCGTAAAGCAATCGATGATGCGGCTGAAGGTAAGCCGTTTGATCCAGACTTATTGTTACAGTTGGATGGTTTAGCCAGTCGTGGTTACACTGAGGGCTTTTTACGTCGCCATGTGCATTCCGAATATCAAAACTACGACTACGGCGTGTCCAAGTCCGATAGCCAACGTTTTGTAGGTGAAGTAATTGGTGTGACCGATGACACCTTAGAAATTGATGTTAAAAACAAATTCTGTGTGGGTGATTCGATTGAAATTATGACCCCAGCTGGGAATGTGACCTTAGTGTTGGATCAGATGAAGGATAAACACGACAAACCTATTGAGGCGGCTTTGGGATCAGGTTGGATTGCGAGAATTCCTAACCCCTTTAAAGGTTTGTCTGCGGATGTGTTAAAGTTTGGTTTAGTGATGCGTAACGAAGCTTGGGGCGGCGACACCAAACGCGATTCGGCGGCTAAAGTTGGTTAATCACTAGGTACAGAGGCTCAGCTAATTTTTAATTGGTGGTGTATTTCGTATAATTCGACATTTAGAATTTATGATTCAAAATTAAAAACTCGGTGTCTCGTTTTCTTTGTGTTTCGGTGGTGAATTTTTTAGTGGGTAAAACATGGCGTTAAAAATTCTTTCCGGTTGCATCAATTGCGATATGTGCGAGCCGGAATGCCCAAATACGGCGATTTCGATGGGCGAAAAAGTCTATGAAATAAATCCGGACTTGTGCACCGAGTGTGTTGGGTTTTACGACAAGCCGACCTGCTTGAGTGTATGTCCGATTGATGTGATCATCACTGATCCCGAGCATATTGAAACAAAGACGGACTTAATGGAAAAGTTCAAACAGTTGGTGAAAACCAACCAAATTTAAGTATAAGGAGCTCAGATGTCACAATCGATTCCGCAACTCGAACTGATTAGTTTTAAACTTTGCCCATTTGTACAGCGTGCCGTTATTACGTTGTTGTATAAAAATGTCGATTTCAAAATCACCTATATTGACCTGCAAAATCCACCGGAATGGTTTTTGGAAATTTCGCCATTGGGAAAAGTGCCGGTTGTGAAGGTGGACGATTCGGAAGTTTTATTTGAATCGTCGGTGATTCAAGAGTATGTCGATGAAATTACGCCGCCGTCTTTGCATCCGACTGATCCGTTAATTAAAGCCAAAAACCGCGCATGGATGGCGTTTGGTGGTGAGTTAATGGGCATGGATGGTTTGCACGGCATTATTCACGAAAAAGATGCGGCGGCTTGTCAGAAAAAAATTGATGGTTTGCAAGGGTTATTGAAACGTTTAGAAAGCGTGCATTCTGGCCAAGATTATTTCAATGGTGCTGAGTTTAAACTGATTGATGCCGCTTTTGCGCCGATGTTAATGCGTTTGGATTTGCTCAAAACCCATTGTGATTTAGATGTATTGAAAGGTTTACCTGTGTTACAGAATTGGCAAAAAGTGTTACTCGATTTGCCTTGTGTTAAAGACTCGGTGGTGCCGGAGTTATCAACGATGTACCGTGGCATGATTAAGCATTTTGATGGTCATATGGCCAACCGTTTGGTTGACTAAAATTAAACCAATTCAAATTGGTTTAAAATAGAAACCCGCCTTTAAAGCGGGTTTTTTGTTAGTCTAGTTAGGCTAAACGCGAAAGGGGACGTACAATGAAAACTTGGCTTAAGGTTATATTATTGAGCTTATTGTCCTTTGCTCAAGCGTGGGCCTTGTCCAACTACAGTTTACACCCAGATGTGGAGCGTATTTTAATGCAAATGTCGCCACCCCCTGGTGTCGTGATTGAAGTGGAGAGTTTATCGCCCGATGCCATGTCAGAGCATTCACAACTGATTCAAACTCAGGTGGATGCATTAAAACAGCGTTATCATGATTTAGATGTGGTGATTGTAAGCCACGGTCGTGAAATGGTTCAGTTTACTAAACCGGAATCCAGTGCTGCACCGAGTGATGTGTTACAAACGTTTGAAACCATGTCCAAAGTGCAGGATGTAACCGTGCATGTTTGTGGCGTGGTGGCCGGTTGGCAAGGAAAAAGCGATCAAGACTTTGTAGATTTTGTTGATGTATCGGCTTCTGGTGAAGCCCAAATAAACGACTATAAAGCCTTAGGTTATGATGTGATCGTGATTGAGCGCCTAAGCGACAAAGAGCGCCAGCAGTTAAATTAGCAACAATAAAAATAGATGAAAGGAAATGGTATTTATGCCGGTTTTAAAGAAAAGTGAATCACGCAGTAATGAAATAAGACAAATCGAAACAATTTTAGACACACTGACACCCGAACAAGAAAAAATTAAACGTTTAGCTGTAGGTGATTTAAAACGTCTACAAGCCGCAGAAAGAGCTGAGCAAAACGCGACTAAGGTATTGGGTAGTCTTTTTAGAGATCAAGCGGGTGCGATTTTATTAAGTGGTTTACGTTTTGAGCATGACGGACAAGTGGCGCAAATTGACCATTTGGCTATTAATGAACATGGCGTGGTTAGTTTGTTTGAAACCAAGCATTTCTCATCGGGTATTAAACTGGATTCGAAAGGGCGTTTTTGGCGTTGGGATCGGTTTAAAAAGCGTTATATCGAAATTGCATCGCCGTTTAACTTATCAAAATTGAATCAGCCTATCGTCAAACAAGTTTTGGCCGAACTGGGTATGAATAATCCGACGTTTCGCCACTTTGTTGTGGTGGATTACAAAGCCAAGCTAATTAAGCCGAAAAAAGGCTATGACAACTTATGTCGTCCTGATCGTGTTGAGAAGACGTTAATGGATAAAACCAACGGTGGAGGATTCTTCTCAATATTTAAACGTTTAACTGGCTGGCTAGGTTGTCGCTCAATGGATCAAGCTGCATTGGTTGAATTAGGTGAAGATCTACAAGATCAAAACGCGCCGATTAAAGTCGATTATTGGGCTAAATATGGTTTAACTCCATCCAAATCTCAGATCGCAAAGGCCGAATTTAAAACGCAAACTCCATCATCGAATTCGGATGACGATGCTGATAAACCAGAACGCTTAGAACGTTTAACCATGCCAAAGCTGGCTAGAGCCTTGAACATTAGCCCTGCGGAAATGGAGTTGCGTTTGATTGAAGAAGGCTTTATGGAAAAACGCGGTGATAAAACCTTTGTGACCGATCAAGGTAAAGCGGCCGGTATTCAGTTTAGAAAGGGTCGTCGCGGCTTCTTTTTCTTGTTGCCAGCAACGCTGGTGAACGAGCCAACTTTGCAAGATTAACTAGGCCTTACCTTAGTTAATGTCAGCCTCGCGTCATCGCACACAATCTAGTAATGCGGTGGCGGAGTTTCTTCACTAAGTGGTTTGATCGGGTCTTCCCGTAGTGATTTTAAATACTCTCCTAACAAACTCAATTTACGTTCCAAAGATTGAATGGATTGCTGTTGATAGGCCGCGGTTTTTTCAAGCGCGTCCAGCGTACTTTCTTGATAGGATAATTTAAACTCCAATTCGGCCACACGTTCCTGCAAAGCTACTACCAGGCCTGGTTGTTCTGACATTCTAAACTCCTAAATTTCGATATTTTTCATTTGATTCGACAAGCTGTTTCTTCCAAATTTTATAACCATAAATATGGCCACCAAAAGCATAGTGCCTACATAAATAACGGCGATTTTCGAACTGATGGATGTCGGTAATAATGGAAGCATTAGCCAATTGATCGTATTGAAAAATGTATGCAGTAAGACGGATAACCAAAGTTGACCTTTACCTGTGTTGTATAACCAGGTAAATATGATGGCCAAGGCTAACGTGTTTAACCAATAGAGATAAAACGGCATGAGAGTGTAGCCGGGTATTTCAGCCATAAAGAGTGGCAGATGCCAAATCGCCCAAATGCTGCCAATCCATAAACTAGCATTTAAAGCACTGGTCGATTGTTGTAATTTAGGCAATGCAAAACCACGCCAACCAAGTTCTTCGTTCATTGGTCCACCCAAAAGCAAGATCTGGATAAATACCAAACCAAAACCGCTGATGGTAGGCAGAAGAGACCAATCATATTGGGCATTAAATAATAGAGTCCCAAGGGCTAGGGTTGTGACCAATATTCCGATAGGCAGAAACGCCACGACGAGATAGAGTTTAAATGAAGCTTTAAACCGAGTTAGTCGTTTGAAGAGTCGTTTTAAGCCGGATGAACCGTATAGTAAGCTTATTAGAATGATACCAGCGAGCGATGGTCCAAAGCTGCCTAGGCCCCACCAGTTTGGAAGTTGATCTATCCAACCTTGCTGGTAAAGCCAGGGTAAGCTCCAAAACGACCAAGAAATAACAAAGGTCAAAACAAAAAACAGTGAAACTGAATATTGTTGAAGAATTTTGGTCATTACACTGGTCTTAGGTAGTGATGGTTTGCGGAATCCATGGCTATTAATTCGACCCTATCGGATGGTGTTTGATCCAATATCAGTTCGCTTTGCATGAGTTCATCACGCCGGAAAAAATGGCAACTCAAAACATCGCCGGCTTTTTGGCGGATCAGGCGTTTTTCTAATGCGGTTGTATTGGCAATTTTCAGCCCTCCAATCGCCACGATTTCATCGTTGGCTGCAAGGCCTGCAAAGTAGGCGGGGCGCTGGTGCCAAACATGGCTTATTTTAACCGTTTGATGTTCAGTATTGCTCAAGTTTGCGCCCAAGCTGAAGTAAGGTTTGGTTTTGTCTGCTTGCCCACCTAAATCGGCCGCGTCATTAGCCGGGCGAAGATTAAATTGAATACCATATTCGGCAAACCATTGCTCAAATGGTAAATCCTCGGTGCCGCGCAAATAGCGGTCAAAGAAATCGGTTAAATCTACTCCGGCGACTTCAGACGCTAAACGTTCAATTTCGCCTTCCTTAAGCCCGATTTGAGGTTGTCCATATTCGTGCCAAAGCCGGATTAACAAATTGTCTAAACATTTTTCGTCGTTGGTCGCTTGGCGAATTTTAAAATCTAACCCCAATGCAATTAACGAACCTTTGGTGTAGTAGCTGATGATCGCGTTGGGGGCATTTTCGTCTTGTTGGTAAAACTTGGTCCAGGTATGAAAGCTAGATTCGGATACGCTCTGTTTGAAGCGTCCGGGCATACGGTAAACGGTGGTCATTTGACGTGCGAGTTGTCTTAAGTATAACGCGTTGTCCACTAGGCCTGCTTTGTACAGGAACAACAAATCGTATACGGATGTAGCGCCTTCAAACCACCATAGTTGTTCGGTATAAGCCGGTTGGTTTAAATCTGGTGTTTGAAACTGGACGGGCATAATGCGTTTGACGTTCCAGGAGTGGAAATACTCGTGCGAGCATAGTTCTAAAAACTGTAAGTACTCATCGCTGGCTTTCTCCATGCCGGCATAAGGTAAACTTTCACGCGAACACACTAGAGCGGTGGAATGACGATGTTCTAAACCGCCATAACCATTGCCCACGACCATGACCATAAATACATAATGCGGGAAGGGTGCCGGTTTTCCGAAAAAACGAAGTTGGGTTTGGCAGATTTTTTGTAAATCATGAGTTAAACGTTCTAGGTCACAATCATGCTGGCCGGTTAATACCACTTGATGTTTAATACCTTCAGCCACAAACTCAGCTTGGGTGTAAGTGCCGATTTCAACTGGGTGATCAATGAGCTCATCGTAATCAGCCGCTAAATAACGTCCAAATCCTTGAGCGTCAATTTTGACATCTTGCATAGCGGTGGCTACGCACCAGGCCTGGTCGCGGGTGAAGTCATTAGTTTCAATATCCAAACTCACTGTTTTATCACGCTGACCTACAGCCATCAAAAAGGTGCTGGTGCCGTTAAAAAACGCATGGGTTTGATCAAAGTGCGCGCCGCGCACGGATAAGTCCCAGGCATAGACTTGATATTTAACCCGCAGCGGTTCATCGCAAGACTGGATTTCCCAGTGGGATTTATCCAATGAAGTCATCATTAATGGCTGGCCGTCTAAGGTTTCAGCATGCAAACCAATTAAATGCTTAGCAAAGTCGCGAATCATATAACTACCCGGAATCCAGATCGGCAAGCTCACCACCTGACCGGCTAGGTCTGGATGGGTTATTTCCATACACACGTCAAATAAATGCGCGTGTGGATCAGCGAGTGTAATCGTGTAATGAATGGCTTGTTGTTGCATAAGCGTAAAATCCTTTGTCGGTTGACGTCTTTAAGCTTTGGGTGGTACGCAAAGTTGTTTGTTTTTAATCACGATTAATGTTTTTAATGTCAGGTGAAAAATCAGCCCGCTTAATAGCGCAATCAAGGCAGCCGATAGATAACCAAATTCGACTTTAGCGGTCACGTCATACATCATGAAGCTTGCGTTGGTGATGGCGGCTAAGGGGAAAGTGTAGGCCCACCAAGAAATCGCAAAGGGCACTTTTAAAAAGCGTTTACCTTGGGCGAATAATAAAATCGTAATAAACAGGCCGGCGTAATAAAGTACATGTGCAAAATTGTCTAAATAATAGTCGTTAAGCGCCATGTAGGATAAGAAACCCATCGCCGGTGGGGCGATAAAAATAAACAGCGTCGGAATTAATTGTGGCTGTAAAAAAGGGTGGAAAATCAATCGATACAATACAATGGCTTTTAATACCAACCAAAAAGTAATGCCTATGCTAAAGAAAAACCAACCCAGTTCCATATAACCAAATTGTGCGGCGCCCAAGGGTGCAACAATGTTGCCGACGACGGGTATAAACCAAGCCGGTGTGGCGTGTACAATTTCCCAACGGTCATGATGAATCCAGTTGTTAATAATCACCACGGTTAACATCAGTTGAGCGGCGGCACCAATTAACCAAAGCACTTCAGCTATTTGCGGCACGTCACTTTTTAGGAGAACCGATAAGAGTAATAAACTAATACTAATGGTCGGGAAGAAGTGCAGTGCAATGGGGTGGTTAAATTCGTTTTTAACGGCCTCAAAGTGTTTGATGATTTTTAAGCTGTAAGTCAGAACCATTAAACCAAAAAACACGAGGGTAATGACCAACAATGTTTGATAGAAAATGGCGCTTAGGCCGAGAAATTCGTGGGAGGCATGAAAACTGAGCGTTAATCCGCTCCAACCCATTATGGAACCGAATATCGCAACCGGAAATAAGGCTAAACGTGAAGACATGTGATCGATCCTAGTGTGCAAACTAAAAAGTATTATTTTAAGCTTTTTAACTATAATTAGACAGGAAGAAACCAGATCGGCTGGTAATTTGTTGAAGCACAAAGAAAAGTAAGTGCGTACGCGCTCAAAATAATAAGGTAAATGTAAATGATAGAGCAGTGGATAGCCTATTTAGGCTTAGAGCATCCGATATTACAGGCCATTTTTTATGTGATTTTAGCATTAATAGGAGCCTTGCTTTTAAACCTAATAATTATTATAGGTCCTAAGCGCTGGGCAAAGTCGCAAAACCGAGAGGTTTTGACTTATTTGTTAACCCATATTCGATTGCCTTTGACAGTTTCAGTGCTGTTTATTGCAATTAGTGCCATTTTAACGCTGCAATTTAACTGGCAAGACACACATCTTCTCTATACCAACCGAATTTTGACCAGTCTAAATATTTTAGTTTGGGGTCAGTTTGTATATCGTAGTTCGCAATTTGCGCTTCGATACAATAGTCAGCGCCAGTTGATGGGGTCATTTATTAAGCCGCAAACTTTGCCGCTGTTGGATAACTTGTCTGCGATATTGATTGTGCTGTTCATTTTGTACCTGATTTTTATTACCTGGAATATTAATATGACCGCTTGGCTGGCCTCAGCTGGGGTGATAGGTATTGCGGTCGGGTTTGCAGCTAAAGATACGATAGCCAATATTTTATCCGGTGTATTTATTATGGCGGATTCGCCTTATAAGATTGGCGACTACATTGTGATCGAAGGCACGGATCGCGGCAAGGTAACACATATAGGTTTGCGCTCAACACGCCTGTTAACACGTGATGATGTAGAAATAAATATTCCCAATTCCGTGATTGCGAATGGCAAGGTCGTGAACCAATCTTCCGGTCGATTTGTTAGTATGCGAATGTTCGCTAATGTAAGTGTGGCTTATGATTCGGATATCGATCAGGTACGAGAAATTTTGCTCGATATTGCCCATAAGGAACCTATGGTGCAATCCGATCCTGAGCCACTCGTTCGTTTTTTAAGTTTTGGGGCTTCTGGATTGGATTTTTCATTAAGAGTCTGGATTAGTGATCCCGAAATTCGTACAAAAGTACTGGATAGCTTAAATGTCCAGATTTTTAAACGTTTTGCAGAGGCTAAGATTGAAATTCCCTATAGTAAACATGATCTGTATATTAAATCCATGCCAAAGCGTGAAGTTGAGTCGGATGAGGCCTTCTAATCCTTACCAGGCCTGGTGGTATTAATCTAGACAGAGCCTGATTAATCAGGCAAAATCGGAGCTTTTAAAAATAAGCGACTTGATAAGCCTATGCAATTGCAGCCCGACGAATTACAGAATTTGCCTGTATTCGGTATTGCCGGTAATTTTGCCGATCATTTAAATCAAGCTGGTGAAGCCTCTGATTTTGTTAATGTGAAAACCGAAGAACAACAAGCACCCAAAGGTATTTTCCCGATTTACATTCCCGGAGATTCCTCTTTTCTGGGTGTTTATCCACTTTGTAATCTCGCCATTCGTGCCGATTTTTCGAAACCGATTAAATTACAAGCTGAACCCGAAATATCAGTATTGTTTGAACTCGATTATGACGGTAAACAAGTTAGCCGCGCTCATGCACGAGCTTTCAGCGCTTTTAATGATTGTTCGTTGCGTTGGCCGGCGGCCAAAATCAGTCAGAAGAAAAACTGGGGAACCGCTTGTACGGGACTGTCAGAGCAGTGGTTAGAAATCGATCAATTTAGCTCGGGCGGGGTGTTGGACCACTATCATCTGGCTTGCTTTATAAAGCGCGACGCTCAAGTTTATGAATACGGCATTGATAGTCCGGCGATTAGTTATAGTTATTTCTATCAAAAGCTAGCTGACTGGGTAGTAAAAACGCTAAATCAACAAAAAGATTATGGTCCGCTCGAAGATCTTCCGGCCTTATTCGCGCAAATGAACTACCCTAAAGAAATGATTCTTACGCTTGGCGCTACACGTTATACCGAGTTTGGTGAAAGTCATTATTTAGAGCCGGGCGATAAAATTGGTGTATTTGTATATGACCCGCAACAGATAAAGCTTGAACAGATTCGACAAGCTTTTGCGCGAGATGATAATTTTTCAGACTTTTCAGGTTCCGCTCTTGTTCAAACTATTGAAGCGTCTTAAAACCTAAGGCTCTGCTTATAGAGCCAATAGACTTTTAGACTTTCTTGCTTGGGTTGGCTTGTTGTTTCTGCTGTTGTTTTGACCAACATTCAGGATTGGCGGACTGCCAGTAATAACGCCAATCTTCTGGCACGCTGCTTTCGTTTAACAAGGCACCTTTGCGCATGACCGGATAAATGTCCGCTAAACTTTTCACCTGGGTTTCACTGATGCGGCGGAATATATCGTGTGCACTGATATCCTGAGTGTTGTTTAAACCGGCCGCCACCATGATTTTGCGAAAGTGAAACACTAACGAACTTTGATAGTTTGCAACCCGTTGTGATTTGTTAGTGACGTCTAGAGCCTTGGATCGTTTTAGGTTTTGCGTGGTAATGCCGGTGGGGCATTTATCGTTATTGCAGTTAAGTGATTGAATACAGCCCAGTGCAAACATCATACCGCGACCTGAATTAATGCAGTCTGCCCCCATCGCCAACGAACGATACAAATGAAACGCCGAAAACAGTTTGCCTGAGGCCACAACACGAATCTGTTCACGCAAGCCACAGCCTACCAAACACGAATGCACCAAATGCAAAGCTTCACGTAAAGGTGTGCCCATTGAATTAGAAAACTCAATGGGTGAGGCGCCAGTGCCACCTTCGCCGCCATCCACTGTAATAAAATCGGGCAAAATATTAGTCGTTAACATGGCTTTACAAATGGCCAAAAATTCCTGCGGACGGCCTACCGCCAATTTAAAGCCCACTGGTTTGCCGGATATTTGACGTAAATCTTCAATAAACTCCAACAATTCAGTTGGGTTACGAAACGCGGAATGGTCGGGTGGTGAAACCACATCTTTGCCAATTTCGACTCCTCGAATCTGGGCAATTTCCGCGGTCACTTTCGCGGCAGGCAATAAACCACCATGTCCAGGCTTGGCTCCTTGTGAGAGCTTCACTTCAATCATCTTAACGGCTTCATGCGCGGCATTTTTAGCGAACAGTTCGCGGCTAAAATGGCCATCTAATGTGCGGCAACCAAAGTAACCTGTGCCGATTTGCCAAATTAAATCGCCACCGTTTTCTAGGTGATAAGGGCTAATGCCGCCTTCGCCGGTATTGTGCGCAAAGTTACCTAGTTTGGCGCCTAAGTTAAGCGCACGCAATGCGTTGGGGCTTAAGGCTCCAAAACTCAGGGCGGAAATGTTTACCAATGAAGAACAGTAGGGCTGGCGTGCACGCGATTCGCCAAATATTACCCGAGGTTCATCAGCCATCATCGGTGCGGGGAACATTGAGTGATTCGTCCATTCGTAACCCACCCGATTGGTATCAAAGGTGGTGCCAAAAGGGCGCGTATCCGATTGGCCTTTGGAGCGTTGATAAACCAGCGAGCGAAACTCACGGCTCACCGGCATACCGTTGGTATCGTTTTCAACGAAATATTGTTGAATTTCCGGGCGAATGCTTTCAAATACATATCGCAAGTGACCGATCACCGGATAAAGCCGTAACACAGTGCGCTTTTTTTGCCAGATATCGTGAATGCCCAATAACACCATTGGCGTAATCAGTAAATAAGCCCAAAGCACCGGTTGCCAGAAATAACTCGCCGCCAATACCAATAAGATTGCCAACACAGAAACGAGAATAAACATATCTTGCATGGTTCTCATTATGGTTTCCTCTTTAAAATGTTTTGAGCGAGGGAACAGGATATTGGCTGGTCAAGCTGGTAGGGCATATATTATTTCTCATTGGGTTTTGAATGGTATTTTTTAATATGTTTATTCTGGTTGTCGCCATTGTCTAATGACTTCTGCATAATGACAACGGGGAAGAAAAATCGTAAAGGATTGTGTTTAATTTCGAGCAAAACATTCAATAGTAAACCGCTAAAACTACCAATTCTGGCACCACGTGATTTGAGTGCGACCCAAAGTGCAAGTGAAAAACTTACCCATAAATTAACAAACCCGATCATTAAAACGAATACCAGTCCTAGTAAAAACGTTCCGATATCCAATGGTGAGCTTAAAGTAATGAAACCTAAATTAGCGGATGAAAAAGCGACGTGTCGTATATCTAATGGCAGACCGATTAGATAACCTATATAGCCTGTTGTGCCGAGCATTACGCCGAAAAAGAAGTTACCCATGATGGCGCCATAGTTCTCGTGCAAGTAATTGGCGAGTTTGTTAGCGATATTAGAACCAAAAATATTAAACAGGCGTAACTGTCTTAATCGTAAACGCAGTTCTAAATAGTCGGCGCGGTTATCAAAATAACCAGCAATAATGCCAGAGCAGAACAACCAAACCCCCGCAATCGCCGCGTACAGTAAGGCCAGACTACTAAATGGAGCCAAGGCTTGCCAATGATAGGTCACAAAATCCGGCGTTAATACCGGTTCATTCATCTGCCAAACCACAATAAATGAAATGGCCAACGCAGTTAAAATCGCCGTCGAGACATTCCCCCAAACCGCGGCCCACTGAGATCGATTTACATCAATCAATAATCTAGCTAATTTAGGGTGGGCCGCGCGGCCAGCTTTGCTGTGTTCTACTTCGGCCGCCATACTAGCGGCCGTCATCGCAGGTTGTTTGGTTGCAATCGTGAAACTTAAAAAGTGAACTAAAACAAAGCCCAAACCGTAATTTAAACTAATCCAAACGGTTTCTTTTAAAGGACTTAAGCCCATGGCCTCAATCTGAATTTTAATCCAGGCCATGATGGCAATCACGACACCTGCACCCATGGCTGAGCCAATGAGCGAAAAAAAGGCGGGTGCATCTTTTGCAATGTAATGTTCGCCATGATCACTTTTGTTTTCGGTAATGCTGAGGGATAGTGTATGAATCCCTTTTCTAAACACGATTGCCAGGCTGTTTTTTTCGGCGGCCGCGATGACCAAAATCCGCCAAAGTTCGAGGATTTTTGTGCGCTGTTTATCGGTATTTTCATTAATTAAAATCACCAGCAATAACTCAATACGTTGGAGTGTTTGCTCTAGGCGTTCTAGTAAGTTTGATACCCCCATCGATGATCCAGCGCATCCAGCGGCCCGTCTTCTTAAGTTATCCACTTGTTCTTGGCATTGTTCTAACATTACCCAAATATGCTGATTGTCATAAGGCGAGATAAGCGGGTCTTCCAAGCGTTGATTTTCGATATTTACAAAGGCATGCAATTCTCTTTGCAAACCTATGAAAGCTGAATCAATGTCGACCAGCCGTTTATCAATCCGCATTAGTTCGGGCTCGAGCTCTTCAGCGGCCACCCAGATGCCCAGCATTTCTAGTGCATATAAACATTCTTGCTTAAAATGATAGGCCGAATTATCGAGCTTTTGCTGGGGTGCATGGCGGGTTAAGGTATCGTAGAGTTTCAGCCAAAGCTCTGCAGGGATATTTACAAACCAATCTTTATCGGTTTTTTTATTAAATAAGCGTGACAAGGTATCTTCAGAGCTGTCACTATCCATTGGAGGTGGAATTAAGCGGTCATAAGTACGTGAGGCGATCTCGCGCATTAATCCGTGACGAGAAAACAAACCTAAACCCACTAAAGCTGGGTAGAGGTGAATACAGGCTAACCATTCATGAAACAGCGCACCAAATTTTATAGCGTGAGCTTGATCAGATTCAAAGCACTCTATTATGGCCTCTAATAAGGCGGGTGCTTCAGACGGCGGTGCGAGTCTAAGTTGAGCGGTTAACTTATTAAGTAACTCGAATACAGGGTATTCAGCATCATCGTCAATCTCGTTAATGATCGAGCAGGGCGTTTTCAACGGAGTCCTCTCTAATATATATAGATATGAATCATCACAGTATACTGGTGGCCGATAGGTTTTCACAAGTAACGACTTCTGACTTCACCAGGCCTGGTTGTTGTATAATTCGCTTTTCATTTTTTAGTTTCAGGAGTCTGTTGTGATTCGTACTCGATTTGCGCCTAGCCCAACGGGTTATTTACATATTGGCGGTGTGCGCACTGCGTTATTTTCATGGTTGTTTGCACGCAAAATGGGCGGCGAATTTATTTTACGAATCGAAGATACAGACTTAGAACGCTCAACCCAAGAATCGGTGAATGCGATTTTAGAGGGCATGGCTTGGTTGGGGCTAGATTATGATAAAGGTCCTTTTTACCAAACCCATCATTTCGACCGCTATAAAGAAGTGATTCAGCAATTACTGGATCAAGGCGATGCTTATTATTGCTACGCCAGCAGCGAAGAGTTGGATGCAATGCGTGAACAGCAGCGTGCGAACGGTGAAAAACCACGTTATGACGGACGTTACCGCGATTTTAAAGGTACACCTCCTGAAGGTATTAAGCCGGTTATTCGTTTTAAAAATCCGTTAGATGGCGAAGTCGTCATCGACGATCTAGTGAAAGGCCAAGTCACCATCCGCAATACCGAAATTGACGATCTGGTGATTGCACGTTCAGACGGCACACCTACCTACAATTTAACCGTTGTGGTGGACGATTGGGATATGGGTATTACGCATGTTATTCGCGGTGACGATCATCTAAACAATACGCCACGTCAAATCAATATTCTAAAAGCCTTGGGTGCACCGATTCCAAAGTATTCGCACATCCCAATGGTGTTAGGCACCGACGGCGCGCGTTTATCCAAACGCCACGGCGCGGTGAGTGTATTGCAATATAAGGAAGAGGGCTTTTTACCTGAAGCTTTATTGAACTACTTAGTTCGACTAGGTTGGGCGCATGGCGATCAGGAAATCTTTACGATGGATCAAATGGTGGAAGCCTTCAGCTTAGAAGCCGTGAATAACGCGCCTTCCACCTTTAACGATGAAAAATGTGAATGGGTCAGTCAACAGCATATTCAAGCGGCCACACCAGAGCATTTGGCGCGCCATTTATCTTTGTTTATGACCGAACGCGGTTGTGATCTTAGCCAAGGCCCAGCGTTGGAGCTGGTGGCGGACTTACTGCGTGATCGTGCAAAAACCTTAATTGAGATGGCTGATAGTGCGTTGTATTTCTATAAAGACTTTACCGAGTTTGAAGCCAATGCCGCCAAAAAACACCTGCGCCCAGTCGCGGGTGAGCCGCTAGCGCTCGTGCTGAAAAAGTTTAATGAGCTGGAGCTGGAAGACTGGAAAGCCGAACCCATTCATCAAGCGATTCAAGCCGCTGCAGATGAACTTGAATTAGGCATGGGTAAAGTTGGTATGCCACTGCGTGTCGCCATCACCGGTGGCGGTCAGTCTCCATCGATTGATGCCACCGCCGAACTCATCGGCAAAGATCGTTGCCTCACGCGCTTACAAATGGCACTAGACTTCATCGCCGCACGCACCGAAGGCTAAAATTTCAAACGCTTTCTAACTACCAGGCCTGGTTATTATCCAAATAACTAGGCTTTTTCTTGTGTATTCGAATGATCGACTAACCCCGCCTTAAACTAAAAGCCCCTAATTCTGTTGAGCTTTACGCAGTTAAACACGTTTAAATTTATGCCAGCGTGAACGTTCAAATCACATGCAATTAACAAGCTAAAAACGTTAGAGAGAGAGACGGTAGATTTTTGTTTTCTCAGGGCGTATATTGATATTTCTCCCATATGAAAAGGAGCGTCATCATGACAAAGGTTTTGGTTGTTTATTACAGTATGTACGGTCACGTAGAAACTTTGGCGCATGCCATAGCGGAAGGGGTGAGCACTGTTGATGGCGCACAGGCCAGTGTCAAACGAGTGCCGGACTTGATGCCTGAAGAGATCGCACGAAAAGCGGGGGCGAAGCTGGATCAAAGTGCGCCGATCGCAACCCCGGATGAGTTGGCGGAATATGATGCGATCATCTTTGGCACACCAACCCGATTTGGCAATATGTGTGCCCAAATGCGTAATTTTTTAGATCAGACTGGAGGCTTGTGGGCGGGTGGAAAATTGGTGGGCAAGGTCGGTAGCGTATTTACCTCCACCGCCACTCAGCACGGTGGGCAAGAAACCACAATCACTTCTTTCCATACTACGCTTTTACATCACGGCATGATTATTGTCGGTGTGCCTTATTCTTGCAAAGGCTTGGATGAGATGGAAGAAATTAGTGGTGGAACTCCTTATGGCGCTAGCACTTTGGCAGGCGGAGATGGAAGCCGTCAACCTTCTGAAAACGAACTCAGCATTGCACGTTTTCAAGGTGCTCATGTAGCACAAGTAGCCAAAAAGCAATCCGCTTAACCAAACAGTTTTGATAGCATAAGCTCTTATAAAGCCAAAAGAGTGACTAATAATATGAATGAACCCCAAAATCAGCCTTCTACACAAACAATGGATCGCAGTTGGCGACAAGCTTTTGGTTCGATTGAGGGGTTAATATTAGCTATAGGCATTTTGCTAGCCGCGACGGGACTGGTGACCATTGCTCTGTTGGCGATCTGGTGGCCAGAATTGTCCGGCATCATCGGTAGCATGGTGTTTTCTAACCTTATGCTCGGGCGTTCGGTTTCGTTGTTGATCGGTTATGCGGCAGGGCAAGGGCACTTGTTGGTGATTGGGGTTAATATGCTAACCGAAACCATTTTGGTTTTGCTGTTCTTTCCGTTATTTGTGTTCAGTTTAAAAAAACTCCCCTTACTCCCTAAGCTACACACCATAATCGAACGCACGCATCGTCGGGCCGAAAGACATCGAGACCGGGTGCATCGCTATGGTGTGATCGGTATATTTGTGTTGGTTTTTTTTTCCGTTTTGGATGACCGGTCCGGTGATCGGATGCGCACTAGGTTGTTTAATAGGATTGCGTCCCTTAGTTAATTTGGTGACCGTTCTATCTGGTACTTTTATCGCCATGCTGGCTTGGGCGTGGTTATTGTATGGCTTGCATACTCAAGCCACCCTGTTTGGTTCATGGGGTTTGCTATTGTTGTTTGGCGTGCTGCTGGGTATCGCGGCGATGGGTTACTGGTTTAATCTTCGGCAAGAACGCGTCTCAGAACACGAGAACAAATCATAGTTATCGGAATCACCAGGCCTGGTCGTTAGCGAGTTTTGGTTTCGCTAACCATTGGGCCTTTTTATTGGGCGGTTTTGAGTCTTCGGTTGCCATCCCAGGCGAGCAGACTTGGTGTTAGCAGAAGAGTTATAAAGGTGGCGATGGTGAGACCACCGACGATACCGGTTGAAAGTTGAGTCCAGAACTGGCCGGATGGCGCACCAAAGAAGAGATCGCGCTCAAAAAAGTCGATGGTTAAGCCCATTACCATCGGCAATAAGCCAACAATGGTCGTGATGGCGGTTAACAGAACGGGACGCAATCTTTCAGTACCAGCTTGTTGAGCGGCTTGGTTTGGATTAAGTCCTTTACTTCGATAGTAGTTATAGGCGTCAATTAACACAATATTGTTGTTCACCACAATCCCCGCTAACGCCATAATGCCAATGCCACTCATGACAATCGAGAAGGCTTCTTGACGAAGGATTAAACCTAAAAAGACACCCGCGATAGAAAACACGATAGCCGACAAAACTAATAAGGCTTGGAAGAAGCTATTGAACTGGGTGAGTAGAATCAGCAACATTAAAAACACCGCGAGTAAAAACGCGAGAATTAGGAATTCAGCGGCTTCTTGCATGTCTTCTAGTTCACCTGTAAAACTGACTTCTACACCTGGGTCTAAATCTATATTTTTAAGACTTTCACGTAAAACTGCCAACTCCTTAGCCGCTGTAGTATTCGATTTAACATCCGCCGAAAGAGTTTGCACATTACGCGCATCCACTCGGTTGATCAGTGGGTGATTGGGTACACCTACCAAGCGCACAAAGTTAGCGATGGGGACCATGCCGTCAGTGGTTGAGATTCTTAAGTTGGCTAACTGAGCAAAGGTGCGTTCATTGGCTGGATAACGTAAACGAATGTCGACTTCATCACGGGCAAAATCCGGCAAATACGAACCAATTAAAACCCCGTTAGTCAAAAGCTGCACGGCCGAGCCAATCGTGGCTATATCTACACCATAACGTGCGGCTTGTTCACGATTTACTTCAACTCGAATCTCAACATGCGGCATTGGTGCATCGCTAGAGATATCTGTAAATTTGTCTTGTTGCGCCATCAGGCGTTTTATTTTTTGCAGGTTGGGCAGCAGATCTTCACGTTGATCGGCCGACACTTGGATTTGAATTGGACGAGCTTCACCCGGGCCAGATTGTTCTTTTTCAATTTGCACCCCAACGCCGGGTAAGTCGGAGGTTAGTTGGCGAATTTTGTTAAGAATGCGGTCAGCCGACTCACGTTCGCGCCAGTCTAGAAAATTTATTTGAATCGTGCCAATCACATCGGGGGATAGATTCGCATTTAGCCGATCTTCAACAGAGGCAATGGTGCGTGAATACAAACGTTCGATACCGTCGGTGCCGATAATGCGTTGCTCAACCATACGCACGATCTTGTCGGCTTCTTGAAGCGATAAGTTGCCGTCTGCCTGAATTTGAAGTTGGGCTCTTTCGGGTTCAATATCTGGGAAGAAGTTCACGCCGCGACCATAGTGACTGTAAAGCATGATGCTGACAATTAAGGTAAACAAAGTCAAACCTACCACCAGGCCTGGTTGTTGAATCATAGCCTTTAATATGCGTTCGTAAAGACGGCTAAAACGGTTTTTAGTTTCACTTAAAGTTGTGTATTCTCTGGGTTGGTCTTGGGCGGTTTTATTCGATAATAAACTGCCCATAACCGGCACAAAAATGAGCGCCATAAGTAAAGACATGGATAAAGTGAGAATGACGGTCGCAGGTAAATAAAACATAAACTGGCCAGCGGTGCCAGGCCAGAAAAGTAACGGAAAAAATACCGCAAGCGTTGTGGCGGTGGAGGCGGTAATTGGCCAAGCCATATATTGAGAGGCCTTTAAAAAAGCTTGTTTAGCGGTTTTGCCCTCTTGTTGTAAACGTTCAGCACGTTCGACCACAATAATCGCACCATCCACCAACATACCAATTACTAGAATTAAGCCAAACAACACCACAATATTCAGGGTAAAGCCCAACATATTAATCGCTAAAATACCGCCCATAAACGCGCCGGGTATCGCAATTGATACTAATAAAGAAGCACGTAAACCTAGAGCTAAAATCATAGTTAGGCTGACCAGCACAACCGCGCTGATGACATTATTTTGTAAGTCACCTAATAGGGTTTTGATGTTGTCGGCTTGGTCTTGTAAATAGTCAACCTTAAGCGTGTCAGGCCAGTCTTGGCGCATTTGCTCGACGCTGGCTTGAACATCCGCCACCGTTTCGATGATGTTTGCGCCACTGGTTTTGCGAACATCCAACGCAATGGTGGGGTAATTATTGACGCGAGCAAAACTATCCGCATCTTGAAAAGTTTGGCGAACCTGCGCGACATCCTTTACCCGAACGACAGTGTTGTCGGTGACTTTGACCGGCATTGCTTCGATGTCTTGCTGGGTTTGAATCGTGCCGGGAACCGATAATCCAATGCGTCCGGCACCAGTATCAAACGTGCCAGCGGTGATGAGCTGGTTGTTATTGCGGATGGCTTGATGAATTTGTTGCGGTGAGATGCCATAAGATTGCATGGCTAGCGGATCAATCACAATTTCTAGTAAGTCTTCACGAAGGCCGGAAAGATCAACCTCTAACACCCCCGAAATGGTCTCGAGCTTTTCTTCTAGCTCACGTGCGATTAAGTTGAGTTCTCTTTCTGGTACGTTTCCCGATAAGCTAATGGTTAACACTGGAAACAGCGAAATATCGATTTCTCGTATTACCGGACGGTTCGCCCCCGATGGCAGGTCGGGCGTTGCATTATCGGTTTCGTCACGCACGCTTTGAATGGCTTGTTGTTGATCATAACCGGGATCAAATTCCAGAATAACGGTAGCAAAACCTTCACCGGCGCGGGCCGTCATTTGGCGCAGTCCTTCGAGCGATTGCAGTTTTCGTTCTAATGGTTCCACTAATAAGCGCGAACTGTCTTCGCTGGAAATACCTGGATAACTCACGCTAACCACAAAAAATGGAATATAAAACTCCGGTGCCGCTTCTTTAGGAATGGTGATATAGGAATAAGCACCGGCGCTTAAAATTAACACCAGCAATAAAATAACAGAACGCGCACGGGTAAATAGGGCGGCGATCAGCGCATTCATTATGGGGTTCCCTTGCTTTGACCGCTAAAAGAGTCCGGAGTGGGTTGAACGTTCACCCTTTGGCCATCCGTTAATTCGCCATGTGTGAGGGTGGCAATTTGCACACGAGGCTTAAGTCCGTTAACCCAAATCGCCTGGCCATCTGCTCGCACAATTTCGATGGGCCTAAACTCTAGAGTTTGTTGACCGTTGACGATATAGATTCCCGCTTGACCGGTTTCATCCAAGCGGATAAGTGCGGGCGAAATTTGATGCGCCATTTGAGCATCTAATTCCAATGTCACTTCGGCACTTAAACCTGAAGGTAAAGGGTTTTGGCTATTGTCGATTTCGATTTCAACTCGGAAAGTGCGCGTTTTAGCATCCCCAATCGGCGAAATAAAACGCACTTGACCTGTGCGTTCTTCACCACCCACAAAGCGAACTTGTGCGGTTTGACCAAGCTGAATGTTAGCGATTTCAGCTTGTTGGATTTGAATAACCGCCAGCAGCGGATTGTTATCAACGATTTCAAGCAGTTGGCCACCCAAAGTAACAAAGCTGCCTTGTTCTGAGAAGATATGGTTAACGGTGCCGCTAATCGGCGATTTTACACGCGTATTTTCAATCTCAAACTCAATCGCCCGCAAGGCAGCGCGGGCTGATTCGAGCTGGGCGAGTCGAAGTTGACGTTCAGAGTCGGATGCTAGGTTACGTTCAATTAATTGACTCACCGCGTCATAATCGCGCTGGCTAGAAGCCACTTGTGCTTTGGCTTGGGCAAGCTGCACTTGTCGGTCATCCATGGAAAGGCGCGCAATTTCATCGCCTTCACGAACGGTTTGGCCAACACGCACTATATCTTCAACTAATCCGTCAGTACGGGCTCTGACAACCGCGACCTGAATCGGTTGGGCATCGCCATAAATCACCAGTTTACGATGAATGGATTGGGCTTCACTCCAACTCGCGGCAACCGTAGGCAGATTAGGTTCTTCATCGATAGATTGATGGTGATTGTTTGAACCCAGTATTCCACTTGCGATCCAACTTACAACCAGTAATAAAATCAATATAAATACTATATGGCTGGCTTGGAGATGTTTGTGAACCATTCGGATCAAGGCCTCGCTTTGCGAACAAAAGTTGATTTTTCAGTGCGCCTATTGGCGATAAGAGTGAGCTTACCAAACAGGCGGATTTTCTTGGTCTTTAAACATTTTTGCCAAATAAGCTTGGTGGGCCGTCAGTTCTTCAGGCGTAGGTTCGAGCACTTTAAGTACCCCGCGTTGATCACGGCTTTTTCGTGTCCAACCTGCGCCGCCAGACGCGCTTTCGTGCGCCAGTTTTAAACTCACCTGGCCGCCGGTCATCATTAAATACACATCCGCCAGAATCTCGGAATCGAGTAGGGCGCCGTGTAATTCTCGGCCCGAGTTATCCACGCCTAAACGCTTGCACAAGGCATCCAACGAATTACGCTGTCCCGGATAGGTTTTGCGCGCCATTTTTAAGGTGTCAGTGATTTTGCAATGATCTTCTATTTTTCCCCAAACATTGTCTTTTAATAAAGACAGTTCGTGGTTGATAAAGCCCACGTCAAACGGTGCGTTATGTATCACCAGTTCCGCGCCTTGCACAAACTGCATAAACGCGTCGACCACCTCAGCAAACTTAGGTTTGTCGGTCAACAACTCATTCGTGATGCCATGCACACCAATCGCTTCTTCTTCCACCTCGCGTTCGGGTTGAATATATTGGTGGTAATGCTGGTGGGTTAATTTGCGATCCAACAGCTCGACACAGCCGATTTCGATAATGCGGTGGCCTTGTTTGGGATCAATGCCCGTGGTTTCGGTATCTAAGATTATCTGACGCATAACCGTCTCTTGGTTTAAAATAAGCCTCATTTTATCACTTTTAAAATTGAGGAATACCCGATGCGAGTGAAGAAAGGCGCAAAAGTTACGTTTCATTATGAACTGCGTGATAACAAAGGCGAACTGTTAGATTCGACCTACGATGTCGCACCGGTGGTTTATATCCAGGGTGAAGAAGAAATTATCGAAGGCCTAGAAGAGTTTTTAGACGGCGAAGAGCCGGGCTTTGAAGCCAAAGTAACCATCTCACCAGAAAAAGCCTATGGCTACGAAGCCGATGACTTAATGGTCGTCGCCAGCCCAGAAAACTTTGACGACAATGTCGAGTTAGTCGAAGGTAATGTGGTCGAAACCGTCGACCCAGAAGGCAACCCAATCAATTTCCGTATTACCAAAATTGACGGCGACAAAGTCTATTTAGACGGCAACCACCCACTAGCGGGTAAAAGCTTGGATTATAAAGTTGAGATTATTTCGGTTGAGTAGGCCGGATTTTTTCTCGCTCGACTTAAAATGAATTCAATACAAGGTTGTATAAATGTTTGAAATAAAAGAGATTGACCCGCATCAATATCGCGTAAAAACCCGCAACGCAACCTTGCGGGTGATGGCGCTGTTTATTGTCATCGGCTTTTTAACCTCTTACTTTTTCCCCAGCTTATTTGGCGAAAATCCGCATAACTTACTGACCCTACAAATCATGGGCGCGTTAATTGGCTTAGGTCTCGTGTTTTGGATTACCGCTAAGTTCTTTAAGCACCAGCCCTGGATGCAAGAGGCCATGTATGGCTGGCAGTTAAAACGTAGCTTAATGCACATCACCAACGCCATGCGCTCGTTGCAAGAAAAGGTCGAAGCAGGGGATGTAGAGGCGATGAAAATCTTGCGCTTTTACCATTTGGGTATTACTCAAATGTACACCTTCGAGCAGAACACTAGCGGTTTGATTGACTTAAAAGTCGAAAAAGACGAGCTAGAAGCCAAAATGCGCGAATTAGGTGTAGATACTGAGCAAACCCAGTTCGATCTAGACAAGCTGAAAGCCGTGGTGGGATAGCCAGAAAAATAAAACTAATTCAAAGGCTTATTAATCAGATCTACAAAACCACTTATCCAACAGGAAAAAGATATATTGGAAAAGATAGCATCGATATTACCGTAGCTCTGATATGAATGTAGTCAATGCGGATTTTGAAAACTTGCCGTTAGCAATTAGATGCAATTATATAATTCACAAATTGGATCTAACCACTGGCTAAAATGGAGTGGCTATAAGAAGGAATGGTAATATGAAATTAAAACAAATAATCTTAGCGGGCCTATTTTCTATGAGCCTTGCTCAGACGGTGATGGCGGATAGGGAAAAGGGCTTGTCAGCCTATCAAAGCGGTGATTATAAGTCTGCACTCAGTGAGTTTAAAAAGTCCGCAGAAAATGGAGAACCTTTTTCACAATACGCTCTTGGCGTATTGTACGAAAATGGCCAAGGCGTAGCGAAAGATCGCAAGCAAGCCGTCTATTGGTACGAACAAGCCGCGAAACAAGACAATGCCAATGCGCAGTTTAATCTTGGCTTAATGTACGATAAAGGCAAGGGCGTGGAGCAAGACCACAAGCAAGCCGTCTATTGGTACGAACAAGCCGCGAAACAAGGCCATGCTAAGGCGCAGTATAATCTTGGATTAATGTACGAAAACGGTCAAGGCGTAGCGAAAGACCACAAACAAGCCGTCTATTGGTACGAAAAAGCCGCGAAACAAGGCGATGTCAAGGCGCAGTTTAATCTTGGATTAATGTACGACATAGGCCAGGGCGTAGAGCAAGACTACAAACAAGCCGTCTACTGGTACGAACAAGCCACGAAGCAAGGCCATGCTAAGGCTCAGTTTAATCTAGGTTTAATGTACGAAAACGGCCAGGGCGTGGAGCAAGACCACAAGCAAGCCGTCTATTGGTACGAACAAGCCGCGAAACAAGGCCATGCTAAGGCGCAGTATAATCTTGGATTAATGTACGAAAACGGTCAAGGCGTAGCGAAAGACCACAAACAAGCCGTCTATTGGTACGAACAAGCCGCGAAACAAGGCGATGTCAAGGCGCAGTTTAATCTAGGTTTAATGTACGAAAACGGCCAGGGCGTGGAAGACCACAAACAAGCTGTGTACTGGTATGAACAAGCCGTGAAACAAGGTGATGTCAAGGCGCAGTTTAATCTAGGCTTAATGTACGACAAAGGCAAAGGCGTAGAGCAAGACTACAAACAAGCCGTCTACTTGTACGAACAAGCTGCGAAACAAGGTGATGCTAAGGCGCAGTTTAATCTTGCTGTGAAGTATGACAACGGTCAAGGTGTGGTGCAAGACTATAAAGAAGTCGTGTACTGGTATGAACAAGCCGCGAAACAGGGAGTTGCCCCTGCGCAGTTTAATCTTGGTCTGATGTTTGCCAAAGGTGAAGGTGTAATTCAGGATTACATTCAAGCCCATAAATGGCTCAATATTGCTTTAGCAAACGGTTATGAACAGGCGAGAAAAAAGCGTGATGAATGGGTTGCACCCAAAATGACGCCCGCACAAATTCAACAGGCGCAAGCCTTAGCGCGTGCTTTCCTTGCGGAATAAAAGGGCACGTTATCCTTCAATTTCTTAATTGATTGTAATTGTTTGCTCTGTCTTTTCAATTAACACCATCCTTTTTGGATGGTGTGCTAAATCTAGCGGACTTATATAGTCTTAATGAATGCCAATAATGGTATAACCTTGCTTGTCATAGCCGATATTGGACACATAAGTGTTGCCCACCACATGAATGCCATTACGGATTTCTGGACGGTCTGCACCGTATAGACGAATAGCGATGGCACAGGCTTCAATTCGTACACCATCAAGCGCCATTAATTTGTTTAAGTTTTCATTAAAGGTTTCGACTTGGTTTATATCTTCCATGGGCACGGTGTCTAGGTTTTCGGTTAGATAGTGCACATTCTGGCCGTGAAAGGCGAGAACCATCTTTGGCGTAATGCCGTTTTTTTTCAAGTCCTGATAGGTTTCAAACATCACTCCCATTTGTGCCGTTAACATTCTTGGCTCAGACAGCGTGATATCAAACAATACATCACCATTCTTAACACCGGCCAGAGCATGATCATTGTTCTGCGGCTCGGCATAAGCCTGCATCGGTAGGGCGAGCATGAGACTGGTTGCTATAGAAAGGGCCATTGCGCGTAGTGATTTCATTTCGATCTCCTTTGGTAACGTCGATTCTCATAATACGCCAGTTTGTTTAACGGTCAATAGTGTCAAACGCATTCACTTGAACCAGAAATATAGGAGATTGGAGTAAATTTGTTTCAGCGTAACTTTGTCTAATCTTTTAAATTCAACCACCAGGCCTGGTGGTGGCTAAATTTAGCAATGCTTACATTCTTGTGCTTATCAGCTTATAATTGAGTTTTCAAATCATCTGGATTTCGATATGTTTAAGCAGGGGTGCTTGCTGTTTTTTGTATTTTGGCTATTGCCCTTTAGCGTATTGGCAGGTTCTTATTCTTTTAATAACTCAGAACATATCATTTCACAGCAGGTCTATTGGCAAGACCGAGATGAGGCGAGTTACGAAGCCTCAGAGATTTATAACCTTTGGCAGCAGGGGCAGTCCTTTCGGTCGTTAGATAAACAGGTGCTGGCAAGCGGTTTGAATAGTGCGCCTGTTTGGGTGGGCTTGGAACTTTATAACGCTGAATCGGAAGCAATCAAACGTCATTTGCTGTTGGATACCTCTTGGTTGGATGAGGTGCATTTTTACCAGTTTTATGACGGTCAGTTGGTTAAACAGTGGATAACGGGTGATAACCATTCCGCGCTAGATCGCACGTCGAAGGTGACGGGCTTTTTAATGCCGCTTTATCTGGAACCTGGAAAGACACAGGTGTTAGTGCAACTGGATACCCCCGATCCGCTAGTCGCGCCGTTTTATGTTGTTGATGATCAAAAACTTGATCACTTTACGCTTGTGCGCTTGTTTAGTTATGGGCTGGTTTATGGCTACCTCTTAGCCTTGATCTTTTTTAATACCGCACTGTCTGTTGGTATTCGTGACCGCCGCCATTTGCTTTATGCCTTTTATTTACTTTCCTTTGTTGTTGCCAATTTTTCCTATACCGGGCATGGTTTTGTTTGGGTCTGGTCGCAGTCGGTCGAGTGGCAGCGCTGGGCGCAACCTTTGTTAATGATGCTATTTGGTTCGGCTGGGCTTTGGTTTGCTACGGTGTTTTTAGACATTCGCAGCAAGTGGCTAGCGTTATATCGTTTTTCATCCTGGATACTTGTCGGCAGTTGGCTTGTTTTACTTTTCAGTTATCTAACTGGAAACCAAGCGTTAGCACTAATGGTCGCGTTTGCATTTATGCTGATATTCACCTCATTAATGTTGATAATGGGCGTTTTTAGTGTCTTGCAAGGCAGTATTAGTGGTCGGTTTTACCTGACCGCTGTTGTTGCAGGAACCTTGGGTACAATCGTGACTACCATGGCGGTGCTGGGTTGGTTGCCTTTTAGTGAGCTGACCTTCAGGGCCGCGGAAATCGGGATGTTGCTTGAAGCGACGTTGCTGGCTTTAGCACTCGCCTCACGCATACGTCGTGTGCAACACAAACAAGTATTGGCAGAAAAAGATGCAAATACCGATGCGTTGACTCTGCTAAATAATCGTCGTGCGCTCTATTACTGGGCCGAAGGGCTCTGGAAAGATCCCTATAAACGCCGACAGCCACTCTGTGCTCTGATTATGGATATTGACCATTTCAAGGAGTGTAATGATGCGCATGGCCATATGTTTGGTGACCAGGTGTTGCAAATGATTAGCAAATTGCTGAATGAAAAAATTCGAAAAGAAGATATGGTTGCGCGTTGGGGTGGTGAAGAATTTATTGTGCTCCTGCCGAATACCCAAATCGAAGAGGCACGCCAGTTTGCCGAAAGATTTTTGCAACAGCTGCGTGAGCAAAAGCTAATCAACGGAGAAGAGGCGGTCAGTGTGACCGCGAGTATTGGCCTAGCCACCGGCTTGCCAGAACAAACCGAGCTGGACGACCTGATCCTTCGCGCCGACGAAGCTTTATACCAAGCCAAACAAAGTGGACGCGACCAGGTTATTTGCATCCTAGAAGCTTTGCTCCCAGATGATAAAAAAAGGCATAAGCTTGCTTAATCTGGTGAAAATGAAAACCGAATATTTTACCTAAAACCCTATCACCAGGCCTGGTGCCTTTTCTAGCGCGCAGTGTGGTTGGTTCAAAATGTGTTCAAAACTCCTTGGCTTGTTCAGTTAAAATAGGCGATCATTTTAACTTGTCTATTTCTGGTAACTCTTAGTTGATGTCTGAATTTCCGCGCGATAAATCTGCACTTCATTCCCTTATTGCTCAAGCGCAAAGCCGTGATCAATTTCGTTTAAAACGAGATTTGGATAGGCTCGACTTGGCTAAGCTGAATGTCGAGTCTGATAATAACCACCAGGCCTGGTGGTCTTGGTGTGAGCGTTTGCAGCGTTCGTTGGATAAGGTGGATGCACGCAAGGCGTTGGTGCCAAACATTCAGTATGATGAAGCCTTGCCAGTAGTGGGGCGGCGCGCTGAGTTGGTGGATTTGATTAGCCAGCATCAGGTGGTGGTGATTGCGGGTGAAACGGGTTCGGGTAAAACCACTCAAATTCCAAAGCTGTGTTTGGAAGCCGGGCGTGGTGTGTTAGGGCGTATAGGTTGTACGCAACCGCGACGTTTAGCGGCGCGCAGTGTGGCGGAGCGTTTGGCGGAAGAACTCGGTTCGTCGCTGGGTGAATTGGTCGGTTATCAGGTGCGTTTTCACGATCAGGTGCATGAGACCAGTTTGATTAAGGTGATGACCGACGGGATTTTGCTGGCGGAGATTCAGAACGATCGTTTTTTAAGTCAATACGACACCATTATTATTGATGAGGCGCATGAGCGCAGTATCAATATCGATTTTCTGCTGGGCATTCTGAAACAACTTCTCCCCAAGCGTCCGGATTTAAAGTTAATTATTACCTCGGCCACCATTGATACCGCGCGTTTTGCCGAGCATTTCAAACAACCAGGCCTGGTGGTGCCGATTGTGGAAGTGTCGGGGCGGACTTATCCGGTTGAAACGCGTTATCGGCCTTTAGGTCAGGTGGAAATGGACGACGGCACGGTGATTGAGCAGGACTTAACTACGGGTATTGTCGAGGCGTTGGAGGAGTTGGCTGATCACGATCCGCATGGCGATGTGCTGGTGTTTCAGGTCGGCGAACGCGACATTAAAGAAACCGCCGAAGTTTTGCGTAAACAAAACCTCAAGAATACCGATGTGATTCCGCTTTATGCGCGTTTGTCGGTGTCGGATCAAAACAAGGTGTTTCAAACTTCGAATAAACGCCGCATTATTTTATCCACGAATGTCGCCGAAACCTCTTTGACTGTACCAGGTATTCGGTATGTGGTTGATCCAGGCCTGGTGCGTATCAGCCGTTACAGTGTGCGATCTAAAGTGCAGCGTTTACCGGTGGAACGCATTTCGCAGGCCTCCGCTAATCAGCGTAAAGGCCGTTGCGGTCGTGTGGCGGACGGCATTTGTATTCGACTTTATTCGGAAGAAGATTTTAAGGCGCGTCCTGAGTTCACCGACCCAGAAATTCATCGCACTTCCTTAACTTCAGTACTGTTAAATATGGCGCAGCTCAAATTAGGCAAGGTTGAGCGGTTTCCATTTATTGAGCCGCCGCAGGAAAAGGCCGTCAACGATGGTTATCGTCAGTTAATGGAAATCGGCGCGCTCGATGATAAAAAGCGCTTAACTGAGTCTGGTCGAGATTTAGCACGTTTGCCGCTCGAACCCCGCATTGCCAAAATGGTGTTGGAAGCCGACAAAAATAATGTGTTGGCCGAGGTGCTGATTATCGCGGCGGCGATTAGTATTCAAGATCCGCGCGATATCAACGAACAAACCATGCAGGCCGCACGCAAAGCCCACAAGTCATTTGAAGACCCACGTTCGGACTTTTTGTTTTTCTTAAATTTGTGGCGTTTTTATGAACATCAGCAACGCCACCTTAGCCAAAACAAACTGCGGAAGCTTTGCAAAACCAATTATTTATCGTATTTGCGACTGCGTGAATGGCACGATTTGTATCATCAGTTAAAAGTGAGCTTAAAGTCGATTGGGTTAAAAGTCGGTGAGTTGCATTTGTATGAAGAGGTGACCGAAAACGGCCAAACTCTAGAACGCTTGAGTGATTTACATAGCATTAATGTACATCGCTCGTTGCTGGCCGGTTTGTTGGGGCAAGTGATGATGCGTGATGATGAAAACGTGTATATGGGCGCGCGTGGCACCAAGTTGTTTATTCACCCTAGTTCGGTGCTGTTTAAGCGCAAACCTAAATGGGTGATGTCGGCTGAAATGGTCGAAACTACCAAACTATATGCGCGCACCAACGCTGAAATTGATGTGCATTGGGTTGAGCAATTAGCGCCGCACTTAATCAAACGCAGTTATGCCGATCCGCATTGGCAGAAAAAGCGCGGTCAGGTAGGTGCGTATGAGTCGGTGACGTTATACGGTTTGCCTATTGTAAATCGCCGACCTTGTAATTATGGGCCGATTAACCCGAAAGAATCGCGCGGCATTTTTATTCGCGCCTTAGCCCAAACCGAAGTAAATACGCGTGCGGCGTTTTATCGGCACAATTTAGAGTTGATTAAACAGATTGAACGTTATGAGCAAAAGTTAAGACGCCCAGATTTTTTGGTGGATGAGACGGTGCTGCAGAATTTTTATGAAGAGCGTTTGCCTGCACACATATACAACCAACCCGCGTTAGAAACCTGGTTTAAAAAAGCCGATGCCAAAACACAAGATAGCTTAAAACTGACTGAATCTTTATTGCTAAAACAAGATTTGGACAGCCAGTATGAACAGGATTTTCCGGATCAAATTCAGCTAAGTCAGCGTATTCCACTGCAGCTGGATTATCGGTTTGAGCCGGGACAACAGCAAGATGGTGTGGTGTTTAAAATTCCACTAGCGGGTTTGAATTTGGTGAATGTCGAGCAGTTTGAATGGCTCACCCCGGGCTTTTTGAAAGAGAAAATAGTTTGTTATATCAAAGCTTTGCCAAAACAACTTCGTAAACAATTTGTGCCGGCACCCGCTGTGGCGGAGCGGGTAGCGAATCAGATTAGCAGCGATCAAGGCGAGTTTGTGCCGCAATTAATTCAAGCCTTAAACCGAGGCGCGAATCAAAAAGTCCGGCTGGATGATTTTGGTGCGGTAGATTTGCCCGCGCATTTACGGCCTTGGTTTCAGTTGTTGGATGACAAGGGTAAGTTACTAGCGGAAAGCGCGGACTTGGATGATCTGAAGTCACGTTATCAGCACTTGGTGGAAGCGAAGATTCAGCAAACCCAAACCGAACCCAAGCAAGTGATTAGCGAATGGGATTTTGGCGATTTGGCGCAGGAAGAATCGATTAAGTCACATGGTAAAACTCTATTGGCTTACCCAGGCCTGGTGCTTGAAAAAGAACAGGTGTTTTTAATCCGTAGTGGGGATGAACGTCAGGCACAAAAACAGCACGGCTATGCGGTCTGGTTTTTGTTAAAGAACCAGTTAAAAGACAAACATAAATATTTGCAGAAACATTTAGCGCTGAAACAAGCTTGCTTGTGTTTTTCGCCTTATGGCAGTTGTACGCATTTAACCGAGCAGGTGATTGAAAAAGCCTTACGTCGATTAGTGCCAGAGCCACAAACGATTCGCAGTCAAGGTGCATATGAAGCCGCGGTAACTCGGTTACAAACCGATTGGGTCAAAGAGGCGCAAGCAATTGCGAACTTGGTGAGTGACATTTTGCAAAACCACCAACGCTTAGCGAAGCAGATTAAAGGCAAGTTGAACCCGCGTTGGTTGGCTTCGTTAGACGACATCAAAACTCAGTTAGATGATTTAGTGAACCTGAATTTTGTGTTGGATACCCCGGATATTTGGTTGGCTCAGATTCCGCGTTATTTAAAGGCCTTGCAGGTTCGGCTGGAAAAGCTCGATTTAGACCCACAAAAAGATCAACAAGTTCAACGTCAGATGCAAAGTTTGCTAATCGAATTTAATGAATTGAAAACGCATGAATCTTTACGATTAAATCCGGATTTTATCGAATTGCGTTGGATGTTAGAAGAGTTGCGTATCTCTTTGTTTTCTCAGCCGATGAAAACTCTCAAACCGGTTTCTGTGGAGCGTTTGCAGAAATTGATGAAGTCACTTTAATTATTTTTAAAGTGATTTAAATCATGCCATAATGAAACCGACTTTTTACCTAAGGAGGGTTGTCATGCAGTTCAAAACAATAATGACGGTTATGCTAGTGAGTAGTGCGAGCTTATTTGTGGCATGCAGTGATTCATCCGATTCAAGTCCTCAATCAAGTTCCGAAGTGGATACAAGAGAAGTGACTAAACAGCCTGAGCCACAAACGCCGACTCTAGACCAGCGCGTTGAAGCTACCCCAGCTCCGCAGGAGTCGACCGAGATGACGGATGCATCAACTATGGAAGCTGAACCAAAAGCGGCCGAAATTCCAGCGGTTGAAGAACCAGTGGAAGTTGAAGTCGCCGAAACGGTGGTAGAAGTGGCTTCAGGGAAAACATTGTATGCGACTTGTATTGGTTGTCACGGTGCGACCGGTGCGGGCGGTGTGGGACCGCAATTAACCGGTAAATCTAAAGACTTTTTGGTTGAACGTATTAAAGCCTATCGTGCCGGAGAACAGGTTGGTCCGATGACCGCCATGATGGCACCGATGGTTTCGGCTATGACGGATGAAGAAATCGATCGTGTTGTAGATTACATTTTGACCTTTTAAGAAGTTTAGCTTCTTATAACGCATTTCTAAATCTTCCCGGTAGCCTACTTACCGGGATTCCAATTCTACTGCTTTCTTGACGGATGCTTTAGCATGACCCAAGACCAACTCCTTATTCTGTTAATTTTAGCGTCCACTATGGTGTTGTTTGTGTGGGGTCGTTGGCGTCACGATATAGTGGCTGCGATGGCCTTAATGGCGTGCGTACTAACGGGGTTAGTTTCACCTAACGATGCTTTTTTAGGCTTTGCACACCCAGCCGTTATTACGGTGGCGTGTGTCTTGGTGTTGAGTCGAGGCTTGCAAAACTCGGGCGCGGTGGATGTATTAACGCATCACGCCATGCCTAAAAATGCAGGTAAAACCTTAAGTTTAGCGGCGTTAGTTGGCATCGGCGCGTTGTTATCTGGCTTTATGAATAACGTGGGGGCGATGGCCTTACTCATGCCGGTAGCCATTCAGTTGGCGGCGCGTCTAGAACTGCCTCCTGGCCAGATTTTAATGCCGTTAGCTTTTGGAACGATTTTAGGCGGCATGACGACTTTGATTGGGACGCCGCCTAACCTGATTGTATCGGGGTTTCGAGTAGAAAATGGTTTTGATGGTTTTAGCATGTTCGATTTTGCTCCGGTAGGAGCCGCTGTGGCGGTCGTCGGGGTTTTATTTACGGTATTGGTAGGCTGGCGTTTAGTACCAGTACGTAAACAGCGGGGCGTAACGGAGTTTGAAACGGGTGCCTATTTAACCGAAGTTCGGGTAACCGAAGAAAGCAAAGCGGCTGGCATGCGGCTACGTGAAATTGAAACCGTTCTTGATGAGGCGAATGCACAGATTATCGCGATGGTTCGTAATGATGTGCGTATTAATGCGCCGGGTTCGCAGCGAGTGGTCAAGGAAAAAGATATTTTGATTATCGAAGCAGACGTGGACGCTTTGGCATCGGTTTTATCAAATTTAGGGCTTAGACTGGAAGAATCTGGTTCATCGAGTGAAGAACAGACAGAAGAAAAAACAAAATCCAAATCTGAAAAATCAACCAAACACACCAAGTCCAGCCAGGTTGAACAATCCAAGTCCGATGAAAATGAGGCCGAACTTACAGAGGACTCGGATAAACCCAGTTCTCAGGATGATGTGGTTTTAATGGAGTTTGTGGTGCGCAGTGACTCAGAAATTGTCGGACGTTCGGCCCGAGATATTCAACTAAGAACGCGTTATGGTTTGAACTTATTAGCCGTATCTCGTGAAGGCGCTCGATCAAGCGCGCGTTTGCGTACACTTCGCATGCGGGCTGGGGATTTGTTACTGATGCAGGGGCCATCTGAAACTTTAACCGAGTTTGCAGCCGACTATGGCTGTGTCCCTTTAGCCGAACGCGAATTACGTATTCCAGATAAACGCAAAGCGATTATAGCGACCGCTATTTTGATCGGTGCGGTCGGCATTGCGGCCTTTGGTATTTTTCCGACCGCGGTAGCGTTTGCCGGCGGGGTATTGGTTTCGATGCTGGTGCGTACTGTGCCACCAACTTCGGTTTATAAAGCCATTGATTGGCCGATTATTGTATTGCTGGCGGCCTTAATTCCGGTGGCGGGTGCCATGCAGTCAACCGGAACGGCGACGTTAATTGCTAACTTTTTATTGCAGAATGTGGCACAAGGTCACAGTGTTTTTGCTTTAGCCGTCATTTTAATTGTGACGATGTTTCTATCCGATTTAATGAATAACGCGGCGACCGCGGCGGTAATGTGTCCGATAGCGGTTGGCACATCGACGGCATTAGGCGTGAATGCAGATCCTTTTTTAATGGCGGTGGCTATTGGCGCATCTTGTGCGTTTTTAACCCCTATTGGTCACCAAAACAACACTTTAATCATTGGACCGGGCGGCTTCCGCTTTGGTGATTATTGGCGTTTAGGGTTACCTGTTGAAATCTTAGTTGTATTAGTGAGTATTCCAATGTTGCTATGGGTTTGGCCGTTATCATGACATTCGATATCGCTTTGGTTTTAATCATTTTGCTAGTGAGCTTGGTGTTTTTTGTCACCGATTGGTTGCGCATGGATTTGGTGGCGTTATTGGTGCTAGTGAGTTTGGCGGTATTTGGTTTAGTCTCGCCGCAACAAGCCGTGAGTGGTTTTAGCAATCCGGCGGTGGTGACGATTTGGGCGATGTTTATTATGAGTGCCGGACTCGCTTATACAGGCTTTGCAGATCGGCTGGGTCGGAAAGTGATGCAAATTGCCGGGCCGAGAGAAGGGCGCATCATTGTGATTTTGATGTTAGTATCAGGCGGTTTGTCGGCATTTATGAATAATACGGGCGTGGCAGCTTTAATGCTACCGGTGGTGGTTGAAGTCGCTAGGCGGACCGGTATTTCCGCTTCAAGATTATTGATTCCATTGGCGTTTGGTAGTTTGTTGGGCGGTTTAATGACTTTGGTGGGTAAGCCGTCTAACCTGTTGGCGAGTATGGCGTTAGAAGAATCGACAGGCGAAGGCTTTGGCTTTTTTGATTTTGCCTATATTGGTTTGCCGATATTATTAATCGCAATTGTTTTTGTTGCTTTAATTGGTCGACATTTATTGCCTAAACAAGACAAAACCACCGAGCAGAATAGTCAGAAAGATTTACGCGCAGCTTATGGCTTGCAAGAACGTATTTTTGCATTACGCGTGCCGGACGACTCGTTGCTAGAAGGTCGCAGCATTGCGCAGTCGGGTTTGGTGACGAGTGCCGGTTTAATGGTGGTGGCGCGCATTCGAGATGGACAAACCCAAGCTTTGCCACTCAAATCCACTCAGCTAAAAGGCGGCGATATTGTGCTGACCCAAGGACGATCGGACCGATTTGAGTTGTTGCGCAGTTGGAGTCAACTCAAGATCGAACGCCAATCGCCGGTTTTACACCAATATTTGTTGGAACAAAACCAATGGGCGGAGGTGGTGATCGCCGAATCCTCGAGCTTAATTGGCAAAACGCTGAGACACCAAGATTTTCGCCAAGCTTATGATCTAAATTTATTAGCCATTCGACGACCAGATCTGGTGCGTCGCACTTATCTATCCGACATGCCGATTGAGGCGGGTTATCATTTATTGATCCAAGGGTCGCCGGATAATATTGCACAATTGGCTAAGCATGAAGACGAGTTTAGTGGGGTTCATTCGATTAACTTGGATGAAGTGCAAGAAATTTATAATCTGGATGAACGTTTGTTTGTATTACGCGTGCCGGAAGACTCAGGTTTAATCGGTAACAGTTTGGCTAAAAATCGCATAGGTGAAGCGTTTGATTTTCGCTTAATGGGCTTATTTCGTGAAAGTAAGGTATTGTCCGAACTCAGTGATGACGAAGTGGTGCGGCAAGGTGATTTGTTATTGATTCAAGGTCGAGAAGAAGATATGGATCGGTTGCGAGGCTTGCAGCAGCTTGAGCGCATGGATGATATTTCGCCTTATTTGGACGTGTTTGATAAAGGCGAATTAGAGCTGATTGAAGCCACCTTGCATCCCCACGGAAAATTGGTTGGGAGGCAGGTTAAAGAGCTGGACTTTGATGAGCGTTATCAAGTGCAAATTGCCGCGGTTTGGCGAGAGGGGAAGTCTTATCGAGCGGGTTTGGACGTGATGCGATTACAAGCGGGAGACGCTTTATTAATTGTGGGGCCCAAACCGAATCTGGCCAAGTTAAACGACAATGCTGATTTGATTATTCTTAATCCTATCCAAACCAAACCGATGGATGCCAGCAAAGCACCCGTAGCGGCTTTATTAATGTTATTTGTAGTGTTGGCGGTGTTATTGGGCTGGTTGCCGATTTATATTGCGGCGATTGCCGGCGCGAGTTTGATGGTGTTGTTGCGGTGTTTAAACATGGAGCAAGCGTATCGCGCGATAGAGTGGCGTTCGATTTTTTTGATTGCTGGCATGTTGCCATTAGGCATGGCGATGGATCAATCCGGCGCGGCCACTTATTTGGCTAATGGTTTATTAAGCTTGCTTGGTGAGGGTAATCCTTGGCTTGTGGTGGCGGGACTGTATTTGATGACCGCAATGGGTATTTTAATGATTCCGGGAGCGGCCTTGGTGTTGATTATGGCACCGATTGCTTTGACATTGAGCACACAATTGGATATTTCAGCTGCCAGCGTAATGATGGTGGTGGCCTTAGCGGCCACCGGTTTAGCGAGTCCGGTATCGCATCCGGCAAATACTTTGGTCATGGGGCCGGGTGGTTATCGGTTTATTGATTACTTTAAAATTGGTTTGCCATTAATGTTGATGATGTTTGTGCTGACGATGTTATTAATGCCAATTTTTTGGCCGCTTTAGTCAGTACAACCCTGTAAGCCTCCACTGTGATACAGCACTATTTTTTGACCGGCTTGAAAGTGGTTTTGTTCAAGTAAAGTGTTAAAAGCCCATACCAGCTTAGCGGTGTAGATAGGATCAAGTAAAATTTGAAATTTCGATTCGAACTGTTTGGTTTTTAACATGATTTCTGAATTTGATTTGGCATAGCCGCCGCCATGAAACTCGGTTAAAAGCCGCCAGTTTTGCTTAGAACTTCCAATCCAGTTTTGAATTTGAGGTTTTAGATAGTCGGCATTTTTTAAACTGGCTATACCCCAAACAGTTTGGTTAGGTGAGGCATATTTTGCTAAGCCGGCTAGGCTACCACCTGTGCCGACGGCACAAAATAAATCGGTCCAACCTTCACACTGTTGATTAAGTTGATTGATCACCTTTTCAAATCCCGCCACCGCGAATTCATTACTGCCACCTTCGGGCAAGAGGTAGGCATTTGGAAAACGTTGTTGTAAAGCGTCTAACCAGGCCTGGTGGTGACGTAAACGATAAGTTTGGCGGTCTAAAAACTCAAATTGCATTCCATGGCGTTGGGCTTGTTTTAAGGTAAGCGACCAGGCCTGGTGGTTGTTTGCCAACTCATCTCCACGAATGAGTCCGATGCTTGACCACCCCCGTTCATAGCAAGCCGCAGCTGTGGCGGCGATATGATTAGAATAAGCCCCGCCAAAGGTGATGAGTTGGGTTTGACCTTGTTTGGCGGCTTGGTCTAAATTTAAACGTAACTTGTGCCATTTGTTGCCTTGAATCAGCGGGTGGTTCAGATCATCACGTTTCATCCAAACTTCGATACCGATTTGATCAAAGCGAGCATCTTCAAGCTTTTGCAAAGGTGTGGTGATTTCTGTTTGGGGACTGGTCATATTTGGTACAATTGCGGCTTTATTCTATTCATTATTAGTGGGTAAATGTCATGGATCCGATGATCGCCAGCTTAGATGTTCTATTTGTGTTGTTAGGCGCTATTTTAGTGTTATTTATGCATGCGGGCTTTGCTTTTTTAGAAGTGGGCACGGTACAGCATAAAAACCAGGTAAACGCGCTAGTAAAAATTATGAGTGATTTGGGTGTGTCCACTATCGCTTATTTCTTTATTGGTTATGGTTTGGCCTATGGCGTGTTTTTAGGGTTTAATCTTGAGAATCAATTAACCCTAGCGATGACGGAAAAATCGGGCTATGACTTGGTTAAGTTTTTCTTTTTAATGACGTTTGCGGCGGCTATTCCGGCGATTGTGTCAGGTGGTATTGCGGAAAGAGCGCGTTTTTATCCACAATTATTGGCGACGTTTTTTATTGTTGCGCTGATTTATCCCACCTTTGAAGGCATAGCCTGGAATGGTAACTGGGGTGTGCAAGGTTGGCTAGAGATGCAGTTTGGTGCGCCATTTCATGACTTTGCTGGTTCGGTTGTGGTGCATGGTGTGGGCGGTTGGATTGCGTTGGTAGCGGTGCTTTTATTGGGCGCGCGTCTAGGGCGATATGATCGTCAAGGTCAACTTAAAAACGCGCATCCGCCATCCAGTATTCCATTTTTAGCCTTAGGCGCTTGGATTTTAACGGTGGGTTGGTTTGGCTTTAACGTCATGTCTGCGCAATCGGTCGCCGGTATTCAGGGGCTTGTAGCGGTCAACTCATTAATGGCGATGGTGGGTGGTATTTTGGCGGCGACCTTTATCGGTAAACAAGATCCGGGGTTTGTGCATAACGGTCCTTTAGCAGGCCTGGTGGCAATTTGTGCGGGTTCGGATGTTATGCATCCATTAGGCGCGCTAGCGACCGGTTTAATTGCGGGCGCGTTATTTGTTAAAGCTTTTGTTTGGACGCAACAGCGTTTGAAAATTGATGATGTATTAGGTGTGTGGCCGTTACATGGTTTGTGTGGTGCTTGGGGTGCGATTGCGGCTGGGATTTTCGGTTCGGCCGCCTTGGGTGGTTTAGGCGGTGTTTCCATCTTCTCGCAAATTATCGGAACCCTATTAGGTTTAAGTTTAGCCGTGATTGGTGGCTTGATTGTTTATGGCTTAATTAAGCTATTTATTGGTATTCGTCTAACGCCTGAACAAGAATATGAGGGCGCAGATATCAGTATCCACCGAATCCGTTCAAACCCGCATCATGATCAAATGTAGTTTATTGCACTTTTTTTGATTTTTTAGTACCAGGGCGGCGCTCGCTCCCTGGTTATTTTTTGGTTTTTTCGGAATAACTATGCGCAAACTTTCTGCAGATCAGCTTTATCGTTTTACTCACATCGATTCTTCGGCTTTTGCCAGCCACTCGTCGGATATTTATAACTTTATGCAACGCTTTCATCCGCGTGCTTATCAGTCATTAAATTTCGGACTTCATTTAAAACGTAATCATAATCACATCTTTATTATGGGCGAGCCGGGCGTAGGTCGTATCGGTATGACCAAAGCGATGCTAATGAAAGCAGCTGAAAATAAGCCAATGCCGGATGATGTGGCACTGGTGGCGGATTTTAAAGAAAGTCCGAAAACCAAGTATTTATATTTTCCAGCTGGGAGTGGTTTTAAGTTTAAAGCCGCCATTGAAAGCTTTATTACGCAGCTAAAGAATCAATTGCCAGTGGTTTTTGATGGTCACGCCTACCAATTACGCTCGCAACAATTGGAACGTAAACTTAGCGCGCGCCAAGAAGAAGTATTAGCGCCTGCATTTGAGTTAGCCGAATCGCTTGGTGTGGATGTTCAGCAGACTGAAAATAATTTCGTTTTACATGCGATTGTCGACGGCGAAAAAATGCGTTTGAGTGAACTTAAATCTTTGGATGATAAGGTGCAAAAGCATTTTACCGAGGCTTTGGATAAGGTGGAGGCGGCTTTAAATGAAGGCTTAACACGTTTTCCGACCATTCAGCATGAGTTTATGGATGCGGGTAAAGAACTCAACACGCAGGTGGCGAGCGAACACATTGAACCCTTGATCCTTAACTTGAAAAAAGACTTTGGTGTGAATGACGAAGTAAACCAGTATTTGGATGAGCTTGAACAAGCCGTGGTCGCCAAGTTGCACTTGTTCTGGGATCAAAGCGCTGACCAGGTTACCACCAGCGGGTCGGCACAAATGACCATGGATGAGATTTTGGCCGAGCAGCAGGGTATGAGCCAGTTCGGGGTCAACTTATTGGTGGATCACCGTGGTTTGAATCACGCGCCGGTGATTTATGAGCAAAATGCCGCGATGCCAAAATTATTTGGTTATGCAATCAACTCGGCGGCCTCAAGTGCATCTGGCGATACTTTGAGTTTGGCGATGAATCATCAGGCCGGTTTGCTCCAAAAAGCAAATGGCGGCTATTTAATTTTAAGTATTCAAGCGATTTTGAAAGACCCTGAAATCTGGTCGAGTTTGAAAGCTTCCCTCATGTCGCGCCAATTGAGTTTTGAGATTCCATCTTCAAACAGCGTCGTGCCTTATCATCTACCGGATTTCCCGCTTGGATTAACCTTAGTGTTAGTCGGCCAGTCGGCGCATTTTTATGCGCTACAAGAAATTGACGCCCAGTTTGGTCGTTTGTTTAAGGTCCAAGTGGAGTTTGAGGTTGAGTTGGAACGTACGCCGGATCATGAGTTGGCTTTGGCGCAGCAGTTAGCGAGTGAAATCGAATCTTGGGAAGACTTGCCAGTCGATTTATCCGCGTTTGAGCGTTTGATTGAATACGCATCACGCATGGCGGAAGACGAAAACCGTCTTTACACCAATAAAGCCATTTTGCGTGATGTATTGGCGGAAGCGAATGCGTTTGCACGCGCGAATAATGAAGACAAGGTTACGCGCGAAACGATTGAATCAACACTAGCGCAGCATGAGTTTCATACCGGTTTAATGGAAGAATATTACCACCGTGCGATTGTTGAGCAGCAAGTGTTGATTTCAATGCAAGGCGAGCATATCGGGCAGGTGAATGGTTTGACGGTATTAACCGTTGGGCGTCAGTCATTTGGTCAGCCGGTTCGTATTACCTCGCAAGCTTCTGCGGGTGATGAAGGTGTGGTGGATATTGAGCGTGAAATTGAAATGGCCGGACCTATCCACTCCAAAGGTATGTTGATTTTATCAGGCTATGTGCGTGGCCGTTATATGCGTTATCGCGCGCTAGGCTTTAGTGCTTCAATTGTCATTGAGCAGAGTTATGAAGGCATCGAGGGTGATAGTGCGTCGTCAGCCGAGTTATATGCGCTATTGTCTGCGATAGCTCAAGTGCCGATGCGTCAAGATTTGGCGATGACGGGTTCGGTTAACCAGTTTGGCGAGATTCAGCCAGTTGGCGGCATTAATGAAAAAATTGAAGGCTTCTACAAAGTTTGCGCCGCGCGCGGTTTAACCGGCCAACAAGGTGTGGTAATTCCTGAAGCGAATGCGCGACATTTAATGTTGAATGATGAGGTCCGATTAGCCGTCGAGCGTGGCGAGTTCCATATTTATGCGATCAGTCACGTAGATGAAGGTTTGGCGTTATTTAGTAACTTACCTGTGGGCGAAGCCGACGAGCAGGGTGAATTCCCAGATGGCAGCTTTAATGCCAAAGTGATGCATGCATTAGAGCGGATGAATGAAAAAGATCGAGATGAGCACCGCGATGATCATCGCTAATTCGTTTTGTTGGGTTGAAGACTAAAGCACCAGGCCTGGTGCTTTAGATGATTAAGCAGGGTTTTAAGCGTTAAGCCATGACATCAATTAAGCTGCCGAGCATTTCATCACTGGTTTTGATTACTTTAGCGTTGGTTTCAACTAGGTTGGCATCCAGCTTATGCATAATCAAAGGTTCAGCTTTATCCGGCACATTTGGGCTGGCAATTTTTTGACTGTTTAACTCAAGGTTTTTAAGTCCGGTTTGTATGCCTGTGTAGGCATTGTGCATTGCCGATCCAGAAATATTCATATCAATATCCTTAATTTCATGCCTGTATAATCCTATCTTAAAACCGCTTAGGCTAGAAAACAAGTCATTATTTAGTTGCCGCTTTAGTTGGGTTAAGCCAACTTAGAGTGCATTGTTTAATGGGTTCGCGTTTTCAGCATCGTCTTCGTTTTCTTGTTTGGCTACGTAAGGATCCGTGCTAATTTCATATTCAATAAAAATAGGCGCATATCGATCACTACCGACTCGATCTACTGTAATGCGAACCTCGTCATCTTGCCAAACAAACGAAGCATAACTTGGTAAGCCGTTCAAACTTTTTCGAATCACTTGGTTTGGCTGACCATAGGTTTCGATGAGTTGGCGTGCGACCTGTTGGGTTTCCACGTCTCGATAATCGTTATTAAAGTGGTTGCCAGAGCGGCGTAAAAGTCGTTTAGCGGAGACCACCTTGCCATTCGCATCATAGCGAAACTGCACATAATAGCTGTCACGCAAATTGGAGTAAGCAAAAAATTTGTCCATGTTATGGTGGTCTGCCGTCGCTCGATCCTGTTTAAAACCACCTAGGTTATTCAAATGCGCACGTACTGATTTCATATCGGCTTCGGTTAGCTTAATGCCTAATAGTTCAGCTTGTTCAGGTGGGGTTTGGGCTAGCGCAATAGGAGACATTAACCAGCCCAGCCAGCCCAGATTAAAAACCAATGCCCATTTAAATGAATTTAAAAACATGCGACTCATCCACTAATTTCTTTAACTAAAGACGTTATCGGCTGATCTAGATAATCCTTAAGCAAGGGTAACGCGTCACCCATTTTAATCCTGAGAGATTTTTCGCTGGCTAAGGGCGCTTCGTACTGGTGAAGTTGATGACGCATGACAGCCGCATTGGCATCAGAAGGATCTTGGTTGAGTTGTTCGCGCTCTGCAATCCGCTGTTCAGCTAAATCTTCATCCGGTTCTAGGCTGATAATTAAATAAGGGCGTTGAGCTGATTCAGCCATTTCGATAAAACGTTCACGGTGTTTGGCTTGCAAAAAGGTCGCGTCGGCCACCACGCTTAATCCCGATTGTAAAGCTGATTGGCAGGCCTGGTATAAGGCTTGATGAGTGGCTTGATTCATATGCGGACTGTATAAAACGGATTTTTCAGCATCTGAAACTCGTGTAGTGTTTTGGATGCCATATAGGCGTTTACGTTCGCGATCCGAACTGATCACCAAGGCGCCGAGTTGCTGATGAATTTGTTCGGCATAGTAACTTTTGCCCGAGCCCGATATGCCTTGCATAATAAACAGGGTGGGGTTAGCTTGGTGCAAATAGGCATAGTGTTCGGCTAAATCAATATAAGCCACCATGGTGTTTAAAACATAACGCGCTTCGGCGGATTCTGGATCGAGTTGTTGATAACGTAAACCGGTGATTTTGGCACGCACTAACGCGCGATAGGTTTGATAAAAACGCAAAAGCACCAGGCCTGCATAATCGCCAGTTTGTTGTAAGTAGCGATTTAATATTGATAAGGCCAGCGCGGGTTTTTGACGATAATCCAAATCAATCAACAAGAAAGCCAGGTCACTTAAGGTATCAATCCAACGAAATTGATCGTTAAATTCGATGCCGTCAAATAACACGGGTTGATCGTCAATCAGCGTAATGTTGTCGAGGTGCAAATCGCCATGACAAGCACGCACATGGCCTTGTTGTTGACGTTGCTCAATCATTGGGGCTAATAGCGTGTGCTGGTTGCGAGTCCAAAGTTCTAATTGGTTGAGTCGGTTGCGTAAGGCTAGGCAGTCGAAATCAGCCTGTGTGGTTTTAAGGTGCGGGCAATCCAACAAAGCCATAAGAGAAGGGAAGTTATCCGTCATGGGTTCCAATACACAAGCTGGCGAGCCTAAAAAATCGCCCGCCGGGATAGATTCAGCTTGTTGGTGGAGTCGAGCGATGGCCAAGGCTAATTGACTGACTTGTGAATTCGATAAGGCCGTGTGTAGCAAATAACGGCTGAGCACTTTTTCGGGATCAAATTGATTCATCTTGACCAAGTAATCGGCTACCACCAGGCCTGGTTGTTGTGTCCAACTGATTTGATCGGGTTGTTGCGGGTGTTGATAAACTGGAACCACGCCTAAATAAAGCTGAGGTGCGGTGCGACGATTTAGTTCGACCTCCATCTCACAAAATCGTTGGCGCTGTGCCAGCTGAGTAAAATCTAAAAAACCAAAGTTGACGCGTTTTTTGAGTTTATAGGCATATTGACCGGTTAAAAACACACAGGAAATATGAGTTTCAATGCGCTGCACCTGTTCGCAATTTTCTGAAAAATTCGTGGGCTCACTCAGCCAATTAATTAGGGCTTGGTTAGCCTGGTTTATTGAGGTAATGCTCATACTTCGATCATGCCTTTTGCGGGAACCTTATGTAAATCCCAGTGGGTTATCGCCCAGCGCCAAATTTCATTTAAGCTGGCGTATTTTAATTCTAAAGGCGGGGATTGATTTAAAAAGTCTAATACTTGCCATATTTGCATAACCGCTTGGTTTGTATCAATCGCTGGGCTGTGTGCCGATTTGCTATATTTTATCTGCTGTGGCGTAACCGCAACCGGGTGGTGGCCGTACTTTAGTGATTTGTCAGCCAAGGCTTGGCAAATTAAGGTTTGGGCGAAACAGCTTTGCAATAAATCCGAACCGCGAATCACATGCGTCACGCCTTGCGCCAAATCGTCCACTGCACAGGCCAAATGATAACCCATATAACCATCGCGGCGCTTTAATACAAAATCGCCCAAGTCTTTTGAAGGATTGATGCTTCGATCGCCCTGAATTAAATCCGTTAGGCTCATAACATCATTTGGCACTTTAAACCGAACCGCATATTGATCGGATGGCGTTAAGCCACGATCACGGCAATAACCGTCATACAGGCCGTCTGGGTTGCGCGCGAAAATTTGTTTGCGTGTGCAATCGCAACAAAAGGCGTGTTGTTGCTGAATGAGTTGGTCTAATGCCTGAACATAGCGGGATTGAGATTGGGATTGGGATTGAGACTGGTATAAAACATCACGATCCCATTCAAACCCAAAGGCGTCAAGTTGATGCAGGATCTGCGATATGGAAGCGGTCACAACTCTAGGTGTATCGACATCGTCAATACGGACTAACCATAAACCCTGATTCGATTTAGCATCCAGAAAACTGGCGGTGGCGGCAATGAGTGAACCAAAATGAAGCGGCCCCGATGGGGTCGGGGCAAACCGTCCGACATACGTCATGAGGCGATTTATGCAACGCCTTGTTTTTCACGAATCTCTTGTTGACGCTTCATTTCAACAGTCATATCAGCGGTAGGGCGCGCTTCCATGCGGCCTAAACCAATTTCGTCACCACTGATTTTGCAATAACCGTAATCACCAGTTTCAATTTCTTTCAGCGATTTATCAATTTTGGAAATCAATTTACGTTCACGATCACGTGTACGCAATTCCAACGCAAATTCTTCTTCTTGGGTCGCACGATCGTTAGGATCGGCTGGGGTGGAAGAATCACTTCGCAAATGGGTTACGGTTGTTTCCGCTTCATTAATTAATTGTTTTTTCCACGCTAAAAGCTTGTTACGAAAATGCGCTTTCATGTTCGCACTCATGTATTCTTCACCTTCCTCTGGAACATAGGGAGGATAATCTTCAATAAAGCTGCTTGACTGTTCCATAGAACTCTCCAAATTTTCTTATTTTTATATCAAGTTTAATCGATGTGACTACTAATAAATATCGGCAATCAAGCCAACTTTTAAACTTGACGACGTTTTATATCAGGTTTTTTTCGTCACCACAAGCTTAAAAAATTCCAAAAATTTCAATTAAGTGGTAGAGGATTGGTTGCTTTCGTTTGCCAAGCTATTAATAAAGCTTGAATTTAAGGTGTTTTTAACGCAAAATCCGGGCGTTTTAATCAAAATAGAGGAATATTTTATGGCTACATTAGAAGCCTTATTGTTTGATGTGGACGGAACCCTAGCGGATACCGAAAAAGACGGGCACCGTGTCGCCTTTAATATGGCCTTTAAAGATGAAGGACTGGATTGGGAATGGAGCGAAGCTTTATACGGTGAACTGTTAGCGGTGACCGGCGGTAAAGAGCGTATCAAGTATTATCTTGAAAAATTTAATACCGACTTTGAAAAGCCCGCTAACTTTGACGAGTTTGTTAAAGGTTTGCATGCCTCTAAAACCAATTTTTACACCCTGTTAATGGCCGAAGGCAAGATTCCTTTACGTCCAGGTGTCGAGCGATTAATTAACGAAGCACGTGACGCGGGTATGCGTATTGCGATTGTTACCACTACCACACCCGAAAACGTCACCGCTTTGTTATCAAATACTTTGGGTGGCGAATCGATCAAGTGGTTTGAAGTGATTGCGGCAGGCGATATCGTACCAGCCAAAAAACCAGCGCCAGATATTTACGATTGGGCATTAGAACAAATGAATTTAAAGCCAGAGCAGGCGATCGCGTTTGAAGATTCACGTAATGGCATATTGTCTTCTAAAGCTGCAAATTTGAAAACGATTATTACCATTAATGGCTACACCGCCGAAGATGATTTCTCAGAAGCCGAATTGGTACTAGATCAAATGGGCGAGCCAGATCAACCTTTTCAAGTGTTGTCGGGCGATGCAAATGGCCAAACTTATCTAGACTTAGCCCTAGTCAAGTACGTCCACCAAGCTTAATCCTGCCTAACCACCAGGCCTGGTGCTGCTACCAGGCCTGGTTCTTTATATTTTTTTTGTAAAAACTCATTGAACTTCCTATCAAATTCGTCTACTTCGACCTAAATTGGCTTCAAAAGATAGTTCAGCAATGACAGAGACCTTTTCAGCTTTATTATTTGAGTGTCAGTGCGCAGGCGTTGCGAGTCCTATGATGACCAGTATAAGAGAAGTTTGACTAGTAAATTTTGTCAAATCAGGCATAATGCCCGCCTGAATATATGCTTTAGTATTTATGCCTATATTCTGTATAAAATTTATAATATACGAGGAAGATAGATGAAAAGTAATTTGATTTTGGGTGGTGTTTTGTCTCTTGGCTTAATAATCTCGGCTCCTGTGTTAGCTGCTGAAAAATGGTATGTTGGTTTGGGTTTAGGTTCTGCCGGGTATGAAGATAATGCTGAGAAGAATTTAGATAGTATGTGGACATATCATGAAAGCAATTTAGAGTCTCTAGGTATAGCGGAAATTGAGCAAAAGCCTTCTGGAGTTTTTAACATCTATGCTGGTCAATGGTTAACAGACTCACAAGGATTTGAGTTTGGCTATTTGGGGGTTAATAGTGTTGAATCTGATGGTACAACTGAAAGCTGGAATTACGCTGTTCGGTACGATCTAGATGGCTCTACGGATGTCTTTTATGCGGCTGCACTGCTAGCCAGCAAATTTGAAAATAAGTCTAGGTTATACGCGAAGTTAGGGTTTTATCATGCAACCACAACTGAAAAAGTAAAAATTAGTGGCCGTGATACAGGCATTCAAATTTATAGTAATTCAGAGAATAATAGTAACCTTGGTTTTTTACTTGGGTTTGGTTATAACTATGAGATAAATGAGAAGTTTGGCTTTAGAGCAAATTACGACTATTTTCCTTCAGCGCTTGATGGTGATTTGTACGAAGGCAACATTTCAGCCTTAACACTTAGTTTGAACTACAAGCTTGATTAACCCCCGCCTATAACTACCAGGCCTGGTGCTTCTACTAGGCCTGGTTTTTTATATGTTTACTTCTTTTCCAGTGCTTGTCCTTTAAATTCAATACCTTGCCAGCCGGTTTTCATAAAGTTACGAATGTTTTGATGATCTTCGCCATTTGGATGGAGTAGCACATCTTGGGTGTAAAAATCACCAAATGCATTTAAGGTGTCGGTTTCACATAGTTGATGAAGTTTAGCGAAAGCGAAAATTTTGCACGAGCCGTTATTGGTGTCGGCTTCATTTAATAATTCGCCATTTTTGAAAGCGGTGGGAGTGAAATTGTATTCAGAATCAATAACATCCATCACTTGTTTAAAATCCACAGGGTGTCGATTCAGCGCGGCGATTAAGTCTTCAAGCGTCATAGTGTGTTTCCTTGAATGGTAGTAGGGTTAATCAAACAGGTCACGCCAAAAGCGGCCGACTGTGAAATTGGTTTAGCGATTGTAGCGGGCAATCTTAAAGCGCGCAACTGGCACCAGGCCTGGTTGTGTGTGCCACCGCCCACCGCATAGAGTCGGTTGAGCTTCGGTGCGCCGAGTGATTTGAGCTTGCGATAGGCCAGGGATTCGACTGAGACTAGGCCTTCTATTAAAGCCTGTAAAAGTTGTATGTCGGTATGGGTTTTGGGGATGATGGGTTGTAAATTGGGGTCTGCAATTGGAAAACGCTCGCCCGGTTGGTTGAGTGGATAGCAGGCTAAACCGGTTGGTTTTTGTAGGTTTAACTGTGGAATTAGTTGTTCTAACTGGTCTAAACTAAAATGCGCTAATAATACCGCGCCGCCGGCATTGGATGCGCCGCCAACTAACCATTTATTTTTTAGTTTGTGGCTGTAAATGCCATATTCCGCCGTAAATAAAGGCGTATCCGACAATTGTTTAATGGCCAGTGTTGAACCCAGTGCAGTGACCGCGTCGCCAAGTTGATTGGCACCCGAGGCCAAAAAGGCCGCGATGCTGTCTGTCGTGCCAGCAAACACCTGACAATTTTGCTTGAAGTTCCAGCGTTTAACCAGTTGTTCCGTGACTTGGCCGATGAGTGTACCGGCGGGTACAACGTTTGGTAACTCAAATGGACACAAATCCTTCACCCAATCCGGCCAAGCTTGTTGAATGGAGTCATAGCCAAGTTTTAGCGCATTATTTTCATCGGTGACACCGAGCAGACCGCACAGTTGGAAGTTGACCCAATCAATTTGGTGTTGAATTTGTGCTGTATGAGGATGATGATCGGCCAACCATAATGCTTTACTCAAGCTGCTATTGGCACCCTGTGCAGCCGAGTTTTTGGGCGCGTGTTTTTGAACGATTTCAGCTTTAATTTGCGCTCGGCTGTCGTCGTACATCAAGGCATTGCATAGGGTTCGTCCTTGTGTATTGCTTAATAGTACGGTGGAAGAGGTCGCATCGGCAATGACTTGATTTATATATGGTGTGTAGCCCGCTTGATTGATCTGGTCAAGCAAGTCGTTAAAGGCGTTTAGCCAAGCCGATGGATTTTGCTCACTTTGCCTGTCTTTACGTTCTGGAAAGGGAAGCGTTACATTAAATTGGTGGATTTGAGTCTGGTCGCGCACGATCGCTGCCCGAATACCACTGGTACCCAGGTCAATACCGAGTATTAAATTGTCATAAATGGCATTTTTCATATGAGGCTAAATTTGAGTATTGGCATCCAATAAGCGTATTATCAATACAGAGGGTTGTGTAAAAGGAGTTTAGCATGAATGCACATTCTCAGCCGTTGGGTTCGTTGCTACGAAAACGCGTTATTTTCGCTTTTATTATCTCGTTGATCGTGTCTTTGAGCGTGACGGGACTGATTTCCTTTGGCTTGATTTTTTATCTGCTAGGAGATGCCGCAAGCTTTGAGGCGGTGGTCAATTATCAAGTGTCTATTTTTATTATCCCGTTGTTTCTTATCGTGTTTGTCATGCTGTTCTTTTTGATTTCTAATGCCTTAATTCGTCCGTTTATACGTGAACACTTGGTGCGTCCCTTGCGGAGTTTGAGCTCTGAAATCAACATCATGCGATTTGATGATGTTTCTAAAATGGTCCCTAAAAATTACAAAGTCTATGAAGTTGAAAAAATCTATCATGCTCTCGAAACACATATTCAAGATTTTCATAGTATGTATGATAAGTTTGATGCGCTGATGTTGACCGAACACAAAACCGGTTTGTTACGTCGGGCGCATTTGCATGAGTCTTTACGCCATGAAGTGTTTTTGGCACAACGCTTTAAACGTATTTTTTCGATCGTGATCGTTAAAATCAAACAGCTTAAAGATCCAAGTCACACGGCAGACGAAACTGTTCAGTCTTTTACGCAACAATTAAAATCCAGTACCCGAAATATAGACATGCTTTTTTACATTAGTGATCGTTTGTTTATATTGGTAGCGCCTCAAACCGGTTGCGAAGAAGTCAATATCTTGGCATCTGAACTGGCTAACAGGATTCAGAAATCACACCGTAACGAGCAAGATTTTAGCTGTCAATTTGAAATTGGGTGTGCCACTTATGGAGAAGCCCAAGGCATCACACCTAATGAGTTATTACATTCGGCGATGAGAGATCTCCATCAAATTATGCCTTCGGTGCAAAAGAATTTAAGCTGAATGATCATAAGGGGTGTAGAACATGTCAGCTTAAATTCATCCAATCTGAAAGGTTTCGTAATTTTGCTCCCAGCCATAGCGTTCCCCTTTATAATATCGACTTTCAATTAAGCTAGAACATCACAGTAGCCCTTCATGCGCTTAAAACTTATTAAAATTGCCGGGTTTAAGTCTTTTGTTGAAACCACTCGATTGGTTTTAGCCAGCGATTTGGTCGGCATTGTTGGGCCGAATGGTTGCGGCAAATCTAATACGCTCGACGCGGTGCGCTGGGTAATGGGGGAAAGTTCGGCGCGCGAGTTGCGCGGCGGCGATATGAACGATGTGCTGTTTAATGGTACCGATAAACGTAAAGCTGTCAGCCAATGTTCGGTAGAACTGATTTTTGATAACGAATCCGGTCTGGCGGGTGGTGCTTATGCCAGTTTTGCGGAGATTTCGGTTAAGCGCGTGCACCATCGTGAAGACGGCACCCAATACTTCTTAAACCAGCGCAAATGCCGCCGTCGTGATGTGATCGATTTGTTTAATGGCACCGGCTTAGGGCCGCGAAGTTATGCCTTAATCGGGCAGGGCAATATCAGCCGCATTATCGAAGCCAAACCCGAAGATATGCGGGTATATTTTGAAGAAGTGGCTGGGATCGGGCCCTATCGTTCACGTCGCAAAGAAACCCTATTACGTTTAGAACGCACGCGTGAAAACCTGGCGCAGCTTGCGGTGCTCAACGAAGCTTTAAGCGATCAAGCCCATCACCTTTCTATTCAAGCTGAAAAAGCGCGCGATTATCAACAAGCCTCCCAGCGTCAACAAGTACTAGAGAAAAGCCTGTATTATCAGCAATGGCAGAGCTTACACCAACAACTCGATCAAGCTCAGACGCAATTGCGCGATGCCGAAAAAACCTTTGCTAATTCCAAAGCTAACTGGGATAAAGCCCAAACCGCATGGATTTTAGATCGCCAAAAACTGCCGGCTTTGCAAGCCGAGGTCGATCAAGCTGAAGCGGAGTTCCATCGCCTGGATAAGCTGGTCGATAAACTGCAGCAGCAGCAAAATTTTGCCGATCAACAAGCCCAGCAATGGCAAGCCCAACAAAGCCTGAATCAACAACAGCAAGCGCAACGTCAAGCGCAACTTGAAAGCTTGCATGCTCAGTTTCAACAAACGGAAGAAGACGCTGAAGCCTTGTTGTACGAGCAAGAACGCCTAGACGAAGAGTTGGAGCATTTGGAGCAGGCCTGGTCGTCGCAACAAGGTTTAAAACAACAACAAGAACAGATTCAACATCAAGCGCATTGGCAAACCCAACAGCTCGAACAACGCTTAAAGCAAGCGCAGCATGAATTGGCGCGCCACGAGCAAAGCTTTGAGCATTTGCAACAACAAATTGAGTTGACAAACGATAGCTTGGATCGAGTAAAAGCGTCAGCCGGAGACGATCAAATAACGGATTTAAGTGCGCAACAAGCGCCACTTAAACAAGCTCAACTCGACTTATCCGAGCAAATTACGCAAGCCCAGCAAACTTTAACCGAAACCGAACAAAGACTAGACCAAACACGTCAGCAAAGCCGACAATGGCAAGCTGAACAGCAACGATTGCAAAGCGAACGACAAGGCTTGCAAAAACTCCAGGCTAGTTTGTTAAAAGGCTTGGAATCAGACCAGGACAGTGTATTACAAGACTATGCTGGTCAATCATTGCTGAACTGTTTAAAAGTTGATGCCGAATGGCAGTTGGCGGTAGAAGCTTGGCTGGGAGCTCGTATTCAGGGCGTGATTCTAGACCAGGCCTGGTCATTCGAGGAACATGCCGATTTACCCAGCTTGCCATTATTAGCTTGGGAAGTGACTCAGAATGAATGGCCTGAAGACATAAGCCACACCTTAGCCAGCAAAATCCAACAACCAGGCCTGGTGAAAGCGTGGGCTAGCTCAATTCGCTTGCGCACCTCTCACCAAAGTCTGCAAGCCGACTTAGCCGAACTCGACCACCAGGCTTGGTTGATTGACCAATCCGGCGTGCTTTATGCCAAAAATGCGATTGTTCAACCGACCAGTTCATCGCTGGATGGGGTATTGGAGCGTCAAAATCAAATTGATGAACTCTTGCAATTTGAGCAAACCATTCAGCAACGTTTAAGCGAAGCTGAACCCGATATAGAAGCCCTGATTCAGCAACAGCAGGCTCAGCAACACGCGCTTGAAGTCTTAAAAGCGGAACATCAGCAAGCCGAGCGCGAATGGCAGCGGTTAGACGATCAGCGTCAACATATATTAAGCAATCAGCAAAAGAATCAAAAAACCCTAGAGCATTATCAAACCTCATTAAATGAATTGGCACAGAAACAGGCGCAATTGCAAAAACATAAACAAGATTTAACGTTTGATATCGAGGCGTTAGAAGAGCAACTTGAACTTCATTCTGAGCAGGAAGATCAGGCCGATCAAACCCTGGCAGAAACTCAGCAAAAACTGCAACCGATTCAGCGTGATCGCGAGCGAGTTCAATTGCAGTTGCAACGTCTAGAACAGCAGGTAAATCAAAATCAACAAAGCCAACAAAATTTGCGTTTTCAAACCCAGCAATTGCAACAACAGTTGACCCAAGACCAAATTCAAGCCGACTTAGTGGCGCAGCATTTAGCCAGTTCGATCAAAGTCGATCCACAAGAACTAAGTCAACAGCAAAGCCAATTGGAACGCGTGAGCGGGCAGCTGGAGTTACTGCAAAGCCAATTGATTAAACAGCAACAAGTGACCGAAGCGGCACAACTAGAGGCCGAAACGGCGCAAGCCGCACATCATCAAGCCGAACAAACTTTAGTTACCTGTCAGTTGCACTTGCAGAATGGTCAGCAGCAGATTCAAACCCTCAAGAAAACGCTAGAGTCGGAAGGTTTGGAAGCGCACGAACTGGCACAAATTCGGTTTGAACAAGAAGACATCGATCAACTCGAAACCGAGTTAAAGCAGGTTAAATTGCATTTAACCCGATTGGGTGCGGTCAATATGACGGCGATTGAGGAATATGATGAAGTCAGTAGCAAATTGGAGGCTTTACAACACCAAGTAGCCGACTTGGAATCGTCGATTGAGACACTTGAAGAAGCCATTACCACGATTGATGAAGACAGTCGCCAGCGTTTGGTCGAAACCTTTGAGCAGGTTAACCAATCATTTAAAAGTTTATTTCCCAAACTGTTTCAAGGTGGTGAAGCCAGTTTATCTTGGCAAGATCCACAACAGGATCCACTGGAAGGCGGGGTCGTGGTGATGGCTAGACCGCCCGGAAAACGTAATGCACGTATTCAGCTTTTATCTGGTGGTGAAAAAACTTTGGCGGCCTTGGCACTTATTTTTGCGATCTTCGAACTCAAGCCTGCACCTTTCTGTATATTGGATGAAGTCGATGCGCCACTGGATGATTCGAATGTTATTCGGTTCTGTGGGCTAGTCAGAAGCCTATCGGAGAAGGTACAATTCATCTTTATTACACATAACAAAACCACCATGGCGTTAGCAAAACACTTAATCGGGGTCACGATGCACGAGCCCGGAGTCTCAAGACTCGTTAGTGTTGATTTAGAAGCGGCCGTGGAGATGATAGGAGAGTCGGGTCAATGAATGAGTTACAGCAAGTATTGCTGGTGTTTGCGGTTATTGTGGTGGTGGGCTTGTATTTATTCAGCCGCCAGCGCAACCAAGAGTCTGGACAAGACCAAGATTCAAGTCAAGATCAGGCTGACTCAAACATCTCATCGTCTAATGATCCCTTAGAGACGGTTGATCTGCCAGATCAACCAAATTCGCATCCGACTCAAACTACCTCAACATCTCCTAGAGCAGATGCGGTTGCCGGTTTTGAGCCGGAAGATTATGTACCCGAAGCCCAAGCAAAATTGCCGTTTGGGGAGGACTTTGAATTAACACCCCCTAATATTGAACCAGAAGTCGAAACCGATGACACGCAACCAGAGGAGCTTGAACTAACTCAACCAGGCTCTCTAACACCGCGTCCACCTCAGGTATTTGCGATTTTAGTCTTGTCATCACATCAGGAATTCTCTTTAAACCAAGTCAGCCAGACCTTAAGGTCAATTGGATTAAGTTTTTCAGACAAAGGCACCTTTGTTAAAAAAACCAATCAAAAGATTACGTTGCAAGTCGCCAATATTATGGAGCCGGGCTTATTTCCGGCTGAGCCAGTTGAAGGTTTAACCACACCCGGCGTTGCATTAATCACTGAGCTGCCTTGTGCTGTGGTTGGTTCTAAAGCGATTGACGATTTGATTATGACGGCTCGTCGTATCTCTCAGCGTTTGAATGGCCGTATGTATGACATGCAGCGTCATTTATTGCGTGAATCCGATTTGCAGGCGATGCGTGAAGCGGCCTCAGAATTTGAAGCGACGAAAACCTAACCTACCATGCCTGAACAATCTATTGAACAGACCTTGTCTCAACTCAAACAACAGATTGAGGCACATAATTATGCCTATTATGTGTTAGACAACCCCACCATTAGCGATCCGCAATACGATGCACTTTATCGTCAACTAATCGAAATAGAACAAGCTCATCCTGAGCTGGTTACCCCAGATTCGCCAAGTCAGCGAGTGGGTGATCAAATTCGTGGCGGCTTTAAAGAAGTACGCCATCAAGTGCCGATGTTGTCCTTGGATAATGCGTTTGATAACGACGAACTCGCCAGCTTTAATCAACGCGCGCTTGAACGTTTAAAATCAGCCGAATTGTTAGCCGATAACCAGTTAATAGAATATGCTGCCGAACCAAAAATGGATGGCTTAGCGATTAATTTGCGTTACGAACAGGGCGTGTTAGTGCAAGCGGCTACGCGGGGCGATGGCTTGGTGGGGGAGGATGTGACGCATAATGTACGCACCATTCGGTGTATCCCTTTAAAACTGCGTGGAACCGACTGGCCAGAGGTGTTGGAGGTGCGCGGCGAAGTTTTTATGAACAAAGCCGCATTCGCTAAAATTAACCAATCCCAACTGGATAAAGCGGACAAGGTGTTTGCCAATCCACGTAACGCGGCGGCGGGTTCATTACGCCAACTCGATCCCAAAATCACCGCGCAGCGGCCATTGAGCTTTTTTTGCTATGGTTGGGGCGCGATCAGTGACGATTGGTCAATTCCAGAAAGCTACACTTCAGTCATTCATCAATTGCACGAATGGGGTTTGCCAACCAATCCGCTGGCTAAGTTAGTCGCCGGACAACCAGGCCTGGTGGCGTATTATGATGATTTGTTAGCCCAGCGTGATGGGTTGGATTATGAAATTGATGGCATCGTCTATAAAGTCGATCAAATTGCTTGGCAACAACAGCTAGGTTTTACCTCGAAATTCCCGCGCTGGGCGATTGCGCGTAAGTTTCCTGCGCAGGAGGTTTGGACGAAGCTGCTGGGTATAGATATCCAGGTCGGACGCACAGGCGCGCTCACGCCTGTTGCACGCCTTGAACCTGTATCGGTAGCGGGTGTGACGGTATCCAATGCCACCTTGCACAACCTAGATGAAATCCAACGCAAAGATGTGCGTGTCGGTGATACCGTAATTGTGAGGCGAGCGGGCGATGTGATTCCTGAAGTGGTCGGTTCAGTGTTGAGTTTGCGTCCAGACAATACTGAGTTGTTTGTGATGCCTAAAGCTTGCCCGGTGTGTGCGTCTGACGTGGTTAGAGAGTTGGATAAAGCCGTGTATCGCTGCACTGGCGGTTTGTTTTGCGCCGCACAGCGCAAACGTGCGTTAGAGCACTTTGTTTCGCGCAAAGCCATGGACATTCAAGGTTTGGGCGATAAACTGATTAACCAGCTTGTAGAAGCCGATTTAGTGCATCATCCGGATGATTTTTATGGCTTAACGCTAGCACAAATATCCGGTTTAGAGCGCATGGCGGAAAAGTCGGCACAAAATGTTTTGGATGCGATCCAAGACTCAAAACAGACTAGCTTTGCGCGTTTTATTTATGCATTAGGCATTCCAGAAGTAGGCGAAGTCACCGCCAAACAACTGGCGCAGCACTTTAAAACCCTGGATGCGTTAAAAGTTGCGGATGTCGAAAGCTTAATTGAAGTGCCCGATGTCGGTGAGATTGTCGCCAGTCATATTCGTGACTTTTTTCAGCAAACGCATAACCTCGAGGTCATCGACGGCTTATTAGCCGCAGGCATAAATTGGCCAGAGGTGGCGTCTAACCCGCCACAAACCGATTCAGCGTTTAATGGCAAAACCTGCGTGTTAACCGGTAGCTTAGAGCAGATGACACGTGACGAAGCCAAACAAATATTAGAGTCCCTCGGCGCAAAAGTCGCCGGTAGTGTGTCGGCCAAAACCGACTATCTGATTGCCGGTGAAAAAGCCGGCTCCAAATTAACCAAGGCCGAACAGTTGGGCGTAGCCGTGCTCACCGAAGCCGAATTTATCGAATTAGCAGGAGTGCAAAATGGTTAGACCACGCAACGTCAGTAAAGGAACCCGCAAAAAGCCGGTTTCAGACTGGGAGCAAGAAGAATTTAGCAGTCGTACCGACATTAAATTAGCCGCCCAACATGTGACCGATATTGGTATCCAGCTGGGTGAATTGAGTGAAAGTGCGATCAAAAAGATGGGCTTGCCGAGTGAGTTGTTAGATGCCTTGCTGTTACTTAAGCGAATGGATCCAGGCCCAGCGATTAAACGTCAGCGTTTGTTTATTGGCAAATGGCTACGTCAACACGAGGAGGAGTTGGCTGAGATTAAAGCCCAGCTGGAAGAAATTGAACAGCGTGCTAAGCAACAGAACCTACATTTCCAAAAGCTAGAACGTTGGCGTGACCGCTTAATTAGTGAGCAGGACGATGCTTTAAACGAATTTATGCAAGACTTTCCGCAAGCCGATCGTAACCTCATTCGTCAACACATCCGTAACGCGGCCAAAGAAGCCGAAATGGAAAAACCGCCAAAATCGGCACGTGCTTTATTCCAATATCTAAAAGGTTTGGAATGGTAGCCACCAGGCCTGGTGGTTATTTTTAGTCGTTTGTTTCTAACAGACGTTTTTGTTTGAAGTGGCGTTGAATGGTGTTAAGTTCAAATAGGGCGAGGCCTAATATCACCAGGCCTGCACCAAGCCAGATAGTTAAGCTGAGTTGTTCGTTGTTGACAAAGTAGCCTAACAGCAGGGCAAAAATGGGTGTGATCATCGGGATCATGCCTAAGCGAATCGCGTCCATGTGTTTTAATACGTAGTAATACAGCACAAATCCAAGCACTGAACCAATAATCACTAAATAGCCAATCGCGATACTTGAGCGTAGCGCTAAACTCGGCCAGTTAAATAATATGCTGGGGTTAAACAGAATATAGGCTAAGCTGGTGATCCAAAGTGCACCAGCGACCACATGGATCGCGGGGATATCGTGATTGGTTTTTTTAACCAATACGGTGCTGAGCGAGTGGAAAAATGCGGCTAGTATGGCGACCGCCAAACCCGTTATTTGTAAACTAGCCTGTTGAGTGTCTAAGTTGGGCGCAAATACCAATAACAAACCCGCCATGCTGATAAAAATGCCGAGCAACTTATTGAGTGTGAGTTGATGGCCAATCATTAGATAGTGCACCAGTAAGCCAGTCATAATTGGGTTCAGCCCCCAGATTAACGCAATCCAGCCCGACGGCATGGTTTGCGCTGACCAGTAGATTAAGGTCATGCCGCCTAATAAGCCAATCGAGGCGGAGGCGTAGACTTTAAGTGCGGACCAGCCAAATGAAAAGCGTCGATCGGTAAACCAAAACACTAAAGGTAAAATCACCAGCGCGCTTAAGCCGATGCGCGCGGCGACACCAAAAAACCAGTCGGCTTCGCCGCTCCAACTGATGGCTAGAGGGGTGGTGGTCCAGATGGCGATCACCATCAAATAGGCTAGGAATACACGCATTTAAAGATCTCTTGCGAGCAAGTGGATTAGATTAATGAGCTTCAAACACGCCAAGCTGGCGGTTCTTTTTAACTTGGTGAGCCTTGAAAAGCTGGGCGTTCATGCAGACATACACACCAGGTCTGGTAGTTTGCACCGCCATCAGCGCCGCGCCTAAATTAAAGCTGGCGTCGGATTCGGCTAATCGAAAGGGTCGCATCGCTCCGGTTAACACAATGGTTTTTTGTAGGCTGATTTGATCGACTAAATGCTGCTCTAGATATTCGGCCGTTTGGGTAAGGGTATCGGTACCATGCGTAATCACGATGAGCCTTTCTGGCGCCTTTAAACAGGCGTTTAAAATGCATTCTCGGTCGGTTTGAGTCATGTCTAGACTGTCTTTTAACATCAGGGTTTCAAGCCGTAAATTGAGTTGGTGACGGGCTTGTTTTAACAGCTCTGGTAGGTAGCTTTGTGCAAAATCCAGTTCGCCACTTAAAGCGTTATAGTCTTTATCAATGGTGCCGCCGCAGGCGAGTAGGGCGATAGCCTTCATGATTGACGCAAAATACCGCGCACGATACCTAAAATCTGGATATCTTCGTTTTTTAGGATAATCGGGTTCATGTCGGGGTTGGCCGGTTGCAAACGCACGCCGGTCGATTCGACATAGAGTTTTTTCATGGTAACTTCTTCATTATTGATGCGAACCACCACCGACTCGCCGTTTTCAGCGGAATTGCGGCGCTCGATAATCACGATGTCGCCATCTTCAATATTTTCATCAATCATCGAATTGCCTTTCACTCTTAAGGCAAAGGTTTCTTTTTTAACCAAGGATTGCGGCACGGACACGGTATCGTAGTCGAGTTCCATTTGAATTGGGTCACCCGCAGATGTCCAGCCGAGCAATGGGATTTCGACAAAATCGACGTCCAATAATTCCAAGGGTTCGGTTTCTTGGAATTGCAATTTTTGCTGACGTTTTGGAATCAAATAGGCTACGTTGGACATCTTAAGCACTCCTGATCAAATTATTTAGGAAATACCAGCTTAAAGGGTTTAACGTCGACATAGTCATACACACCTTCAAGCATATAAGGATCGGTTTCGGCCCATTTGCTGGCCTCCTCAAAACTATCAAACTCCGCTACAATTAAACTGCCGCTAAAACCTTCGGAGTTTAAGTTTGGGTTAGGGCCGGCTAACATCAAACGGCCTTGCGTATAAAGTTCTTCTAATCGAGCAACATGAGCCGGGCGCGCTTGTTGTCTGAGCGGCAGACTGTCTTCAACATCGTAGGCAAAAATTGAGAAAAGCATAGCCATTCCTTTTTCTGATTAGTCGGGTTTAGTGCGATTCGTATCCGTAGAATCGGTTGACGATTCTGTAGACTCTGTCTCTTCATCATTCGAAATTTGAGTATAGCGGCTAATATAAAGACCTTGCAATAAAATAAAGGCAAAGGTTAAGCCCATTAAGCCAAAGAGTTTGAAGTTAACCCAGGCATCCAATGAGAAGTTGTAATAAACCCACAAGTTAATCAGACCGCTGAAAATGAAAAACCCAATCCATAAATAGCTCAAACGAATCCAGATTTGATCCGGCAGTTCAATCATCGCGTCCATCATTCGGCGTACAATGGGTTTGTTGCCCATCACATAATGACTGGCTAAGAACACCAACGCAAAGCCCCAGTTTACAATCGTCGGTTTCCAGGCGATAAAACGCTCATCGTGCAATAACAAGGTCGCGCCGCCTAGCAATACAATCAACCCAAGCGTAATGAGGTGAATTTTTTCAACGCGTCTATGGCGCGCATAAAGATAGGAAACCTGAATAATGGTGGCGACAATAATCACCCCAGTAGCCACATAGATGTCATACATCTTATAAGCGATAAAGAATAAGAAAACGGGAAACAGGTCAAATAATAATTTCATAAGCTTGGGTGTCATTCACTTCAAAGTATTCGGGCTAAAAAACTGGCTTTCGTCAGTCTCGACTAATAGAATGGCTCATTCTAAAGGGGAACTCACTAGAATGAAAGTTGATTTTCATTGTCATACACGCGCATCCGACGGCACTTTGCCCCCACAAGAACTAGTGGATTTGGCAATTGAGAAGCAAGTTGATTGGTTGGCGATCACCGATCACGATACTACCGCCGGCTATGAACAGGTCAAAGATTATGCAGCGCAACAAGGTTTACGCTTAAGCTCGGGCGTAGAGGTGTCTGTGTTGTGGCAAAACCGCACCATTCATATTGTGGGTTTGAATATGGATGTATCAAACCAGCCATTCCAGGCTATGTTGTCTGATATTCGAGATTTGCGTTGGCAACGTGTGGCTCAGATTAATGAAAAACTTATGAAACGCGGACACCCATGCATGATGGCTCGTTTAAAAGAAATGGTAGGTGAGGGTGTAGCTGGCCGACCGCATGTGGCTCAAATATTGGTTGAGCGTCAATATGTGAGTGGCATTTCTCAAGCATTTGATAAATTTTTAAAAACCGGTCGATCCGCGTTTGTAAATGCGCAGTGGCCGGCGTTAGAAGACGCAGTAAAGCTTATTGTGGATGCGGGCGGTATCGCAGTAGTAGCGCATCCAGGGCAATATAAACTTACCAGTCGAAAGTTGAATTTAATGCTGGAGGCTTTTTCTCATGCCGGTGGACAAGGCTTAGAAGTGGTGACCTCGCCTAACCGAACATCGGAATCAGTAGGCATGGCGGATCGTGCGAAACGCTATGGTTTTTATGCGTCTATGGGCTCGGATTTTCACAGCCCAGAACATCGTTGGCGTAATTTAGGTTGGCTCGCTGAATTACCCGATGGTGTCACGCCGATATATGAGGCTCTTTAATCATTTTAGGGTGTGTAACCTGTACCAGGGCCCGGTATTTGCTTAATTTCCTACCGAAAGCGTTATAATTTCATTATTCAAACAACGGTTAAACTACATGTCGACAGATTGCTTATATATAAACATTCACCCTGAAAACCCACAGCCACGCTTGCTAGAGCAGGTGGTTGAGGTGCTTAACAAGGGCGGTTTAATTGCTTATCCAACGGAGTCGGGCTATGCATTAGGCTGTTTGCTGGATAATAAAGAAGGCGCGGATCGGATTCGTCAGATCCGTCAATTATCCGACAAGCACGATCTTACTTTAATGTGTAACGACCTGAGTCATTTATCGCACTACGCCAAGGTGGGCAATGTTCAGTTTCGCTATCTGAAGGCGAATTTGCCTGGGCCTTACACCTTTCTTTTGCCCGCTAGCCGTGAAGTACCGCGTCGTATACAAAACCCGAAACGCAAAACGATTGGTTTGCGCATTACACCCAATAAAATTACTCAAGATTTGCTCGGGTATTTTGATAAACCTTTAATGACCGCCAGCTTAATTTTACCGGGTGAAGAATTGCCCATGACCGATGGCTGGACAATTAAAGACACATTAGGTCACGCGCTGGATGCAGTGTTAGATGGCGGCTTCAGTGGTTTTGAGCCCACCACCATAATTGACTTTACCGAAGAAGAACCCGTGCTGGTACGTCAAGGTCAGGGAGTGTTTAACGAATGATGGCGTTAGACCAGTTAGATTTAATGCAAAAACTGGCGGTTTGGGCTTTGCCGGTTTTGTTTGCAATTACGTTGCATGAAGCCGCACATGGCTGGATGGCGGAGAAACTTGGCGATAAAACCGCACGCATGTTAGGTCGAGTGAGCTTAAACCCCGTCAAACACATTGACCCAATCGGTACGATTATAGTGCCAGCGGCGTTGTTGTGGTTTGGCGGTTTTATATTTGGTTGGGCGAAAGCGGTACCGGTGACTATGAAAAACCTGCGTAATCCGCGCGTGGACATGGCGTGGGTGGCGATAGCCGGCCCGGCGGCGAATTTGTTAATGGCATTATTGTGGGCGCTAGTGTTAAAAATCGGCTTTATGTTGATTGCCAGCCAACCCGGTGTTGGCCAGTTTATGATTTATTCGGGCATTGCTGGCGTCAGTATTAATTTGATTTTAATGATATTAAACCTGTTACCGATTCCGCCACTGGATGGCAGTCGAATTTTATCAGCGTTTTTACCCAGCCAATGGGCGTGGCAATATAACCGGCTTGAACCTTATGGGTTATTCATTTTATTGGGGATGCTGTTTTTTGGTGTATTAGGTCCGATTTTAATGGGACCTTATGGGTTTATACAGCAGTTAATTTATCAAGTGTTTGGTGTGATTTAGTATGCAAGCCACACAGCAGCTCTTACTGCCGTTGGCGATTGTGCAAGGTGAGCCCATGGTGAATTTGCCTAAGGGGTTATATATTCCACCGAATGCGCTAAAAGTGCTACTCACCGATTTTGAAGGGCCTCTGGACTTACTCTCGCACCTGATTCGTACCAATAAGTTCGATATCCGCGATATTCCAGTGTTTGAAATCGCGCGCCAATACCAGCAATACATTGGTTTAATGCAGCAGTTAGATATTGAGCTGGCGGGCGAATATTTGTTTATGGCGGCTTGGTTAACCGAAATCAAATCGCGTTTGTTATTGCCCAAGCCGCCTAGCTTGGACGATGATGACGAGGAAGAAGACGATCCGCGAATTGAACTGATGCAAAAACTGTTGGAATACGAAGCCTATCAACAAGGGGCGCGCTGGTTGGACAGTTTGAAAATTGTCGGACGCGATGTTTGGCCAATTGCAATTGAAGTCGAAACGCTACCGGAAGTGACCGCACAAATTGATCTGGATGATCTGAATATGGCGTTGCAGAACGTGATGCAACGCGCCTTAGCCAAAGTCGCACACCAGGTTAGCGAAGAGCCAATTGAAATCAGCGATAAAATTGAGTGGGTTTTAAGCCAAATCAGTTTAGAACCTGTTTCGATTCTGGATTTACTGGTCGCTCAAGAGGGTAAACCAGGCCTGGTGGTCACGTTTATCGCCGTATTAGAGCTTTGGCGACAGCAACAAATTGAGTTACAACAAGACGAAGCCTATGCGGATATTTCGATTCGTCGAGCGGCCTAAAATTTTCACTTCCTTAACGTTCAAAGTAGTTTCTAACCCATGACACAAGTGTTCTATTCATGACTGATAATCAACAAATGCTTTATCCAATTGTGCAAGCCCTGGTTTTTAGTAGCGATCAACCTTTGAGCGCGCAAACTTTATTTGAACTTTTGCAATTGGAATACCCCGATATTGAATTGGCCGATGTACAAGGTGTACTGCTTGAAATGAAACAATCCCTGGCTGGTTCGGGTTTGGTATTAGCTGAGGTTGGTGAAACGGTGCGTATTCAAGTCGCGGATGATTATTTGGATTGGGTGTATAAACTTTATCAACAAAATCCACCTAAATTATCGCGTGCTTTGTTAGAAACTCTGGCGATTATGGCACATCGTCAACCTATTACACGCTCCGAAATTGAAGCGATTCGTGGTGTGTCGGTAAGTTCTCCAATTATGGCTCAATTGAAACAGCAGGGTTGGATCAAGGCTTTAGGTCAAAAAGATGTACCCGGTCACCCAACCTTATGGGGTACAACCCCCAAATTACTCGAAGACCTAGGATTATCAAGTAAACAGGCCTTGGTCGATCAGCTCGAAACAATTGTTCAGCGTTTTATTCAAGAGCAGGAACAAGCGCAAAGTCAAAACCGTATCGATTTGGATTTATAAATTCCACGCCGCTCGTGTAATGGTAAAATCCATCCATTAATAACAAACTCAGTAAATACGTAAAGGTTGTCATGATTACAGGTGAAAAGCTTCAAAAAATTCTCGCACGTGGCGGTTATGGTTCGCGTCGTGAAATTGAGCGCATGATTGAACAAGGCCAAGTGCAATTAAATGGCCGCACAGCCAAATTAGGTGATCGCGCGACAGAAACCGATAAAATTCAAGTGCGTGGTAACAGTGTTAAATCGACGCGTTTGGTTAAACAGCCGACCGAAGTTCTGCTTTATCACAAACCCGAAGGCTTGGTTTGCACACGCTCGGATGAAAAAGCTCGCGATACGATTTTTGACCAACTACCGCATATAAAAAATGGACGTTGGATTACGATTGGCCGTTTGGATATTAATACCAGCGGACTATTATTGGTCACCAATAATGGTGAATTAGCAAACCGTTTAATGCACCCATCTTATGAAATTGAACGCGAATACGCGGTGCGTATTTTCGGTGAGGTTACTGAGGAGATGCTCACCAATGTGCGTCAAGGTGTAATGTTAGATGACGGCTTGGCCAAATTTGACCTGGTGTCTCGCTTACCCTCAGAAGAAGATGCGCAAAATCAATGGTACCGAGTGGTGTTAAAAGAAGGGCGCTATCGTGAAGTGCGTCGTTTATGGGAATCGCAAGGGGTTCAAGTGAGTCGTTTAATGCGTACACGTTATGGCGATTTCAGTTTGCCGCGTAATTTGCGTCGTGGTAAAACCCAAGCTTTAAACTGGATGCAGGTTAACACTTTGCTTAAAAGTGTGGATTTACCGGGCGAAGTTCGTCCTGATTTGCGCGGTCAAGTAGCGATCAAACAAACTAAAAAAGCACCAATTAAACCGACTCGTCGGGGGCGTTAAACTGTATTTTTGGATGACCACTAGGCCTGGTGCTATCAATCGAAACCTGTGATTTGTTTTTAATTCAACTTTTAGGAGATTGAGATGTTAAAAGTCGCGTTTTTTGCATTGTTTGTTGCATTGCTGGCTTTGGTTATGTATGCCTATGGGCCGGATTTAATTCAACTTCAAGAGCTAAGAGAAACCAATCAGGCGTTGAGTCAACAGGTTGAAGACTTGCAGGCCGAATTGGCCCTGAGTCAGCTTGAACAAGAACGCTTAAAAGAAGCGCTCGCCAAGCATGATGCATCTAAAATGAATCGGCTTTATGAGTAATTATGATTAAATCTGTGACAAACTGGTTTGATCGTTATCCTAAAAGCACGAGCCTGCTGCTAACTTTGTTAATAGGTGGCAGCTGGTTACTGGGGTTTAAATATACTGAGCCTTGGTTGCAAAACTGGCATTTGCCGCTATTTGGTGGGGTATTTTTGCTGGCGATTTTTATCACTGTCTATCGTGCCACGCGCCAACTTAATTTATATTTAGCCAGCGTCATTACCGATCATCCTTGGGTGCGTTGGGTAATTGAGGCGCGATTAAGCAGTCTAGTGATTGCCTTATTATTGGCAGGTATTTTGACGATTAGTGCGATGGTGCTTGTCTATACCGCTTCGGGTTATCCCACTGCATGGATTCTATTATCGGGTTTGACGATTGTGACCTTGCTGATGATTAAATTGACATTTCAGCGTTACGTTAAAACCGCGATTCATGATTTTAGCCGTGCCTATATCAGCGTGTTGATTGGAGCGCTTTATATGTTGGTGATGCAACTCACGGTTAATATGCGTTGGCCACCAATGCGTTTTGAACCCATGAGCGTTGAACTGCTCGAATTTGTGCGCGCTAGTGTGAATCATTCTGAAATACTGTTTCAACATATCGCACGTACCGCTATGTACATCGAGCACAATATTTTGGCCTTAGCCCAAATTGATGGCTTCAGTCCATGGTTAGTCGCCGTGACCTTGTTATTAACCACCTCCATTGTGCCTTTTATGGCGTTGGCGTTATTTATCCGATCAGTGTATGAAGGCGTGGTAGCACTACGTCCGAATACCCAAATAAAATATGACATTCATGTTTAAATTCATTTCTTTAGTTTTTGTTATTTATACCTTTTTAATGATTAGCCCTCAGGCATCTAGTTTAGTTTTATCTTCTGATTTATCAGCATCGGATAGGGCTTGGATCGGCGAAAAAATCTTTCAAAATGAAACGGCTGGTAAAGTAGAAAACCTGACTTTTTGGAGTCCGAACGAAGAATTTCCGTCTTTTGGAATAGGACATTTTATTTGGATTCCAAAGCATGTTGAAGTGCCTTTTGAATCGACTTTTGTCGAGATGGTCGCGTTTGTTTCGCAAAGCGTGTCAGCGCCAAAATGGATTCAACAGCGCCATGCTCCATGGGTGGATAAAGCCGAGTTTGACCAGGCATGGTGGTCGGAAGACATGCAGACCTTACGTGAATGGTTAGTTAAAACCAAGCCCCAACAAACCGCGTTCATTATGCAGCGTTTTGAAGCACGGATGGCGCGCTTATTAAGCGACTTACCAAAAGAACAATCTGTTAAAATTCGCGCCAAAGTTCAAACCCTAAGCCAAACCCGAGCCGGCTATTTCGCCTTAATTGATTACGCCAATTTTAAAGGCTTCGGCGATCATCCAGCTGAACGCTATCAAAACCAAGGTTGGGGCTTGTTACAAGTTTTACAAATCATGCCGTCTACATCAAACCCAAAATTAGCGCTGCAAGATTATGCTCAGGCGGCAGAAACAGTCTTAAGACAGCGCGTAAAGAATGCGCCGATTGAACGTAATGAACAACGTTGGATGCCCGGCTGGGCTAAGCGCGTAGCAAAATATGCAGTTGAATAAAACACAAGTGAATCACCAGGCCTGGTGCTGGTTAAATAGGAATATTTGATTTTATATGACTTCAGTTTTTAATGCCGTTATCCGCAGTATGCGGCCGCCATTTTTATTATTAAGCATTTCCGTTGTTTGTTTGGGCGGCGCTTTAGCTTGGTATGCAGGCGCTGATTGGTCGAATGGCTTATTTAGTTTGATTATGTTGGGCGCATTGGCCGCCCATGCCAGTGTGAATTTGCTTAACGAAGCGCATGATGCGCGTTCAGGTTTGGATAACTTAACCCAGCGTACCGCCTTCAGCGGTGGCAGTGGATCGTTGCAAAACACGCCTCAAGCACTCAAATGGGTTGAGGCCTTAGGCTATATCATGCTGGGCGTGGTGATCAGTATCGGTTTGTTTTTTATCTATTTGCGCGGCTGGGGATTATTACCGCTGGGTTTGTTGGGGATTTTAGTGGTGCTGAGTTATACACCTAAACTAACCCGTTCGCCTTGGTTATGTTTGGTTGCTCCCGGCTTAGGCTTTGGCCCTTTGATGGTGATGGGCACTTATTTTGTGATGATGGGCGAATACAGCTGGCTGGCGTTTGGCGTGTCTTTGATTCCGTTCTTTCTGGTGAATAACTTGTTATTGCTCAATCAGTTTCCAGACCTAGAAGCCGACCGGCAAGTAGGGCGGCGTAATTTGCTGATTTCAGCTGGTCTGCAACGCGGTGCGTTAGTATTTCGTTGGTTTTTATTAGCGGCTTTTTTAACCCTTCTGTTATTGGTCGCGTTAGAATATTTGCCTTTGTGGGCGTTACTAGGTGGTTTAAGCCTGATTTTGGCTGTGCCTTTGTATTTTAAAGTCAGCCAGTATTTTGATGACCTAGATCAGTTACAACCGGCTTTAAAGTGGAATGTGATGCTGAATTTATTCATGCCGTTATTGCTGGCTTTGGGCTTGTGGTTGGCTGGATCGTGAATTCACAACAAAATAACGTATTCGTTGGACAGTTTAATAGGAGCTAGCATGTCATTTAAAACTCTGATGGACACCGTCGGTAACACGCCTTTGGTTCAATTGCAGCGTTTGGTGAACCCGACAACCGGCTCGGTGGTATTGGTGAAGCTCGAAGGTAATAATCCGGCGGGTTCAGTGAAAGATCGTCCGGCTTTAAATATGATTTTACAAGCCCAAAAACGCGCTGAAATTAAGCCTGGTGATACCTTAATTGAGGCCACCAGTGGTAATACCGGTATTGCCTTAGCGATGGCGGCGGCTACGCTTGGTTATAAAATGATTCTGATTATGCCGGATAATATGAGTATTGAACGCCGCGCCTCCATGGCCGCTTATGGCGCAAAATTGGTTTTGGTAACCCAAGCTCAAGGTATGGAAGGTGCGCGCGACATGGCGCTGGCGATGCAAGCCAGAGGCGAAGGGCGGGTATTAAATCAGTTTGCTAACCCTGATAATCCGCTCGCACATTATCATTCAACCGGCCCTGAAATTTGGCGCGATACTCAAGGCAAACTGACACATTTTGTTAGTGCGATGGGTACAACCGGCACGATTATGGGTTGCTCAATGTATTTGAAAGAACAAAACCCAAATATTCAAATCGTTGGTGTTCAGCCGACTGAGGGCGCGTCCATTCCGGGTATTCGACGTTGGACGAAAGAGTATTTGCCTGACATTTATGATGATAAACGCGTGGACCGCATTATTGATATGCCACAAAATCTGGCCGAAGAAACCACGCGTCAACTCGCCATCCAGGAAGGCATTTTTGCCGGCATTTCTTCTGGCGGCGCAACCGCGGCGGCACTGCAGCTTGCCAACGAGCTTGAAAACGCGTTAATTGTGAGCATTGTTTGTGACCGTGGCGATCGTTATTTGTCGACCAATGTGTTTCCGGCGGAGTGAGTATGCAACCGGCTTTAATTTTTGATATTGAAACCGTACCGGATCTTGCTGGCGCACGTCGCGTGTTTGACTTGGAAGGTTTGTCGGACGCAGATACTTTGCAGGCGATTAATTTAAAACGTCGAATTGAAAGCGGTGGTGAGTTTCAAAAACACTTTTTGCACAAAATCGTCGCCATATCCGCCGTGATGAAAACCGGCGACTCGGTTAAAATTTGGTCAATAGGTGATGTCGACAGCGACGAAAAAACTTTGATTGAACGCTTTTTTGAAGGCATTGAACGTTTTAAACCCACGCTTGTGTCCTGGAACGGTGGCGGGTTTGATTTGCCAGTATTACATTATCGCGCTTTATTACATGGTATCAGCGCCCGCAGTTATTGGGATATGGGTGATTTTGATCGAGATCGAAAATGGCATAACTACATCAGTCGATTTCAGTTTGCGCACATTGATTTAATGGATGTGATGGCGGGTTATCAACCTCGCGCGGTGGCGAAATTGGATGAGATTGCCCAGTTGCTGGGTTTGCCCGGCAAAATGGGTCTGAGCGGCGCAGGCGTATTGGATCAGTATTTGGCTGGCGATATTAAAGGCATCCGGGACTATTGCGAGTTAGACGTGATTAACACCTACCTGGTGTATTTGCGTTTTCAATTGATGCGAGGCTGGTTTACGCCTAGCCAATACCAACAAGCCTGCGATGAGTTAGCGCAAGTTTTACTTAACCCCAATCAGCCCCATTGGCAGGCCTACCACCAGGCCTGGTTGGGTTTAAATAGCGATAATTAGGATAAACATGGCGCGAGAAATAGAACGTAAATTTTTATTAGCTAATGAAACATGGCGGCAATCGGTTAAAAAGCAAACCCGTTTTTTACAAGGCTACCTGAATCAAATTGAGGAAAGTTCAAGCAAAAGTTCGGTGCGAGTCCGCATTGAAGGTGAAGTCGCAAACCTCAATATCAAAAGCTTAGAAATTGGTTTAAGTCGGGATGAATATGAGTATTCAATCCCGTTGGCGGATGCGGAAAAAATGCTTAAAAAACTGTCAGTTGGGCCAGTTATTGAAAAAGTTCGTTACTTGGTTGAGCATGCAGGAATGACTTGGGAGATTGATGAGTTTTTTGGTGATAATGCTGGGTTAGTGGTGGCCGAAGTTGAGCTCGAATCTGAAACTCAATCTTTAAGCTTGCCGCCTTGGGCTGGCGCAGAAGTGACACATGACGTAAAGTATTACAACATTAGTTTGAGCAAACACCCCTACAAGGAATGGACTCTCGATGAGAAGCGTTAAACACTGGGCATTAATCAGCGCGATGAGCGCGGGTTTACTCACCTCTTTACCGAGCCAGGCGGCACCAGGCCTGGTGGATATTTACCAAATGGCGTTATTGCATGATGCGCAATTGGCGCAAGCTCGAGCGCGTTATGACGCTGAGCGCGAAGTCATGACGCAAGCCAGAAGCTTACTTTTACCCAAAATTGATGCACGTGCCACCCTGCAACAAAATGAAAGTAATTCGGATAGAAACACAGGAAGTGATCAGATTTTATCGGTTAGTTTAGAGCAACCTTTATTTAATCGCGAAGCCTTTAGTCGCTACGACCAAGCCAAATACCAGTTGGAATCATCAGAAATCACTTATCGTTTAGCTCAGCAAAGTTTAATAGAACGCGTTTCTAGCGTGTATTTTGATGTATTGCTGGCTGAGCAAAATCTAGCTTTGGCGACCTCTAAGCAAGAAGCGGACAAAATTCAGTGGGAAAAAGCGCAAGCTTCATCCGATGTCGGCTTAGCCAGTCGTACCGATGTACTGCAAGCGCGCTCAGCCTATGACTTATCAATCTCGACGCGTATTAATGCCGAAAACACCCTAGATAGCGCCTATGAGGCCATGACTAAACTCACCGGTAAACCGGTTAGACAAATCAAGCAATTGGTGTTGGATGTGGCCTTGCCCAAGTTAAACATGGACAAAACCGCGTTAGAACTTAAAGCCGAAGTTGATAACCTGCAGGTGCGTTTAGCGCAGCAAGATTATTTGGTTGCGTCGGAAGAAGTTGAAGCGCAAAAATCCGGTCATTGGTTTAATGTATCCTTGAATGCGCAGGTCAGTGATACAAGCTATTCTGGTTATAATACAACCGGTTTTACGACGCGTTTGGATAACCAAAACACCTCAGTCGGTATTACTTTGAATGTCCCTTTATACCGGGGCGGCGCAACCAGTTCACAAGTATCAGAAGCGCGTTTTAATAGCCAAGCGGCTAATATATCCGTGCGTGATGCGCGTGAGCAAGCGCGCTTGGATGCGCGTGTACAAGCTCAAAACTTACAGCGCGGCTATTCGTTAGTGGCCGCCTTACGTGAAGCCGTTAAATCAAGTGAAGCCTTTGTTGAAGCAGCAGAAGAGGGTTATCGAGTGGGATTGCGCAATTTAATTGATGTGGTTACCGCTCGGGCGAACCTATTCGATGCACAAAGCAACTTAGCCGAAGCCTTACATAACTTGCTGTTAACTCAGTTGCGTTTGCAAAATACCTTAGGTGAACTAAATGTTGATCACTTGCGTGAAATTGACCAGTTATTGAGTAACCCAAGTTAATATGCCAAATCCGATTAAACGCCGAAGCCTGTTAAAAAGCAGTCTTGGCTTGCTGGCGGTTTCACCCTTTTTAAGTGGTTGTGAGCGACCAAGCCAGGCGAATCAAATACTAGTGGGTGTTACCACGCGCCCACGAATGCTTGATCCTAGGCGCGCAACCGATGCCTTATCAAGTCGTGTGAACCGATTGCTGTATCGTCAGCTAATTGATTTTAATGAGCGTTCTGAACCGGTGCCGGATCTGGCCGATTGGCAGCAACTTTCTACTCAACATTATCGTTTTACCTTACGCGAAGAATCCGTATTTAAACATGGCAAGCCTCTGAATGCTGAGGATGTCGCGGCTACTTATCAGAGTATGTTAGAGGTTTCGTTTGGATCACCACATCGTGGGCCACTTAAACATATTGCACGTATTGATGTAATTAATGATAAAACACTCGAGTTTCATCTAAGCGAACCGGATTCTTTGTTTGTGGGGCGTCTTACTTTGGGTATTTTGCCAAAAGACCTGATTGAAGCGGGGCATGACTTTACCGATCGTCCGTTTGGTTCGGGGCAAGCTGAGTTTATTGAAATGAATGAACAACGCCTGGTTTTACGCCGTCCTGATCAAGTTGAATTGCATTTTATTGTGGTAAAAGACGCGATGGTTCGGGTGCTTAAACTCCAAAAGGGCGAACTGGATTGCCTACAAAATGATTTATCTCCCGAGCTAGTAAACTATTGCGAATCACAACCAGGCCTGGTGGTAACTTGGCAAAAGGGCACCAGTTATTCCTATATAGGTTTTAACTTTGATGATCCATTGCTTAGCCAAGCCGCTTTGCGAGAAGCGATTGCTTATACGATTGACCGACAGCAAATTATTGAGGCCATTTTTAACGGCCAAGCTCGTTTAGCTGGTGGTTTACTAGTACCAGAACATTGGGCGGGTAATTCTGAGTTAAGTGGCTGGCCGCATAACCTGGATAAAGCGCGTGCCTTGATCGCGCAGGTGGATTATCTGGGTAAAGATGAGGGTAAGCCACTGGTTTTGAGTTATAAAACCTCAAGTGATCCAACTCGCATTCGGCTGGCGACCTTATATCAAGCGCAATTAAAACGCGTAGGCATTGATTTGCAAATTCAAAGCTACGATTGGGGCACGTTTTATAGCGATATCGTACAAGGTCGCTTTCAAATGTTTGGCTTGGCTTGGGTGGGCATTAAAAGCCCAGACATTTTCCAATATGTATTTGCCAGCGATGCGATTCCGCCTAATGGTGCAAACCGGGGTCGCTATCGAAGCGAGCAAGCTGATCAAATAATTCAGCAAGCTGTGCAAGCCGATTCGGTTGAGGAGCAGGCGGCTCTTTATCAACAATTACAGGCACATTTACAACAGACTTTACCGATTTTACCTCTTTGGTATGAAAACCAATATGCGGTGACGCAACGCCATTTACAAGGATATCAATTGTTTGCCGATGGTCGCTTAGATTCGTTGTTGTGGGTGCAAAAGAAAGTCGGCTAAGAGTAGGGCGCAAATGCCGGTCTGATCGAAAAGTTTTTTTGCTGTTTTTACTAAAAACCGCTTGACGCTGGCGGTGGAGTCTTTATAATACGCCGCTATCAGCTTGAGGGGCTATAGCTCAGCTGGGAGAGCGCTACAATGGCATTGTAGAGGTCGGCGGTTCGATCCCGCCTAGCTCCACCAATAACCCCAAGTTTGATACAAAAATTTGTCCCGTTCGTCTAGAGGCCTAGGACACTGCCCTTTCACGGCGGTAACAGGGGTTCGACTCCCCTACGGGACGCCATTGCGGGAATAGCTCAGTTGGTAGAGCACAACCTTGCCAAGGTTGGGGTCGCGAGTTCGAGTCTCGTTTCCCGCTCCAAATTTTGTTGAATTGAATAGCCTAGGCTGGTTTGTAATAAACCCTATTCAGTTTGACCTAATCCATGCTTAGCATGGAATACAAATACGTCCCGTTCGTCTAGAGGCCTAGGACACTGCCCTTTCACGGCGGTAACAGGGGTTCGACTCCCCTACGGGACGCCAACACTAAAAGCCCGAGTAAACTCAGTTTACTCGGGCTTTTTCATTTCTACGGCTTTAATTTCCCAAATCTTATGGTACATTTATTAACAGAATGACGTTCAGTCAAGGTTGATTTCCTTCCGTTATTGGTTATTTTAAAGTTAAGCTCGTTTTCTAATTTGTCATTACATATCATCAAAACTATGCTCAACGCATACAAAGGAAACGTAATATGTTTCAAGCGGATATGGCCTTAATCGGCCTGGCGGTTATGGGGCAAAATTTAGTCTTAAATATGGCCGACCATGGTTTTAAGGTCACGGTTTATAATCGTTCATTTGATAAAACCCAGACTTTTATAGACGGCTCGGCAAAAGGCAAAAGCATTCAAGCGGCCGAAACTCTAACCGATTTGGTCAATTCCCTGTCTAAACCGCGAAAAATTATGTTGATGGTAAAAGCCGGTTCGGTGGTCGACGACTTTATAGATCAGCTGACCCCCTTATTAGATGCGGGCGATATCATTATTGATGGCGGCAATTCGCTCTACACTGACTCGACACGTCGGACACGTGAACTGGGTAACAAAGGCTTGTACTTTATTGGTACAGGCGTATCTGGTGGTGAAGAGGGCGCGCGTTTTGGGCCGTCGATTATGCCAGGCGGTCATCCAGAAGCTTGGCCTTTTGTTAAACCCATATTTCAAGCGATTGCCGCCCAGTCGGATGGCGACGCGTGTTGTGAATGGGTGGGGCCAGAAGGCGCGGGTCATTACGTCAAAATGGTGCACAACGGTATTGAATATGGCGACATGCAGCTAATCTCAGAGGCTTATCAACTTATGCGTGAAGGCTTAGGGATGAGCGCGGACGAATGTCACGAAGTCTTTAAAGAATGGAATCGTGGCGTATTGGATTCGTATTTAATTGAAATTACCGCTGATATTTTAAGTTTTAAAGATACAGACGGTGAGCCTTTGGTGGATAAGATTTTAGATGCGGCCGGTCAAAAAGGTACAGGTAAATGGACCGGAATAAGCTCACTTGAAATGGGGATTCCGCTCACATTAATTACTGAGTCTGTGTATGCGCGTTGCTTATCGGCGTTAAAAAATGAACGACTGCAGGCCGCTAAAATTTATCCTCGAACCTTACCCACCGTTGAGGTTGAGCGTGAGGTGATGTTACAGGCGATTCACGACGGCTTATACGCCGCTAAAATCATTTCTTACACCCAAGGCTATATGTTGATGGCGCAGGCCGCTAGCGAGTTTAAATGGCCGCTTAACTATGGCGGTATCGCTTTAATGTGGCGAGGCGGCTGTATTATCCGCAGTCGGTTTTTGGGCGAAATAAAAAGCGCATTTGATAAACAGCTGGATCTCGCGAATCTATTACAAGCGCCATTTTTTGAACAAGCGATTAAAGAAGCCGAATCTAATTGGCGTCATGCGGTGATTTTTGGCGTACAAAACTCGATCCCAACGCCCGCCTTAAGCTCGGCACTGGCTTTTTTCGACGGTTATCGCAGTGAACAGGTGTCGGCCAATCTGATTCAGGCGCAGCGTGATTATTTTGGCGCACATACTTATGAACGTGTTGATCGTCCACGTGGGGAATGGTTCCATACTGATTGGGTAGGTTCAGGCGGAAATATCCGTTCTAGCACCTACGAGGTGTGATTATGACCACGCATTGCACTTATGTGATTTTTGGCGCGACTGGCAATCTATCGCTTAGCAAATTGCTACCCGCGTTCTACCACTTGGAAGAAGTCGGGCGTTTAGATGAAGGGGTCAAAATCGTCGCCATTGGTCGGCGTGATTGGCAACGAGAAGATTGGGTTAAAGCCTCGCGTGAGGCGATCTTCCCATTGGCACGCGGTGGCATCAAAGATGACTTGTTTGAAAAGTTTAGTCAGCGATTGGATTATTTTAAAGCCGATATTGATGATCTTGAAAGCTTTGAGCGCTTAGCGAGTTATTTTGAGTCCAACCAGTTTTCAAAAAATATGGCGTTCTATCTGTCTATTAGCCCAAAAGACTTTGCCCAAGTGGTCGAAAATCTAGGTAAAACTAAATTACTGAATGAGCAGAATGGCTGGAAGCGGGTGATCTTTGAAAAGCCGTTTGGTTATGATGTCGACAGTGCAAAAAGTCTTCAAATTCAACTCAATAAGCAACTTGATGAAAGTCAGATGTATCGAATTGACCATTACCTAGGCAAAGGCATGGTACAGAATTTATTGGTATTTCGATTTGCGAACTTGCTGATGGAGCCGCTTTGGAACCGCAACTATATTGATCATATCCAAATCACTCATGCCGAAGCCAAGCCCATTGGCCAGCGCGCCGGTTACTACGATGGTAGTGGCGCATTACGCGACATGATTCAAAGCCATTTATTGCAATTGCTCGCGCTGATTGCGATGGAGCCACCGGCTTCAATTGAAGCGGAAGCTTTACGCGATGAGAAGGTGAAATTACTAAAATCTATACGCCCCATTGCCAAAAGTTCGGTTAATGCACAAGCTTATCGCGCGCAATACGCAGCGGGCGAAGTTGAAGGCAAGCCGGCGGTATCTTATTTAGATGAGCCAGGTGTCTCTGCGGATAGTGTTACCGAAACCTATGCGGCTTTAAAATTGTATATCGAAAATTGGCGCTGGGCAGGCGTTCCGTTTTATGTACAAACGGGTAAGAATATGCCAAAAAATCAGACACTTATTTCAATCTGTTTTAAACATCCGCCGAAACAATTCTTTCGCGATTCGCAGGTCAAAAAGATGGATCCAAATTGGTTGGTGTTTGGGATTCAGCCTGAAGAAACGATTCGGATTGAAATGACGGCTAAAAAACCCGGCTTGGAAATTAATACTCAGCAAATAAGCCTCGATGCCTTTATGCACGAACCAGGAAGCTTGAGAAGTGATGCTTATGAGGACTTGTTGCTGGATGTGATCAAGGGCGATCGTTCATTATTTTTACGTTACGACGAAGTTAAAGCCGCCTGGAAAGTGGTGGACCCGGTGTTACAGGCTTGGTCAAGTGAGCGTGGCTATATTGATACTTATGCGTCAGGGAGTTGGGGGCCAAAAGATTCGGTGAAACTGTTTGATCAAGCTGGTCAAACTTGGCGTTATTCTTTGGAACCTGAACATGAGTGATTTACCCGAGGGTTGGTTGTTATTTGATGAGGCCGAAAGTCTGGCTCAACAGGCGGTTAAGTTGATTATAAAAACCGCAGAGCAGGCGATTGCGCAAAGAGGCGCGTTTCATCTGGTCACGGCAGGTGGCACCACACCTAATCGTTGCTACGAGTTGTTACGCGAACAAAAGCACCAGGCCTGGTCGAAATGGTTTATTTATATGGGTGATGAGCGTGTATTGCCGCTGGATGATCCAGAGCGTAACAGCTCGGCTTTGCACCAGGCCTGGTTGTCGTCCGTGCCTATCCCGGCTGATAATATTAAGATCATTCCTGTCGAACTTGGACTGGAGCGTGCTGTTGCCTTATATAATCAAACCTTAGCATCGGTAGGGCCGTTTGATTTGGTAATGTTGGGCATGGGAGAAGACGGTCATACCGCAAGTCTGTTTCCTGGTCACGATAATTTGCTGGAAAGTGCCGATGTGATCGGAGTCAATAACTCACCTAAACCACCTTCAGAAAGAGTGAGTTTAAGTTATCAACGTTTAGCTAATACGCACGTGATGCTTAAACTCATTAGCGGTGTTGGCAAGCATGCAGCAGTGACAGCTTGGTTAAATCAGCAGCCTTTACCCATTAATCAATTAGCATCGGATCAACAAACCTGGGTATATATTGATCAAGCAGCTTATTTAGGAGCTTAGAACGGCTTTAATTTATTAAGCTTACAAAGCTATTTGGTGTTCGGTTTAGATTGTTTTGGCTTGGCTTTTCGCCATTGAATACGCGGCAAGCGCATAAAGCGAATCGCTAAATATAAGACAGTACCCAATAGTGTGCCGGTAAAAATATTGCCGAACCAAAGGGGTATCCAGATTTGCGGCAATACTTCGATCATCCAACCCCAAACACCGACCCCATCCGTGACTTCAATATTTCGAACTGTCGGCCTATCTAATAGGCGAGCCCCCACAATATATCCAAAACTCCAAATTGGCCACATGGTGAGCGGATTGGTGATCCAAGCGAGGGCGACCGCCAACGGAATGTTGGCTTTTGCGTAGTAGGAAAAAATCGCCGCGAGCGGCATTTGCAAAGGCATGGGAATAAAGGCGCAAAATACGCCGACAAAACCGGCTTTGGCAAAAGTATTGCGGTCGCCACGCCAGAGATCGCGGTTTTTTAGTCCCGGAAATTTTTCATTTAACCAACGGCTGTATTTGATTGCGCGAATGCCTTTTAAGATACCTAATCTAATCGAGCGCATCCGTCACCTCATGCTGCTCAATACTGACTTCTTCAATATTTGGCAGGGCTTCTAATTGATCCAGTAGCTGACCTAAGTCGGTCGATTCACTAATTTCGAGTTCCATTTGCATATCTACTGTGCGTTCCTGACGATCGGTTTGAGTATCTGAACGAACTAAGTTGACATCAAACTCCGTTAACTTAGCCATTACATCGCGCAATAAGCCTTTGCGATCAAAAGCTAAAATATGCAAGGTCATCATAAAGATATGTTGCTGGTCGGATTGATTGCTCCAGCGCACATCAATTAAACGCTGTTTATCACTATCAGATAAATTCAATATGTTCGCGCAATCCACACGGTGAATCGTGATGCCACGTCCACGTGTGACAAACCCCGTAATTTGATCGCCTGGTTTGGGTTCACAGCAGGGCGCAAGTTGTGTACGTAAATTGGGTGCGCCGACTACAAACGGCTGAATTTCTTCGGTTGGAAGGCTAGCGGGTTGAGGTGGTAAAGCCTGTTTGGCTTTTAAATTAGGTTGAATACGCTTTTGAATTGCATTTAAAAGCTGACGTTCATTTAATTGGCCTTTTCCCAAAGCTTCAAAGAAGTCTTTTTCGGCCTCTAGGTGAAAGTGTTCAGCGATGGTTTTTGCCGTGATTTGGCGGGCATTTAAGCGTTTAATTTCACGTTGAAATAATTGTTCGCCAGATTCAATATTGGCGTCTTTGTTGCGTTTATTAAACCAGTTTTTAATACGAGTACGAGCACGGCTGGTTTTGATGTAACCCAAGTTTGGGTTGAGCCAGTTTCGATTGGGTTCGCCGTGCTTAATGGATAAGATTTCTACTCGGTCGCCGGTTTTTAACGCATAGGTTAATGGAATAATTTTGCCGTTTAACTTAGCGCCTCGACAGCTGTGACCTAAATCGGTATGGATGGCATAAGCAAAGTCGAGCGGCGTCGCGTCTTGCGGTAGAGTGATGATCTGATTGCTGGGCGTTAATACATAAATGTTTTGGCTTTGCAGTTCCATACTAATTTCGTTGAAAACTTCGGAATCTGACCGGTTTTCAAGCAGTTGGCGCATGCTGTTAATACTAGCCTCTAGGTTTACATCATGGCCTTTGCCGCCTTCTTTATATTTCCAATGCGCAGCAATACCGTGTTCGGCATGTTGATGCATGTCGTAAGTCCGGATTTGAATTTCAACCGTTTTGCCTTGCGGGCCAATAATGACGGTATGAATCGACTGATAGCCATTTTCTTTTGGGGTGGCAATGTAGTCATCAAATTCATCACGAATGAAATTCCATTTACTGTGAACCAAGCTTAAAGCCCGATAACAGTCGGACACGTTTTGCACATAAATACGCAATGCGCGCAGATCATAGAGTTCGTCCAAATCCACCTGCTTTTTCGACATCTTTTTCCAGATACTATAAATATGTTTGGGGCGACCGGAAACTTCGGCGATCAAATCTTCGTTATCTAGTAACGATTTCAGCGTAACGGTTAAATCGTGAATGTAGTTTTCACGCTCGGTGCGTTTATCGGCGAGTTGCTTGGCAATGGCTTTATAGGTATCGGGATGGAGGTAACGAAAAGATAAATCTTCCAGTTCCCATTTAAGTTGAGCCATCCCCAAGCGGTTGGCGAGTGGGGCAAAAATCAGCTGGGTTTCTTCGGCAATTAAGCGGCGTGTGCTTTCATCTTCTACTTTTAAGTGTCGCAAGCGGGCCACGCGATAACCCAGTTTGACCACCATAATACGAATGTCGGAGGTCATAGCGAGCAGCATTTGACGCAAACGCTCGGTTTGAATTTCGTCGCCATGGGCATTCACATCAAACTCTTTAAAATTGTTTAAGCGACGAATGCCTTCAACCAGTTTGGCGGTATTTTTTCCAAACTTGGTCTCAAAGTCGGCAATGGTGTAAAGCGGCTCTAAATTCAGGTCGCTGATTAAGGTCGCAATGTATGTGTCGTCGTCAAGATTTAAGCTGAGCAACACATCCATGGCTTCTAAGCTCGATATTAAACGACGTTCGGGTAGATATTGCGATTCCAATGCCAATTTACAGGCTTGTAATAACTCAGTCGAAAACTGATCGGGATTACGCTTGGGAAACAAACGTTGAGCTAAGTCGAGTTCAGGCGTCATCTTATACGTTCTATCATTAAATTAAGCCAATATGCTAACAGATTTGAACTTTAAAAGGAGCCACCAGGCCTGGCGGATGGGCTAAATGTCAGTATTTACTTAATTATTGGTTTTTTGCTGAACGTTAATTAAGAAGTCCGCTTTCACTTTAACCAGTGATTGCGATAGGTTTTGTTTTTGCTCAGGATTAAGCTTCCAACCAAATGGCGTCATGTTAAGCAAGTTCAGACGGTCGGTTTCGGTATCAAGTGTCATGTCGTAGCTAAGTTTATGCTGATTGATCAGTGCAAAGCCTTGAACCGACTCAGGGGTTTCATCATGCGCTAACGGCTGACTATAAATGGCTTGTTTTAATTGGATTAAATGATTGGCTGCGGGCTGTACGGTGATTAACCAACCACCAGGCCTGGTAACACGGAAAATTTCTGAGGCTAAAGAGGGTGCGTAAATTCGCATTAAACCATCAAAGGATTGGTCGGGAAAAGGTAAATCATAGGCACTCGCGACACAAAATTGAATGTGTTTGTCTCGTTTCGCCGCATAACGAATCGCATCTTTGGATATGTCTAATCCCCAGACTTGGGACGCTGTTTGTTGACGCAGGGCGGCTTGAAGTCGGGCACTATAATAGCCTTCGCCACAGCCTAAATCCAAAATTTGTGGTGTTGGAATGGTGCCAAGGTGATCCATAAACAACTGGTTTAGTTGGTCAGATAATGGCTGATAAAAGCCGGCATTGAGAAAATCTCGACGGGCTCGCATCATATCGGCATTGTCGCCAGGGGATTTTGAACGTTTGTTTTGAACGGGCAGGAGGTTAACATAGCCTTGTTTGGCAATGTCAAAGCTGTGACCTAAATCACAGCGCCATTGTTGCCCATCTTGCTCAAGCGGGTGTTGACAAAGTGGGCAACGATACATAGTTAAGCTGACTTATTCTGTACGGCTGGTGACTTCTAGCAAGTGATAGCCAAACTGAGTTTGAACTGGGCCTTGTACCGTATTAACCGGCGCACTAAATACGACCTTGTCGAATTCAGGAACCATCATACCTGGGCCAAATTCACCTAGCTCTCCACCTTGAGCGGCCGATGGGCAGCTTGAGTGTTGCTTGGCGATGTCGGCAAAGTCGGCGCCGTCTTCAATTTGCTTTTTTAAGTCTAAACATTGTTGTTCGGTTTCAACCAATAGGTGACGAGCTGATGCGCGCTGTGCCATAGTTATTTCCTTATGTCTTAGGGGTCAATGTCAGCGTGAATTTATTGCACGCTATTCGAGCGCGTAATACTACAATGAAACGCGTAAAAGTCCAAATCAAACCAATTTAATCACACTGTCTGTCAACAAGTAGGGCTCAGAATTGCATGTTAATGCATCTTAATGGATAATCTCAGTCTTTAATTACACGACTTAAAGTGACCTGTGAACAAATCTTTTAACTCAATGTCTTCAAATATCAGCCCGCATCGATTTGCCGTTGCTCCCATGATGGACTGGACCGATCGTCACTGTCGTGTTTTTCATCGTAAACTCAGTCACCAGGCCTGGTTGTATTCCGAAATGGTAACGACTGGTGCGATTATTTATGGCAAAAATCTACCGCGTTTTTTAGGTCACGATGAGCAGGATGCCCCTGTTGTATTGCAGCTAGGCGGCAGTGAACCGGCTGACTTAGCGCATTGTGCTAAGTTAGGTGAAGAGTGGGGCTATAACTCGATTAATTTAAACGTAGGTTGCCCGAGTGATCGAGTGCAAAACAACCTAATTGGCGCGTGCTTAATGGCACACCCTAAGTTAGTCGCCGACTCTGTGGCCGCAATGAAATCAGCTGTGTCCATTCCAGTGACGGTCAAATGTCGTGTTGGAATTGATGACCAAGAAGACCTAGACACCTTATTATCCTTCATCGGAGGCCTGGTCGAAGCGCAGGTGGATGGGGTGATTATTCATGCACGCAAGGCTTGGCTACAAGGTTTATCCCCCAAGCAAAACCGAGACGTGCCTCCGCTAAATTATGATTGGGTACATGAAGTAAAAAAAGCCTTCCCGGCGCTCGAAGTCATGATAAATGGTGGGATTGCCACTCCGCAAGCAGGCCTGGTGCATCTTGAATCCTACAGTCAGTTACCAGCTGTTGACGGGGTGATGTTGGGGCGCGCGGTGTATGAACAACCTTATTTATTGGCCGAGGTGGACGCGTTATATTATGGCGATGAGCATGCCATCAAGACGCGAGAAACAGTACTAGAGAGTATGTATCCTTATATAGAAGCGCATCTTTCGTCTGGCGGTCGTGTCAACCATGTTAGCCGACATATGATGGGATTATTTCACGGTCAACCGGGTGGACGCTTATGGCGTCGGCACTTATCAGAAAATGCCTTTAAACCGGGCGTGGGAATAGAAGTATTGCAGCAAGCTTATGCTTTGGTTCAACAAGCGACTGAGCGACGTATGGAGTCTCAAGATGCTATACCTTGATGTGCCTTATCCCGACAAAGATTTAGCCAAGCAGCAAGGGGCTGGCTGGGATCCACTTAAACGCAAATGGTATTTGCCGGACCCTGATCAAGTGGATTTAAGTTTGTTTTCACAATGGCTTGATTCTTCAAACCAATCAGATTTGAGTGGTCAAAATGCCATTGTTGATTCGCAAACGGCTTCGCTGGATTTGAGTTTTGATTCGGTTACTCTGTCTTCAGAGGAAGAAACCGAAGCTAACAGTGTCAGCTTGTCGCAATTGTTAAATCAAGTGCAGACCAAGCTAAAAGGCGCGTTTCCAAAAGCTTTATGGGTGAGGGCGGAGATTGCGAATATTAATGAGCGACGTGGCCATATTTATTTAGAACTCAGTGAAAATAACGACCAAGGTCAAACCTTAGCGTCGTGTCGCGCCATGATTTGGGCATCAAATGCCAGTCGCTTATTAAGCCGATTTGAGCAGGTGACCGGCAGTGCTTTGCAAGACGGGCAAAAGGTCTTAATTCAGGTCGGGATTAACTTCCATGAGAAATTCGGCTTTTCATTAGTGGTGGAAGACCTTGATCCAAAATTTACCTTGGGTGAGATTGAAGCAAATTTAATTGCTATTCGTAAGGAATTGATAAAACAAGGAATTTATCAGTCTAATAAACAAATTCCATTTCCGGCTGATTTGTTTAGAATCGCGGTGATTTCACCACCAAATGCGGCTGGATTGGGTGATTTTCGTGCCGAAGCGGATGCGCTTGAATACTATAATTTATGTGAGTTTGTTTATTTTCATAGCAGCTTTCAAGGCGAAGCGGCCGTGAGCGAAATGCTCAGTGCGCTGGATGCCTTTAGCGGCATTCATCAAAAAAACCCGTTCGATGCCTTGGTTATTATTCGTGGTGGTGGTGCTAAGTTGGATCTAAACCCTTTAAATCAATTGGAGTTAGCCAAAGCAATTACAACCCAACCTTTACCAGTTTTAACCGGCATAGGACATGAGCGAGATAACACTATATTAGACGAAGTCGCCTGCCTAAGATTTGACACACCCAGTAAAGTGGTTGCCGGTATTTGGCATCGAATTGAAAACAGCGCAAAACAAGCGACGCAAAATTGGCAACAAATTGAACGCCTGAGTCAGCAGCAATTGCAGACAACGCAAGCTCAGTTACAGCAACTCAAACAACAAATTGACTATTCACAAAATCGTAACTTGACGCATTGGAAAACCCAGCTGGAACCCTTATATACTCAAATTAAACACACTAGTCAGCAATGGGTTAGTAGTGAACGAGCAAGTTTAGATTATCAATTGCGACACATTATAAGCCAAGCTCAGCAACCGATTAGCCGGTCAAAACAACAGATAGAGAGCAACCAACAGCTAATTGAGCAGAATGCTAAAAGGGCGATTAGCTTCTTTCGCCAACAGCTTAAACAAACTATGGGGTTTATTTTGAGTTCAGGACCACAGTCGCAGCTTAAACGCGGTTTTGCTATGGCTAAAACGCAACAGGGTGCGCCGATATCAAGTGCAGCTCAAGCTCAATCTCTAAGCCAATTTAGAGTTGAGTTTCAGGATGGATCGGTTCAAGTACAACCACTAAAGAGTTAATTAATTAGGAGTCTAGTCAAGATGACGGCTAAAGTTCAAACCAAAGCGTCTACAAAAGCGGAAAGCTTTAAACAAAATTATGCGCGTTTACAAGAGATTGCCGAGCAATTAACCCATGCGGAAGAGGTTGATATTGACCAATTAGTACCGATGGTTGATGATGCCAGTCATGCCTATCAGGTGTGCAAATCACGTTTAGACGCGGTTGAAGCGGCCTTAAATAAGCGTTTAGATAAAGATAGCAAAGAATAAAGAATAAAAAAAAGATCAAGGATAGGTTTATGACAGCCAAACAAGCCCGCATTTACCACAACCCTATGTGCTCAAAAAGTCGAGGAGCTTTAACCTTATTGCACGCCAATGGTTATGAAGTTGAAGAAATACGTTATTTAGAAACACCGCCAAATACTGAAGAACTTGATCGGTTATGCCAATTATTAAACTGTCAGGTGACGGATATTATTCGGACAAATGAAGTTCTATTTCAAGCCATGGGTTTAAATGTAAACGACGAACGTGACCACCAGGCCTGGTTAGAGATTTTAAGTAATCATCCAAAGCTGATTCAAAGACCAATTGTGGTGATTGGTGAGCGAGCCGTTATTGCTAGACCATCGGAAACGGTGACTCAGTTATTTTCTTAACCACAAGTAGGCGGGCTTAGTACCTACTATTATGCGTCCTTTTTTTATTTATTGAATTTAACATAATATACATTATGCGAATAATTGATAAGGTTTCCCCAGATCTGGAATAACGCTATCTACATGATAAATAATCTAAAAATCCCGATATTTTTTTATAATGCATTTCTCTAAAATTACGATTAATCTTTTTGTATTATGCATACATAAAAAAACCAGCATTAAAGCTGGTTTTAGAATTAATAGAGCTTAATCGAGACGAAAAATGCGCCTAACTCCCCATACCCATATCAATAACAAAATAAGCAAACAAAGACACGATAGCTAATAGAATTGGAATCCATGCCTTTTCCTCTTTTTTAATCATGCCATAAACCCCAGACACAAACGCCGTTACTGCAGCAATCCATGAAATGGGTGGAATCACAACAAATAGAATGGCTAAAATACCGGCTACCATACCAAAAGTGGTCGCATTTCCAGGTTTATATTTGTTGGTGTTGCGCATATCATCAGGTAATGATTTGCTTGAATTTAGGCGCGCCATAATGGCATTTGCATCAGACACAGTGAGTTCTTCGGATTGTTGAATTTCCTCTTCACGCATTCCGATAGTCACTTTACGTTGGCGAATTAATTCACGAACTAAGTCGTCCCAATTTGCATTTTCATCAAGCTGATCAACAAGTTGCTTTACTTCAAGTTTCATTGACATTTTTGTATCCTCCCAAGACTTTTTGACGTTGTCGTTACGTTTTCATTAGTTTTCGATTATTATATCGGCAACTCTGTGCTTTAGGGGTGAATTTGATACTTAGACTGTATCCGTTTGTCTGGGTTTTATTGTTAGAATAAGACCAGACTATTCTGATGAATTAAAGGAGTGTTTGTAGATGGCAATGATGCCAGGTTTACAAATAAATATTGGCCAACAACTTAAATTGACGCCACAGTTGCAACAGTCAATTAAGATATTACAGTATTCCGCTCTGGAGGTTCAGCAGACGATTCAAGCGACGCTTGAAACCAACTTTATGCTTGAGGTTGAAGATGAGTTGATCGATGAGTTTGATAGCTCAGATGAATCGCGTGATAAAGACGCGCCTGAAGATTCTGATTCTGATAGCCCATTGTCCACAGATAGCGACTTAAAAGCCCTGGATATTAATGATGATGTCAACCATGCTGACGATGCCTACAGTGCTGATTACACCTGGGATGACCTGTATAGTGATCGCCAAACCACCCCTTCCTCATCTCAAACCAGCAGTTCACAAGACTCTGATGATTACACCGCACCGGAAAATTACACCGCCGAACAAGTTAGCTTACATAGTCACCTAAATTGGCAAGCCGATATTTATGCTTGGCCATCCGATAGCTTCGCCACTATCGCTTCGTTCTTAATTGATGAAATCAATGACGAAGGTTATCTCCATGCACCACTTGAATCTGTACTCAACTCAATCCAACAAAATGAGCCTTCATTAAAAGTAAGTCTCAAAGATCTAGAAGCCGTGTTAGAAATTGTTCAGCAATTCGAACCTTCAGGCGTCGGTGCTCGTTCAGTACAAGAGTGTTTACTTTTGCAACTCAAATCTATGCCGAAAACGCCCTACTTTGTTACCGCTAAGCAATTGATAGAAGAGCACTTTGATTGGTTGTCCTACCACGATCATAAGCGTATTAAGAAAGTGTACGGGCTAGATGATGCTCAACTTGATGAATTGCTTCGTAGTATCCAGTCACTCAATCCGCGTCCGGGCCGAGAGTTTTCGGTTACCCAGGCCGATATTGTCGTGCCGGATTTACGTTTGTTTCGTTCACGCCAAGGTTGGGTGGTTGAGTTGAATGCGGATGCTTTTCCTCGATTAACCGTAAACTCCACTTATATCGATTTAGCCAGTAAATTAACCGATAGTGAACAAGCACGAAAAATCAAAGAGCAATTACTTGAAGCGCGTGGTTTGATTAAAAGCGTGCAGAGCCGTGGAGAAACCCTATTGCGGGTTGGACGTTATATTGTAGAAAAACAACACCGTTTTTTTGAAGAAGGTGAGCAAGCCATGCAGCCTTTAGTGTTACGTGAGGTAGCTGAAGTTCTAGAGTTGCATGAGTCGACCATTTCACGCGCCACCAATCAAAAATATATTCAAACACCGCGCGGTACCTTTGAGCTAAAATATTTCTTTTCAACTGGCGTTAGCCAATATGGCAGTGACGATCAATCGGCGATTGCGATTAAAGCGCATATCAAGGAGTTAATATCTCAAGAAGAGGCCAAAAAGCCTTTAAGCGATAATAAATTAATGGAATTATTGGAAGAAAAGGATATTAGTGTCGCTCGCCGAACGATTGCTAAATATCGTGAGGCTTTAGGCATCCCCTCCTCTAGCGAACGCAAAAAACTGCATCGCTTTCGCTAATATAATTAGCCGCATAAACATAGACCCTTTAATAGCGAGATAAATCCTATGATGAATAGACAACCTATCGAACAAGTTCAGCAAGCAGCCCAACAAAAATGGCAACATCAGGCTGAGTTTAAAGAGTATATGTCAGCTGTAAATCCGCCGATGCCAAAAATTGATGTGATTGATTTTCCGCACAGTTTGCATAAAGATGGCGCGACACGCATTATTCCGTTCGATCTAAAGGCGCAGCTGCAAACCAGCTATGATGCGACCACACCCAACTTGATGGCGAATTTTATACGTATTAGCGACGGCACCAGTATTCGCACCGATGCCAAAGCTACCTCGCAAATGTTTTATGTGATTCGAGGCAAAGGGCGTACTCAAATGCAACATGGCACAATTGAGTGGAACGAAGGTGACTTGTTTACATTACCGGCTGTGCCTGATGCTTTACACAGCGCAACAGCCGATTCTGCGCTTTATTGGGTACACGATGCACCGTTATTAAACTACTTGGGCGTACAGCCGACTGAGCAACGTTTTGAGCCAGTACTTTATACCAAACAACGCCTACATGAAGAATTAGCCAGAGTTCGAGCACAAGGCGAAGGTCGGAATCGCACCGGTATTTTGTTATCTAACCCGAACTTTCCATTAACCATGACTTTAACGCACACGCTTTGGTCTTTATATAATGTTTTGCCGAAAAAAGTCGTTCAGAAGCCGCATCGTCATAATTCCATCGCGATCGACTATTGTGTATCAGCGGGTGAAAACACCTACACAATGATTGGTAAAGAATTGGATGAGAACGGCCAAATAGTGGATCCGATCCGTGCCAACTGGGTTGCTGGATCGGTGTTTATTACGCCTCCAGGCTGGTGGCACTCACACCACAACGAGTCGGATGAAGATGCGATTGTGTTGCCTATTCAAGATGCCGGCTTAATTATGAATATGCAGATCCTTGATTTTCAGTTTGTTAAATAACCAGGCCTGGTGATCATGCAATCAGAGCATGAGACTTATTGTGTGCTGATAGTTGAGGATGACTTAGCGCAACTTGAAAACTTACGCGTGGCTCTTTCACAGCAGCCAGGCCTTGTTTTAGAAGCCTACCAGACTAAAACGGATGTTCAGCAACGCTTTAAACAGCAGTTACCTGATTTGTTTATTGCGGATATTATTTTGGGCTCTGATAAGGATGCGGGCTTTGATTTAGCGCGAGAGTTACAATCCTATCAGCGCCCTATTCCAATTATATTCCTGTCTGAGCGTCAATCTGAATTTGATATTATGCTCGGTCATGATTTGGGAGCGGTTGATTATCTGCCTAAACCCGTGAGTTTAGCGGTATTACAACGCAAAGTGACGAATATACTGCGACTGACAAAGGGGTCAAATCACGCGGTTTCACAAGCGCCTTCAGATCAAACCACTAGTCAGTTATCAGGTTTGGTAATTGATAAGCCAAACCTCAAAGCCTATTGGCAAAATCAGCTTTTGGCATTAACGATTACTGAACTTGAAATGCTTGAACAATTTGCTCAACAGCCGGCGGGTTCAGTGATTTCTTACCAGCAATTACAGGCCGCAACACAAGGTGTGGTGGAACGTAATACAATCAATACTCATATCTGTCGAATTCGACAAGCGTTTAAACAACATTCCCCGAATTTTGATCAAATTCATAACGTTTACGGACGAGGATATAGCTGGCGAGATGCAAATTAATACCACTAATTCTAGTTTAAGAAATGACAGATTATGAAACCGCCAAACCTTCCCTTTAAGTTTACGATTCGACGTCGTTTAGTACTCCTGCTTTTAATGCTGGGTTTGTTACCGCTTCTCGCCTATCGGTTTGCGATGGACTTTCAACACTTGTTACTTGAGCACCAAGCACGGTTGCATCAGCATACGGTACAAAACCTGGCACTGATTTTAGAGAATCGTCCGGATCTATGGGGACAAACTCAGGCTGCTGGTCAAGTTCTGTCCCATGTTGATTTGCATAGCAGTTCAATTTGGTTAGTTAACCCACAAGGTCAAACCAACTATGTAATGGGACAATTGGCCAAACCAATTCCACAATCAACCCCGATTTTTGAACAGTTAGGTGCGCAAGTTATTGGGCTAGTCGGTCGGCTTTCGGGTCAAGTTTTGCCTTACCCTTTTCCACAAAGCGAAAAACCCGAACTCACCTTAATAAAGATGGCGTTAAAAGGCCAACCCAGTCAACAATACCGTACTGATCAACAAGGTAAACCAGTTAGCTTAATGTCGGCAAGCCCACTCTATCTTGATAAACAACAAGTGGGCGCAATTGTATTTGAGCAAAACCTCGACACGATTTTTAATCAAACCTTACGCCACTTTCATTATTTGGTTGGTTTAGGCAGTGTGTTAATGCTGTTAGTGTTATTGGGGGTTTGGTGGTATTCACGCTCTTTATCCAATCGCATTGTGCGCTTGAGTAATGATGTAACCAGCAGTTTTGAATTAGAGACCCGCCAATGGCAACCTCATGTTTTAAAACGCCCTGAACCTTATGCAGATGAAATTACAGACCTACGCCAGAACATACTAGAAATTCTTCAGAAAATAGCCAGTTATGAGCGTTATCTAAAACAATTGCCAAATAGTTTACGTCATGAATTACACAACCCGATTAATCGCTTAAGTGCGAGCTTAGAGCTTCTCAGTTTAGAATCCGATCATCCAAGGATTGAGCAAGCTCAACAAAGTCTGCAGCAACTTCAGCGCATCATCCAAGCTTTATCAGAATCATCAAGCTTAGAGCAAAGCTTACAAAATCACCGCTTAATGTCACTCAAAGTTACACCTAGACTGCTTAACTATTTTGTTGATGTGCAATCGAGTCAAGCACCAGGCCTGGTGGTCATAGAGAATCAATTATCTAAACATGATTTAACTATAAAAGCCGATGGTTTTTTGCTAGAACAGCTTTTAGATAAATTGATCGACAATGCCTTATCTTTTAATAATGCAGCTTGTCCGATTCGAATTCGTTTAGCAAACACTGCTATGAAAATAAGTATTGAAGTGATTAATTGCGGCCCACTATTGCCGGTGGGTTTTGAAACGCAGATATTCGAAGGCATGGTATCCATGCGGCTGCCAAGTGAAACAGAGGAAACACATTTAGGCTTGGGGTTATATCTGGCACGATTGATTGCAGAGTTTCATCAAGCTGATTTGCAAGCCAGCAATTGGAAACAAGCTGACCTGCAAGGTGTGTGTTTTAAATTAAGTTTGAATCTACTCAATTCGACTAGTTAAATCACGTACTCGACGAATCCAAGGTGAAATTTTGGTCTCTTCTTTCACCTGGATTGAGGCTTGGTTGGCTTCTGTGCGCTGACTATAAGTACCTAGCACTAATACATAACTCTGTTTACCGTCACGTATCTGTGGAATGATTTGCGCATTCTTAATGTTTTTATTCTCAATAATTTTCTCAATGCCGGCACGTTCTTGCATGCTAGCAAGTTGTAAAACATAGTGTTCCGGTGTTTGTTGTTTTAACCAACTTAAACCCTCTTCTTTAGCGGATTGGGGTTCAACTAGACGAACTAACTTTTCTTCAACTCTAGGCACACTTGGTTCTTTCGGTTCGGCCACGGTCGGCTCATTTATTGTCATCTCATTTTGAGTGGTTTCTGGTTCATCAGACGTTAACCCCTCCAAAGCAACCCCTGATTGTTTAAGTTGATCCACCAAACCTTGTAAACGTGATTCCATTTGGCGCTCTAAAGTTTGAGTGACATCGTTTAATGCATTCGGGTTTAAACGTGGGCGTTGATTCTGCATGTTAGCTTGTAGGTGCTTTATACCGCTTAGTTCTTGCTCGTATTGATCTAGACGCGCAATCACTTCTTCAAAAGCCTCAGAGTTTCCACCCTGTTCAACTGTTTCTCGAAGCGCAACCATATCTTCTTGCAGTTGAGCCATAGTTTCGATGGTTTCGTTATGAATATTGCTCATTTGCTGCAAGTCTTTCTGAATCGTGGTGTAGGCAATGTAAACCACTCCGATAACCGTCAACAGCAAAGACAACATAATAATCACCCCAAAAAAAGACACTTTATTATTGGGTGTGTTCATTGGTGGTTTGTTTGAAGCGGGCCGACTTTGTTGTCTGTAAGAATCACGTGAACTGCTACTGCTAGATGGTGCATTTTGAGATACAGGCATAACTTGCTCCGCGGCGTTTAGCCAATCGTTTAAAGTATGGGGACGCGCTTCGTTGGTAGACGCGCTCGATGATGGTGAACGTTTCGTTGAAATCTGACTGGCTTGAGCTTCGATCGCTTCGAGCAACTTGGCGCGCTCTTTCTCAAGTTCTGAAATTGTTTGTGCCATAAAATCTTCCCAACTGCCTCAATGGTGATGTGAATTAAGTTTTTTATTGTAGAATGTAAGCCATAAAAAATAAATGGAAATTTAAATGGCTTCGATTACTTTGGATCAAGTGCTGGATGCACTTTTACTCATGTTAGTTTTAACGGTTATCAGCGTTACCATCGTTGGAGCACTGATGTTTGGTTTATATCGTTTTTTTAAAAATAGAAAAGACGAAAAACCGAACCAATCTAATAAATCTGAGTAACAACGACTCTAACTTATAATCTCACCGCTAAGATAGCACCATTGGCCGTTCGAGTTTCGTTGAAATTGACTGATTTCTCGCATTTCTTCTAGCTTTTCACCATGTTGATAAAATGCACCGAACTCAACCGTGCCAATGGCATGCTTTTCTAATCCCATATGTGTCTGGTAAATAACAAGCTTTAGCCAATTAGGCTGATCAGTTAAATCCAGATCGTTGGGTCGCGTAGTGTCACACCAACTCTTTAGTAGATAATCCGTTAAACCCAAACAAAACCCACTAAATCTTGATCGCATTAGGGCTTCAGCGGTTAAAGCCGGTTGCGTTTTATTATGTAAAGGTTGGCAACAATCCGAATATTTCTTGCCTGAAGTACAAGCGCAACCTTTAGAAGATTTGGGTAAACTATTGTTTGAATTCAACATGTTGGATCATCCAGCGTAAGCGATATATTAATAAAATGGCGGCCATAGCTAAACCACATACAATGCCAAGCCAAAAACCAAATACCCCCATGGTCGCACCAAACGGATTAAAGAAAGCCAGAATATAGCCGCCACCTAAGCCAATACCCCAATAACTCATCAAAGTTACCCACATAGTAACTTGTGTATCATGCAGCCCTCTAAGTGCGCCAGCCATTGCAACCTGAATCGCATCAAACACTTGATAAGATGCGGCAAATAAAAAAAGTATCAAAGCAATCTGCACAACATCCGTATGTGAAGTATATAGGGCTACTATATTTTCTCTAAAGCTTAAGGTGGATAAAGACAAGATAATACCAAATAACAAAGCTAGCCCTGCCCCAGTATAAATACTGCACAGTAGAGCGTCGCGGTTTTCTTGACCGTAGGCTAACCCTACTCTTACCGTCATCGCCATAGCTAAACTCAGCGGTAACATGAATAATAAAGATGTAAAGCTCATAGCCACTTGATGCGCACCAATCACGCTTGTGCCTAAGGGTGCAATAAACAAAACAATAAAACTAAACATGCCTACTTCAAACAACAATGCAAAAGCCATCGGTAGGCCAAGCAGCAAAATCGGCTTAAAGCCGGTTAACCAATTCGGCCAAACTCTAGTTTTTGCGCGGTAGGCCTGTGTTTTAGCGGAAAAACGCACATAAACCCAGCCCCCAATCAACATCGACCACATAACAATTGCTGTCGCGACACCACAACCGACCGCTCCCATGCCCTCTATTGGTCCATAACCGTAAATAAATAAGGCATTTAGCGGAATATTCAAAAATAACGCGCCCAAACTTAATGTTAAGGTTGGCAATGTGATCCCCAGGCCTTCCCAAAAGAATCGATAGACTTGAAACAGTGCGATGCCAGGTAAGCCGAATGCCGCCCAAAATAGATAGTCTTCGGTCAAAGAAAACACTTCGGGTGTTAGGTTCAGTAGGTTTAGTAAAGCTTGCGGATTCATTAAAACTAGCATACTGGCGATGCCCAATGGTAAAGCTAGCCATAAACCTTGCGCTAGGTTATAGCCAATTTGCTCGACTTTATTTTGACCTAAATATCGTGCCGTCATTGGCGTCATCGCTAACAGGATGCCGGTGGTAAAAATAAAGACTGGCAGTAATACACTGGAACCTAGGCCAATCGCCGCCAAATCGGCCACCCCAACCCAGCCAGACATAATGGTATCCACAACACCTAGGCTGGTTAAAGCAAGTTGGGCGGTAAAAATAGGTAGAGCCAAACGAATCAGCTGTTTAATTTCAGCTTTAATAGCAATGAATGTCATGAGATTTTAAGGCTTATCTGAAGGCGGTTGATCATTCTGAGACGAAGGATCAAATTCCACCTCATGTTCTTCAGGAGGTAAAGTTAGTTTTTGGGGGGCTACAAAGATAATGAACCATTTAATTGACCAATACACAATCGCATAAATTACAATCGCCAAGGCTAAGACCAAAGGAAACCCTATTAAAGCATCCAACAATTCAGTTTCGCCTTTAATCATACGCGGTAAAAGTTGCTGCGCTATGATCGTGTAATATAACCAGATTACGGACGCAGCTGAACTGATTAGAACCATTATCTGATGCAGTCTTTTGCTGGGATGGGCATAACGAAATAGGTCAAGCATGGCTGATACTCAGTGGTTTAGGAGGCTAAACGTTGAAAAAAAAGCCATTGTAACCCAATGATGGTACTGGCTACATTAAATTCCCCATTCAGTAGTTGTTGTTTAGCTTGATCAAAGGGATACCTGATAATTCGAATATCCTCCACCTCATGTTCTAAACCCGAGTATTCAGCCACTTGATCGCTGTCTAGTTCGGCCGCATAAAGGTGTAAAATTTCGCTTGAACCGCCTGGGCTGGGGTAAAACTGCGTTATGTATTCAAAATTATTTAAAGCGATCCCCGCCTCTTCTAATACTTCGCGTTCACATGCTTCTAATGCAGTTTCACCTTCGTCAATCATACCGGCAACCGGTTCGATCAACCAGGCCTGGTGGTCGTCTTGATTTTTGTGAGCTTGATCTAATGCGCCTGCTCGGCACTGCTCAATTAAAACCACGCATTGTTTAGCTAAGTCGTAAAGTAAAACAACCACCGCTTGGCCTCGATTGAATAGTTCACGCTGTATGTTTGGGCTCATGCCACCTTGATAAAGACTGTGCTGGAAATCGACTAATTCAATTCTAAAGAATCCTTGATAAGCGATTGTTTTCGAATGAATATTAAGTGTTTTTTTCAATTACTGAACCTCACTATTCACTTCAACTATGGGCACGCGTTGGGTAATACCACATAAGAGTTCATAACCGATTGTACCAGCCGAGTCAGCAATTTCGTCCACACTTAAACCGTCTCCCCACAAGATCACTGGATCGCCAATCTTTACCGTGTCTGCAAAGTCGGTTAAATCTATCGTAATCATATCCATGGAAACACGACCGACAATTTGAGCACGTTCTCCATTAACCAAAACGGGGGTACCGCTAGGCGCATGACGAGGATAACCATCACCATAACCCGCCGCAGCCACACCAATTAAACTGCGGCGTTCAGCTTGCCATGTTTGACCATATCCCACCGCCTCATCTGGCTCAATCCATTTAAGGCTGATAAGTTTCGTACGAAAAGTGAGTACGGCACGGAATTGAGTTTGCCACTTATTTAAAATACCTGCGCCATATAACATGATGCCAGGACGAACCCACTCAAAATGCGCCTGCGTTAGGTGTTGCACGGCTGCTGAGTTAGCAAAACTTCTTGGGTAGTCAAGGTTCTGAGTCATTTGTTCAAAAACTGCAAGTTGTTTAGCCGTAAATTCGGCGCTCTCACTCGCACTGGCAAAGTGAGACATCACATGCAAACTGATCCTGGGTTGGACACTTTGTAACTTAATCATAATTTGTTCAAAATCTTGCGGACTAAATCCTAACCGATGCATGCCCGTATCTAATTTCACCCAGACTTTAATCGGTGTTTGAATATCCGCTTTCAATAGCCAGTTAACTTGATGAGGTGAATGCACTACCATTTCTAAGCGGTGTTGTTCTACTAGATTGATTTCATCGGCTGAAAAAACCCCTTCAAGTAGCAGGATACGATGGATAAATCCTTTTTGACGCAAAATTAGAGCTTCATCAACTGACGCCACCGCAAATCCGTCAGCCGAAGCAAGTTGATTAGCCACTCGGCCTACTCCATGACCGTATCCATTCGCTTTAATCACCGCCCAAATTTTAGAATTTGGTGCTAAATCGCGAACTTGGTTTAAATTATGACGTAATGCCGCTAAGTTGATTTGGGCGCAAATAGGACGTGACATACTAGTAATGCATATCCTGTGCTGGCATGGAAGCGTAATTTTCAAAACGAGTATATTCGCCAATAAAGGTTAGACGAATCGTACCTATAGAGCCGTTACGGTGTTTACCAATAATAATTTCAGCGGTGCCTTTATCATCGGTATCAGGGTGATAAACTTCATCACGATAAATGAAAATAATTAAGTCGGCATCCTGTTCAATCGCACCGGATTCTCGCAAGTCTGACATTTTGGGACGTTTATCTGGGCGTTGTTCTAAGCTTCGGTTGAGCTGTGATAAAGCAATAACGGGGATGTTTAATTCTTTTGCAAGGGCTTTTAAACCACGCGAAATTTCGGATATTTCATTTACACGATTATCGGTATTATGAGAGCCTCGCATAAGCTGAAGGTAATCGATGACAATTAAACCTAAACCGGTTACTTTTGATTCCGGATCCTCAACCCCCGAATCGATCGCTTTGCGGCGTTGTTTATCCCGAATATCTTTATCAATACGACGTGCGCGGGCTCTCAACTCTGTAATCATGAGAGCGGGTGTATCATCAATATAAATATCAGCGCTAGACAAAAGTGAAATAGATTTATTCATCTTGGCCCAGTCTTCCGGCTGGAGCTTACCAGTTCGCATGCGATGGGCGTCAATTCGGCCCAACGAGCTAATCATACGCATCGCCAATTGCTCGCCGGGCATTTCCATACTAAAGACCGCGACTGGATAACCGCTTCTTGTCGCTACGTTTTCAGCCAGGTTCATCGAAAAAGTGGTTTTACCCATGGATGGTCGTCCGGCCACAATTAATAAATCACCATTTTGCAGGCCGGATGTCATTTCATCAAACTCAGTTAAGTGGGTTTCAATTCCGGTAATCGAACCATCTGAGTTAAATAGTTCATCAATTCGGTTAATGGCTGAGGCCAATAGCTCATCCATGGTTTTGTATTGGCGTTGTTTACCTTCTCCATGCTCAGCGATCGCCATGATTTTGGATTCAGCAAAGTCCAGAATTTCACGAATATCTTTACCTTTGGTAAAGAAACAGCTTTCCGACACTTCATTTGATGCATCAATCAGCTTTCTAAGAACCGATTTTTCGCGCACAATTTGTGCATAGAATAGAATGTTACCGGCACCCGGTGTATTTGACACAAGTTCTGCAAGATAAGCTTTCCCCCCCGCCAATTCAATTTGATTTGAGGCTTCTAACAACTCCACCACTGTAACCAAGTCAAATGGTTTATTACTACGGCTTAATTCGCAAATGGCCGAGTAAATCGCTTGATGTTGTTTGGTATAGAAATCATATTCGTTAATGACAACTGAAACATCTTCAAATGAAGTGTTTGATAACATTAACCCGCCCAGTACAGATTGTTCTGAGTCGATGGAGTGCGGTGGCACTTTAAAGGGAGTTTGGGCGGCCGTTGTAACGGTTTGGAGATTGCCTTTCATAACCAACATGCTGAATTTATAAATGAGTTCTTATTATAAACGATGCGGATAGAAAAATCGGGGCTGTCGAGTTGAAATAAAAAAAAGCCAAAATGAAAAAATCATTTTGGCTTTTTTAAACGCAAGTAAAGCTGACGAATTAAGCGCCTGCTTTTACCTCAACATTAATTGAAGCAATTACATCAGTATGTAATTGAACATCAATTTCAAATGTGCCGGTATGACGAAGTGGCCCTTCAGGCATACGCACAAAACGACGCTCGATATCGAAACCAGATGCTTTTAGTGAATCCGCAATATCTTGGGTACCGATTGAACCGAATAGCTTGCCTTCTTCACCAGCGCTCGCTTCAATCGTGACAACCATACCATTCATTTTTTCATATACCGCTTGGGCCTGAGCTAATAACTCAGCCGCTTGCTTTTCAAGCTCTGCACGACGTGCTTCAAATTCCGCTACGTTGTCTTTTGTAGCAGGTTTAGCTTTACCTTGTGGAATCAGGAAGTTACGAGCATATCCGGCTTTAACCGCAACCTGATCACCCAAACCGCCTAAATTTTGTACTTTTTCAAGCAGAATAACGTTCATAAGAAAACCTCTATTTACTTTCTACCCATCGACTGCGGAAATCACTAAATGTATCCGCTAAGCCGACGATCGCTAAAACTAATACTGTTTGTGGAAACACAAGCAGTAAAAAATATAGAGCAAATAACCAACCCTTGCTGAGATGTTTAATAAACACTGCATGGTGGCTAATCGCCAGTCCTTGAAACATTAATACAATACTAAGCAAGCCAAATAAGTCACCTAACAATCCACCGCTAGATTCATTTAAAAATAAGCTGGCAATCGCGACAATCACCGTTGCTATCGCCACATTCTTAGGCAATCTTAACTGATGAAAATCTTTTTGGAACTGTCCTGGATAATATAAAACACCCTGCATCCAGCGCCCGATTAACACCGTACCAAACCAGAGAACAACCGCAAACATGGCTAATAACATAGACATAACATTGGTCATTTGCTCAATCGTGTCGGTCGAATAAGCCACACCGGCTTCTTCTAAAACAGGACGGAACATCTGGTCAAATAAACCCATCCACCATGCAGGTAAATCCCCTAACATGAAATGAGCGAGTAATAAACCTGCACCGGACATTAAGGCCGCTAACTGAAGTGTTGAACCCATTGAATTGCTTTGACGTAACACAACCGCCAAAATCCAAATAGGCACCATAAACTCAATAATGGCTATTAGACCAGGTAAGTAAGTTCCAGATAAAAATCCAGAAACCACCAGGTGAACAGCCATTGCAGCTAATAATGTTTTAAAACCATCGTTTACACCAACTCGTAATGTAATTAATGCGATAACGGCACCCGCAAAAATACCAAACGGGCTAAACCAAACAGTCAACAAGGCAAACCCAATCGCTGCTAGATAAGCCTGCATAGGGCCTTTCATCACAAAATTGGCAATTGCTATCATAGTATTACTTGTTTCTTCAGAACTTTAATTACTTGTGCTGATCAGTGTATGGCAATAAAGCTAATACGCGTGCACGCTTAATAGCTGTCGCCAATTGACGCTGATACTTAGCGCTGGTACCTGTAATACGGCTAGGTACGATTTTACCTGTTTCGGTAATGTAAGCACGCAAGGTATCAATATCTTTATAATCGATCTCTTTAACGCCTTCTGCAGAAAAACGGCAGTATTTTTTACGTCCAAAATTTCTCGCCATGTTACTCTCCCTTATGGTATGAAGTGGCTTCAGATTTATCATCTTTCTTGCCTGCCATGACAGACGGCTCAGTAACCGCTTCGTTACGTGCGATTACCATTTTGCGTAACACGGCATCATTGTAATAGAACGCATTTTCAAGTTCATCCAAAGCGGTTTGGTTACATTCAATATTCATTAGAATGTAATGCGCTTTGTGTACTTTGTTGATTGTGTAAGCTAATTGACGACGACCCCAGTCTTCTAGACGGTGAATCTTTCCATCAGCTTGTTCAATGATCGAACGGTAACGCTCGATCATTGCAGGCACCTGCTCGCTTTGATCAGGATGCACTAGGAATACTACTTCATAATGACGCATGGTCTCTCCTTATGGATCTAATAACAGAGCCTTTCACTTTTCAATGATAAGGCAAGGAATTCCAAAACGGCGTTTATGCCGCATGAAAGGCGAGAATTATAGAGAAATCCACGCCTTAATGCAATAAGTTTAGAGGGCTTTCTAGCTTAAAGATTGGTTAATTTCTAATAACGATGCCAAAGGGTCTGATGATTGAGTAATTGGACGGCCGATCACCAAATAATCCGAGCCAGCTTGAACGGCTTCAACCGGGGTCATAATGCGCTTCTGATCATCCGTTTTTGAGCCGGCTGGACGAATCCCCGGAGTGACTAAACAAAAATCCTTTGACACATGTTTTCTAAGTTCGGTGGCTTCTTGTGCAGAGCACACTACCCCGTCTGCACCAGAACTTTGCGCCAGTTTAGCCAAACGCACGACATTGTCTTGAATACTTCCTGATAGGCCAATAGCATTTAGCTGTGCAGGATCAAAGCTGGTAAGAATAGTCACCGCGGTTAAAATCGGCTGATGATCAGCAGACAATATAGCCTCTTTGGCAGCAGTCATCATATTGGGACCACCTAAAGCATGCACATTAACCATCCAAACACCCATGTTTGCCGCGGCTTTACAGGCCATTGCAACCGTATTTGGAATGTCAAGATACTTTAAATCTAAAAACACATCGAAACCACGACTGACCAGCTGTTCAACCAGGCCTGGTCCGGCGATGGCAAATAATTCTTTGCCCACTTTGAGCTTGCATTGCGTTGGATCAAGCTGATCAACAAGCTTGAAAACATCGGCTTGATTAGCAAAATCTAAAGCCACAATAACACGAGAAGATGACGACACGATCGTTCCCCTAGTAACGTAAAATTAATTTAAATTTAAACACTTAGCCCGGATTCTTAAGTGCCATATCATGTGACGGGGCTGAGGGTGTTTTATGCAATTGTTTTTTGAGTTCAATAATTTCAATGGCTTGTTGTTTATGCTGTTTATTCAAACGATGCAGTTTCCATTGCAAACGCATGACTTGCGTAAACACGAATAGACCGGCGAAAAGCATACCAAGGACAAATGAAACACTGAGTAAAACGGAAAGAGGAATGTGCCGCTGACCAAATAAATAATCAAACGACACAAGTGTTGGATTAAGCAAACCCAATACGACTCCAAATCCAACAAATGCAAGGGTTGCAATTAAAGATAGGAGCTTAATCATAAAAGGTTGGCTCAATTTTTAACATATGATATCAGTCGATGCTTTAGACGCATCAACCTGTTCACGCAGAATTTTACCCGGTTTAAAGTGTGGAACACGCTTTTCGGGTAGCTTTACTGCTTCACCAGTTTTAGGATTTCGTCCCATTCTGGCTTGTCTATGATGCAAACTAAAACTGCCGAACCCACGAATTTCAATTCGATCGCCTTCAGCTAAAGCATTAATCATCGACTCAATAATCTGATTTACCGCAATCTCGACATCTTTTTGTGAGAGTTGGGTTTGTTTTCTCGCTATGAGCTCAATCAATTCTGACTTGGTCATTTCAATACTCTTTACCTTCTCACTAATGATGAGGAACAGCATTGAGCTAATAAAATTAACTCAACACTGAACGACCAAACAATATTTTTAATTCAAGCTAATGAATTAAAAATCGTTTGTCAGGTTTAGAGCTGACCTTTTAATAAGTCACCAAGCGTATTGGTGGCTTGATCTTGATTAGAGGTATAGCCTTTAATCGCTTCTGCCTCATCCTGCTTATCTTTCGCTTTAACAGACAAAGATAGGCTACGGCTCTTACGGTCAATGTTAGTGATCTTAGCTTCAACTTTATCACCAACACTTAGAACAGTAGTTGCATCACGCGTTTCTTCTTTAAGTTCTGAAGTACGAAGATAACCTTCCACTTCTTCAGCTAAATCGATTACCGCGCCCTTCTCGTCTACAGACTTAACCGTCCCAACTACAATGCTGTTTTTGCCATTAGCGGCCACATATTGTGAGAAAGGATCTTGCTCAAGCTGCTTTAGACCTAGCGAAATACGCTCTCTTTCTGGATCAATAGAAAGAATGATGGTTTCAAGCTCGTCACCCTTCTTGAATTCACGAATGGCTTCTTCGCCATTTTGAGCCCAAGAGATATCCGTCAAGTGAACCAAACCATCAATACCGCCGTCTAGGCCGATAAAGATACCGAAGTCAGTAATTGACTTGATGTTACCTGTGATCTTGTCACCCTTGTTATGAGTCGCTGAGAAGCCTTCCCATGGGTTAACAGTACACTGTTTGATACTTAATGAAATACGACGACGTTCTTGGTCTACGTCTAGGATTTTCACGCGCACTTCTTGACCCAAGTGAACCACTTTAGATGGGTGAATGTTGCGGTTAGTCCAATCCAACTCAGAGGTGTGAACAAGACCTTCGATGCCTTCTTCGATTTCGATGAATGCGCCGTAGTCTGTGATGTTAGCCACTTTACCAGCGGTTTCAGAACCGATTGGGTAACGCGCGACCATATCTGACCATGGATCTTCTTCCATTTGCTTCAAGCCTAGAGAAACACGGTTACGTTCTTTGTCGAACTTAAGAACCTTAACTTCGATTTCATCACCAACCTGAACGATTTCTGAAGGATGGTTAACACGACGCCATGCCATATCAGTGATATGCAATAGACCGTCAACACCACCCAAATCGATGAATGCGCCGTAGTCAGTAAGGTTTTTAACGATACCTTTAAGAACGGAACCTTCTTCCATGTTCGCCAATAGCGCTTCACGTTCTGCACTGCTCTCAGCTTCGATCACGGCACGACGTGATACCACCACGTTGTTACGCTTACGATCGATCTTAACCAGCTTCAACTCAACTTCTTTACCTTCTAGGAAACCAAAGTCGCGAATCGGACGTGTGTCAACCAATGAACCTGGTAAGAAACCACGTACACCTTCAACATCAACGGTCAAGCCGCCTTTAACTTTACCGGTAACAAAACCAATAACGGTTTCGTTTTCTTCAACGGCAGCTTCAAGACGATCCCAAGTTTTCGCGCGTTTCGCTTTTTCGCGCGATAAGCGAGTTTCGCCGAAGCCATCTTCTAAGGCCTCTAGGCAAACTTCAACTTCATCACCAACGGCGACTTCTAGTTCGCCATTAGCGTCTTCAAATTGTTTTCTTGGGATGGCCGATTCTGATTTCATACCGGCATCAACCATTACGGTTTCTTTATCAATACCAACAACAGTACCGATGATTAAAGCGCCTGTTTGGAAGCGGTCTAGCTGAAGAGATTCTTCAAATAACTGTGCAAAAGTTTCACTCATGAGTGGATTACCAAATTAAATTACAAAACCGAATACAATACCAATTTTGGGGCAAGTAATGTGTTTCGGGTCAGTTAGCAATGGTTGATTCCCCAATAATCAACCTTGTCGTCATATCCCACGTTTTTGTAGGAATTCTTTTGCTTTTTCAAAGACTTGATCGATGTTTAAATCGCTCGTATCAATGATAAAAGCATCTTGCGCAGGCACTAAAGGCGATACTGAGCGGTTTTGATCACGCTCGTCACGTTCCATAATGTCGCGAGTTATTTGGGCAATATTAACAGTAACACCTTGATTTTTCAACTGGTTAACGCGTCTTTCTGCACGTACTTCAGCGGAGGCCTTTAAAAAAAGTTTTGCATGTGCTTTTGGGAAAACAATCGTACCCATATCACGACCATCAGCCACCAGGCCTGGTGCTTGTGCGAAATCCTTTTGGCGCTGTAATAAAGCCGCGCGTACTTCAGGAATCGCCGCTACTTTGGAGGCCATGGCAGCGACCTCTTCATTGCGAATGGCCGTGGTTATATCTTTACCATCAAACAGTACGCGTCCAGATTCAAATATCACCGGTAAGCTTTCGGCTAAATTCACCAGTTCAGGCATATTGGCCAGATCAATATTTTTCGCGATCACGCCATAAGCGAGCGTGCGATAAATCGCCCCACTATCTAAAAAATGAAAACCTGTATAGTCACATAAAAGTTGAGCTAATGTGCCTTTCCCAACTCCGCTTGGGCCATCAACAGTAACGATTGTATGCATTATTCTGATGCCTCCTGTGCGACAACTTTAAGACCAACTGAGTTTGCCAGCTCAACAAATCCAGGAAAAGACGTGTTTACGTTGGCGCAATCTTCAATTTCAATCGGTGCCACTGCCGTTAAGGCCGCAACCGTCATTGCCATTGAAATACGATGATCATGATGACTAATGATTTTTGATTTTTGCGGTACTTGTTGGCCACCTTTAATGATCATGCCATCTTCTGTCGGTTGCGCGTCAACACCAATGGCCTGCAAAGCATCCGCCATAACTTGGATCCGATCAGACTCTTTGACGCGTAATTCTTCAGCACCAGTTAACACCGTTGTACCTTCAGCGGCGGAAGCAGCAACAAATAAAACCGGGAATTCATCAATCGCTAAAGGCACTAAAGCTTCAGGAATCTGAATTCCTTTTAGTTTTGCATAGCGTACACGGACATCCGCCACCGGCTCTCCGCCGACTTCATGTTCGTTTTCCAAGGTTAAGTCAGCACCCATCAAACGCAAAATATCAATAATGCCGGTGCGAGTTGGGTTCAAACCTACGTGCTGAATTAATAAATCCGATCCTGGTGCGATCGAGGCGGCAACCATATAAAACGCGGCTGAAGAAATATCAGATGGCACATCAATAGGCCCAGCTTTGAGTTTTCCGCCACCTTTTAATGTAACGCGTGTGGCTAATTTATCTAAGGCTTCAGATTGCACTTCATAACCAAAACCGCGCAACATGCGTTCCGTATGGTCTCGAGTCGGTGCAGGCTCAATAACGCGGGTTACGCCATCGGCATATAAACCGGCCAATAACACGCAAGACTTAACCTGTGCACTCGCCATGGGTAAGGTGTAATCAATCGCTTTAAGCTTAGGACTTCCCTGAATCTTTAGTGGAGGAAGACCTTTATCCTCACTGGCAATCGTCGCTCCCATTTGTGTTAGAGGATCAATTACACGCTTCATGGGACGTTTGCTTAAAGAGGCATCGCCGGTTAATTCACAACTAAAGTCTTGACCAGCCAAAATGCCAGATAATAAGCGCATAGAAGTGCCTGAATTTCCCATATTCAGCGCGTGACTGGGTGCCTTTAAACCTTTCAAGCCGACGCCTTCAATTATAACTTTGCCCTGATGTGGGCCATCAATCTTAACCCCCATTGCTTGGAAAGCTTTTAAGGTCGCCAAGCTATCATCACCTTCTAAAAAGCCCGTTACGCTGGTTGTGCCTTCTGCAATTGACCCCAACATGATGCTTCGGTGTGAAATAGATTTATCACCTGGAACACGAATCGTACCGGTTAATGAGCCACCAGGCTGGATAATAAAACGTATATTTTTCATAAGGTTGGTCTTAATATTGAATTTTAATTTAAAGAAGTTAGATTATTAAATATCCGTGTTGCGATTTAGAATATGTTGATCCCGTGCCGCTTTGGCTTGATCAAACAGTGTAAATAACGCGGGACCATTTTTGGATTCAATTAACTGTGTGAGTTGTTTTAATTCCGCCTGATACTCGTTCAACCACTTCACTAGGGCTGTCGAATTATGCAAAGCTATATCTCGCCACATAGTCGCATCGCTGGATGCAATCCGTGTGAAGTCGCGGAATCCTCCAGCGGTGTATTGAAAAACATTGCCCAGCTCAGCGTGTTCATTCAACATATCCACTAACGCAAATGCCAGCATATGTGGCAAATGACTGGTTGCAGCAAATACTTCGTCATGAAAAGCCGGAGCCATTAAGCTGACATTAGCGCCAACCGATGTCCAAAGTGACTTTACTAACTCAACTGCGGATTCACTGGTGGTTTCAGTGGGAGTTAAAATGACACGATGGTTTTGGTACAAATCCGCTTCAACCGCTTCCACCCCGCTTTTTTCACGACCTGCAATTGGATGCCCAGGTACAAAGTTTGGCGGACAATCTCCCAGTTTCTCTACAATATCTTTGATTACGCTGTCTTTGGCACTACCGGCATCCGTTACAATTGTTTTTGGATTAAGATGTGGCACTATTTCGGCAAATAGCGAACCAATCGCGCCTAATGGGACGGACAACACCACTAAATCCGCGTCTTTAACGGCGAAGGTGACGTCTGTTTCATAGCGGTCAATGACACCGAGCGCAACCGCTTTTTCTAGATTTTCGACGCGATGTCCGTAACCGACAATTTCATCTACCAAACCCAGCTGTTTAAGCTTTAAAGCAAACGAACCGCCAATCAAACCCACTCCGATTACACATAAGCGCTCAATTCTCATGCGTTAAAGCACCTGATGCAGGGCATCGATAAAGTGTTGGTTTTCGGCCCGGTTACCAATGGAAACGCGTAAAAAACGAGTTAAACCATAGTTACTAACTGGGCGAACAATCACGCCATGGTGTAATAGTTTTGTGTTTATTTCTGAAGCCTTATCACCAAATTCAACACACACAAAGTTGCCTTCTGAATGAATAAATGAGATATCCAATCTAGCTAAAGCTTCGCAGATTTGTTGTTTACCTTGGCGATTCAATTCAACCGATTGCAAAACAAATTGCTGATCTTGCAAAGCCGCAGCGGCCGCTACTTGAGCAAAGTGGTTGACGTTAAATGGCGCGCGTAAGCGGTTAATATACGAGATAATTTCCTCACTAGCCACCATGTAGCCTACACGCAAAGATGCCAAACCATAAGCTTTCGAAAAGGTACGTGACACAATCAAATTTGGATATTGCGCTAAATAATCCAAGCCATTCGGGTAGTCTGATGTTTCTACATATTCTAAATAA